>JAISGK010000014.1 GCA_031263155.1 Clostridiales bacterium
TAAAAGTGGTGTGTTTGAGTGGGAAGAAGACCACGTGGGAATCCATTTTTGGAGAAACCGTAAATGGGAGTAGTTAATTGAACCTCTAACGTGCATTTTCACAATGTGTCGTAGGGGCGCAGTGCGCCCCTACGAGATCAAAATCCTTTTGTGAAAACGCACGTTTAGAGTTTATAGTGACGCCAGTTTGCGTAATGACAGCCGAATTATTTGCTCCGTTTTCATTGTACCGGTGTCGCACTCCATAACGGTTTTGATTGCGTCGGCGCGCGAATAGCCCAGCGCGATTAGGGCTTCCGCCGCGTCTTGCCTGTTGCCGGAGGCCATTGCGAGTTTTTGTTGCGCATCCATAATATTTGACAATGATGATTCGTTTTTCAATTTATCCTTAAGCTCCAGCGATATACGCTGGGCTGTTTTTTTGCCCACACCCGGCGCTCTGGACAGCGTGTCAAAGTCGCCAGCCATTATCGCGACCATCACTTCGTGAGACGACAGCGCCGACAGCGCGCTCAACGCCACTTTAGGCCCGACCCCTGTCACACTTATTAATAATTCAAACACGCGTTTGTCTTCGCGTTTCAAAAATCCATACAACGACATATTGTCTTCTTTTACGGCCAAATGCGTTTGTAACGTTGCCTTGCCGCTCGAAATCAATTGTTGCGGCACATTTTGGGGCACGTTTATATAAAATCCCACGCCCCCTGTTTCCAGCACGACCGCGTTATCATATTTAGAAGTAATTGTTCCCGTTAGGTAAGCTATCATCAAATGCCCCTTTCTTATTTGCTCCCCATTCATCAATTGGCCAGCGTCGGCATATGATCAACTTATGAAGGGGTGTTTTTATATGGAATATCAAAGGAATTTTATTATGCTTAACCAAGACACACCCGGCTATGGGTTATCCAAAGCCCCTGTCGGGCGCGCGCTGATTGAAGCTCGAGGTAACAAGTGCAAGATTACCGTTAATGTGCAAGAACTCAAATTCACCGTGCCCTACAAGATTCACCTGATATTGAAATTTGACAACAAGTTTATCGGCGTGCCCGTGGGGACTTTGCATGTGGATCAAAAAGGCCGAGGCGAGTTTAGAAACGAATTTGACGTTAACAGCGCGACAGATGGAGCGGGGCTTGGCTCTCTTGTAGGGCTGGCGGTGCTGGTGGGCAGCAAGAAGGACATTTGCCCCCTGGTGGGTTATAAAGATATACAAGTCAGTTGGAAATCCACGTTTGAGATAAAGGTTGGCGATAAAGACGCTATATCTATCTCGAAGGCCGATACAATGAGATCAACGGTAGTTGAGCCAAAGATCTCACCCAAAGATGGCGAAGAGCACATAGATTATCTTGCAACGACAAAACTGTCCGATGAAAAATATGCTGAAGCTGTAGATGATGACGATGATACCCAATATGCCGATGATGACGAATATGGAGATATTGATGAGGGCGAACCGGCGGCAAACGGCGCATATCTGGATGGCACAGACGCGGATAGGTCAATTGGCATTGGCGAGCCGGAGCAGTTTAAATTTGAACAGCCGCAAGAAATTACTCACGAACGAGCACCAGAGCCGGAAACGACAGCTGAGCAAGAACCCGACGACACCACCCCTGACGACATTGCGCCAAGTTCAGATACTTTTTGTAATATGCGTAAGGCTACCGAAAATATTGAGCGCGCCATTGACGATAACACTGGCGAAACGCGACAGCAGAATAGCGAGCCTGAATCGGATCACTCCGTCGCACCTAAAGCCGGCAACGCTGAGCTGGATCATATATTTTGCGATTATGTGGAGATGAACCCGTTTTCAAGCCGCTGTAAGGATATCAAATGGGTGCGCGTGTCTCTGAAAGAGCCGATATTTTTAAATCTTGACTACAGAGCGATTATTTGCCATCCATTCGTTGTGGCCGCGTACAAAAAATATCGCCATTTGATGATAGGGCGCACAAACAATTGCGAATATATCTTGGGGGTACCGGGCGTTTTTGAGCCGCGCTATCGCTCGCTGGCGCAAAGACTGGGTTTCACCCGCTTTAAATGTGTAGCTGACACTCCTACGCTTGTTGATGGCGAATACGGCTATTGGCTTATGAAAACGACATAGGGCAATGTCAAATGTTCATTTCGCAAAACGGCAACTCGCAAAACGGCAACGCAAGTAGTGGGCTGTCGCCAACCATTGTATGGTTTGGCAGCAGCCCTCTTCTATCAGAACATCCAGCACATCTTTCTTTATTTTAGCTTGCCGCCTACGCGTCTTCTCGGTAATCACCTGGCTACTTCACGGGCGCGCACTGCGCGCCCCTACGAAATCATACCCACTGACCGCTGCGCAAACATGCCAAATTTGGGAAACGCACGGTTAGAGTTATTATAAAAGGGCGGCGGTGACCTTTACTTTCTAACCTCTCATCTCCCTTAATGCTATATATGTCGTGAAGATCTGGCGGTTGCGAGAAACGGTTAATGTTATCGTGTCGCCTACTTGGCTATAGTAAAGCGCTATGTTAAAGTCAGCGACGCTTCTCACGTCTTCACCGTTTACAGATTTAATGAGGTCGCCAGGTTGCAGTTCCGCGTAGGTGGATTCGGAGATATAAAGCCCCAGCGCGTTAACCCTATAATACATAGCCATTTGCGCGGTTTGAATGTCCATTAACGTTAGCCCAGTATCTATGCGCCCTCTTACATAGCCATATGTAAATAGTTCGTTCACTACCCCCACCATCAAATTTACCGGAATAATAAAGCTCATGCCTTCTATAATTTCGTCTTGGTATTCAGCTTTTGCGGAAACCAGCCCTAACAATTCACCTCTTAGGTTAAAAAATCCACCTCCGCTGTTGCCTAGATTTATTGCAACGTCGGACTGCATAAGCACCATCGGCACGCCATCCACTACAATATCTCTCTCCAGCCCTGATATAATTCCAGTGCTCACACTTCCGGCGTACCCTATCGGGTTCCCAACGGCAATCCCCGTTTCACCCACCAGTACCGAAGAAGAATCGCCCAGTACAGCGGGGGTCAGGTTTGTCGCGGCTATTTTAATTATTGCCAAGTCTGTAGATGGATCTGTCGCGACCGTTGTGGCGTTATACTCTGTGCCGTCCGACATTTGCACAATTATGGAACTTACGCCATTTACCACATGATTGTTGGTTATTATGTAGCCGTCAGAGGTGATAATGACTCCGCTGCCTCCGCCGTCTTCGCTTACATACTGCCCTGTTTGGGTATCATACATAGCATATTCGTTATACAGGTTCACTACAGTCGGTTTTACAGCTTCAACCACATCGGGTATCGTTTGCTGTTCGTACAGCGTGTTGCTTGTTAACTTTATTGGGGTAGAGCTGTAACGATTTTCCACAACGGGCGCGGCATTATTGGTTGTGGTCGATAGCCCGCGATTGGCGGCTAACCCCCCTACAAAACCGAATATGCTCGAAAATATCACGCATACCAGTAGCAACGCCGTACCA
The DNA here is from genome assembly GCA_031263155.1 of Clostridiales bacterium. Classification (GTDB taxonomy): domain Bacteria; phylum Bacillota; class Clostridia; order Lachnospirales; family WQUN01; genus JAISGK01. The sequence continues at coordinate 3,504 of JAISGK010000014.1, forward strand.
ATTCGCAACTGACTGCGTTTTTGCTTTTTGTGAGCCGCAACTGGATTGCCAATTTCCTGGAGCGTTCCTTCCAAAGGTAGTTGTTCCCAATTAGACTCGTATATCACCATAACCCCCCTCATATTCTATATTATACATTAATTATACATTAATACCATCCCCGAATTATGTCGAAAATATGAATTTTTTATGAAATCCATTTGTATTTTAGATCCAAAATTGTTAATCTTTAGCTGTCTGTAAAGCCAAAATTGCGAATGTAAAAATCGCTGTTTCTCCATTCCTTTTTTACCTTTACCCATAGTTGCAGGTTAACGGGGCTGCCCAGCAAATGCTCGATATCCACACGCGCTGTTTGCCCGATTCTTTTTAACATCGCGCCGTCTTTGCCTATCAGCATGCCCTTGTGTGAATCCTTATCCGCATAGATAGTGGCGTACACGTCAACCAGATCTTGCCCTTCGCGGGCGGTCATCTGGTCTATCGCGACGGCGACGCCATGGGGCACTTCTTCGCGCATAAACAGCAATACTTTTTCGCGTATTAGTTCAGACACAATCTGTCGCTCGGGCTGATCTGTTATCTCGTCGTCAGGAAAATATTTAGGTCCTTCGGGCAAAACGTTTTTTATAGCGTCTAAAAGTTCCATTGTACCTTCCGCTTTGAGCGCGGAAGTTAGAAACACCTCGCTAAAATTATACATTTTTTGATAATCGGCTATTACTGGCAAGAGTTCTTGCTTTGGCACAGTGTCCGCCTTGTTTATAACCAAAAAGACAGGCGTACCGATGTTACCCAGCCTGTTTATTATGCGCGTATCCGCGTTGGCTCGAGGGCGCGGCTCTACCATGTAGACGACACAATCAACCTCGTTCATGGCGTTTTGCGCCGTTTTTACCATGTACTGACCCAGTTTGCTGGTTGGTTTGTGAATACCCGGCGTGTCAATAAATATTACCTGATAATCATCGCTCGTTAGCATACCGCTAATCTTGTTGCGCGTGGTTTGAGGCTTGTCTGATATGATGGAAATTTTATGCCCGATGTATAGGTTCATCAATGTACTTTTACCTACGTTGGGGCGTCCTATTATTGTTACAAATCCTGACCTGAAAGTACCTACGATGGTTCAGCTCCCTCTTTTTATATAATATTATACTACGAAATTTCTGTCGGCGTGGTGGGCGACACAACGCATATCCATGTTAGCCCCATGTTTAATACAATCTCCTGACCGTTTTGATGTGTCCAGCGCGTATGGGCAAAATGATCCGCCTTTTCCCAATTAATGTTTGCGTAGCCGCCCGCCGTTATCAGCGTGGCATCGCCGCTACCTATAATATCCACTTCGCGCCTTCCGGCAGAATCGCCCGCTATCAAATTAATATTGGCGTATTGAATAATCACGTTCGCCGCCGCCAATTGAAGCCCTGTTTCGGCGTCAATCTGCGGCTCGCCATCAATAAATTTGTAGTAGAGATTATCGCGGTATTCAAAACTGACGCCGTATGCCTCCGCAAAGGGCACACTTACATATGTGGCGGGCGAGGCGTCCGCCAACTCGGTTAATTCACCATAAAACATAAAACCAACGGCTTTGTCGGTCGTCGTTCTAAAACCTTTGCCGGCTGCCGCCTCTACCATCAAATCATGGCCGGAGTAAGAGCTATGCTCATACATGCCGGGTATCTGCACCCGTTTGGGGTCTCGCCAAAATGTTCGCGCAAGGCTCATGCCGTCGAGTTCGGCTATGCCCAGTTCGTCTAGCATGTCATATGCTTGCGGGCTGCCGCCGTGATGCACAAATACGGCGTCGTAGTCGAGAGCGAAGTCTATATAGTAGTCGCGCGCGCTGCGTATGGGGCCGATCTTTTGCGTGTCAAAATAATGGAAAACGGCAAGCATGCGCGTGATATTGCCTTCCGCTAGGGCCTCATATATTATTGACGCTTGCGCAAGCCCGCTTTGAGGGCGCGCTTTTGTGTGATTATTTATTATCACGGCAAAGGGGCGTGAGCTTGCCACGTCTTCTGTTACGGGCAACCCAGACAGCGGATCGGGAACAAGTTTTGGGCGATTGTCATCTTCTATTGGCTTGAATCTGGAGGGCGGTTCTGTCGGTGTTGGCCCGGATGATGATATCGTTGTGACTTCAAGCTGATCGTTTGCCTTGGGTTGACACCCCGCGAACACAAACAGCGCACAAATCATGAGGGGAAAAATATAAAGCTTCATTGCGAACTTTGTTCGCATTGCGAACTTTGTTCGCATTGCGAACGAAGTTCGCGTTATGGATTCCGTTCGCATTGCGACCTCCGTGTTTATCTAGATTGCAACCAATAAAATTACCCCGAAATCAGCAGTACAAACACACGTTTGCCAAACAATAATATCCCAACCACGACCGCGTTGAGGGCGGTGAGAAATACCGCCCCCGCCGCCGCGTCCTTTGCCAACTTAGCGGTGGCGTTAAGCCTAGCGCCGCAACTTATATCTATTGTTTTTTCTATTGCCGTGTTAAGTAATTCGGCACACAGCACCAAAGTAATTGTTAACAATAGTATTATAAATTCTACCACGGGTAATTTAAAATAAATGCCCAGTAGCAGAGCGCATATTGCCGCTACCAAATGAATCTTAAAGTTGCGCTCCGATTTAATTGTAGAGGCTATGCCCGAAAAAGCGAATGTAAAGCTCTTAAACAACCCTTGATTCTTCATCAATATTTTAGGCGACGGATACCCCTACTTTTAAGTATTGGGAGGAGTCGCCCTTCCTTTCGGTCAGTATAGCATTGCGACTTTCAAGCAGTTTGAGTTTCTTGCAGCTGATACCTGCCGACAGTCTCTGCCCATCCAGTGTGCGGATATCAAAACTGCCGCTGGATCGCCTCCCAAACACAAATCCCTCTCGCTCGTCTGGCATACGTACTTTATCAAACAATTGGAATCCGTGAACGTATTTAGGCGTTTGATTTGCTTTGCGAATACCGCCTTTTAGGATAGTCGCCTTATGCAATTGCCTGTTATACATCTGGCGTCAACAGCATGTGATTTTTGCAGTCTCGCTGTTTCGCGACGGTATTTTGTTATATATCCATGAGTTTCCATAACCTCAATGCCTGGGAACAACCCGCGTACACGCCCCATTAAGGTTTTGCGCATGATCCCCATAAACGCCGCGTCTCTCATTGAGCGAGGTTTACGGAGTGTCTCGGGCAGAAGCAGTTTGCCCTCGTGATATTTCGTGTGACAGCGCTTACAGAGTGTAATGAGGTTATTTGGCGCGTTGCTACCCATCTTGCGGCTTTCAAGATGGTGAACGTGGAATTTTACTTTTACGCCGTTCTGTGTATTCCCATGTTTACTGCCGCATACCCTGCATCTATATCCATCACGGTGGAGTATGTACTGTCGAGTATTGTACTCGTCGTACTGCTCGCCCAGTTGATGGTCAGCGCCTACGGGCAGTGGTCTACCTTCAAGCATTGCTTTGAGACGTTGAGTGTCAAACTCCGCTGTCTCAATAATTATCTTTGTGATTGGAAGCAAATTGCATACCGTTTTGATTAACTGGACATGCGTATTGATTTTTTGTTCGATCGAGGGCGCAAACCATCCTTTGTGTTTGCTCCGAATACGGTTATTAAATCTTGGAGCGCGATATCTGGTTTTACGGTTACGACGCGCTCTGCGGAACTCACGGCGCGTGGATAGATTCTTTGTTACATCTGCGCGTAGTTTACATTCTGC
>JAISGK010000054.1 GCA_031263155.1 Clostridiales bacterium
TTTTTTGAGGAAGAGCTCCTCAAAAAAATCTTCCTCCTACCCTTGACTCCTCTACTGAACAGATTTTAGCTTACAGATATTGGCATTTTGGATAGGACAATTAAACTTGCAATCTTCACCCCAAGGCGCGCGCATTCGAAAACATTGACGATCTTTTCCCGTTATGATAGTATCTAGGCGGATGGTCTATGCTCCGCTTGGCGAAATGGCTGCGGGCTGTCTCGAGTTGTCCCGGTTGTGACACGATTACGTGTTTGGAGGTGATGCTTGTGCAAACCGCTTTTACGATATGTTTTGGGGTAGGCGTTGGCTATGCCGTTATCTCGTTCGTATTGGGTTTGTTCAGTTTTATTGATATTGATATGGATTTTGACATTGGCGATAATGACTTTGATATAAGTATTGGCGGGTATGTTTCGTTTCTCAAGCCGTCTGTCATATGCGCCTTTATAACCGTGTTTGGCGGCGTGGGGTTGATACTGCTAAAACCTCTGGGTTGGTTTTTTGCCGCCATGAGTGGCGCGGGTCTTGGTGTGGTTGTGGCTTTCATTATGTGGAAGTATGTGTTTGTATGGCTAAAAAAAATGCAGAACACCAGCGTGAGCGAACAGCAAAGTTTTATCGGCTTGGCCGCGAAGGTTACAGAGTATATCCCGCAAGGGAAATATGGCAAAATAACTTACTATTCTAACGGAAATACTTACAGCGCCCCGGCAAAATCTGAAAGCGGGGAGGGGATACTTCGCAACACCAGCGTTACTATCGTGTACATTAAAAAAAATACTTACTATGTGCGCCCGGCAATCGAAGTGGGCGTTCCCGAGCACAGCGTCGCAAATTAAATTTCGGGATCGTTAATGCCAGCTAAGGAGGAACTTTATGTTTGATGAAATGACCGGGATAATAATCATCATTATCCTTGTGGTACTTTTCTTGTTGCTGATAGGGATCTTTAGCCTGTGGAAAAAAGTGCCGCAAGATAAGGCGTTGGTAGTCACGGGCTTAAAGAAGCGCGTTATTTCTGGCGGCGGCGGCATGGTAGTGCCCATTTTGGAACGCACCGATCGTATATCTCTCGAAAACATGAAAATAGAGGTGCGTACATCGGGCGCGCTGACAGAACAAGGTGTGGACATAATCGCTGACGGTGTGGCGGTAATAAAGGTTAAAAGCGACAGAGAGTCCATTTTGGCGTCAATGGAGCAGTTTAACACCGGAAACGAAAGCCGTACCATAGCCGTTATTATGGATATATCCAAAAATGTTCTTGAGGGCAAGCTGCGCGAAATTATTTCTAAACTGACCGTTGAAGAGATTTATAAGGACAGAGAGAAATTTGCCTCGCAGGTGCAAGAGGTCGCCGCTCTGGATTTGGCCGAAATGGGCCTGGAAATAAAAGCCTTTACCATAAGAGACATATCAGACGACAACGGATACCTGCAAGCCTTGGGTAAAAAGCGCATAAGCGAGGTTAAACGCGACGCGGAGATAGCCGAGGCGGAAGCCGCGCGCGAAACCAAGGTAAAAACAGCCGAGGCGAACCGTAGGGGCGAAGAGGCAAGGCTGATAGCCGAAACGCAGATCTCCGAGGCGACTAAAGAGAAAGAGTTAAAGGTACACTCATATCGGCGCGAGCAAGAGATCGTCAAGGCCAACGCCGACCTTGCATACGAGATAGAGGCCAACCGCGTCAAAAAAGAAGTGACGGAAACGGAGATGCAGGTAGCCATTATCCGTAAAGAGAAAGAGATTGAGCTTGCCGCGCAGGAAGCCGCCCGACGTGAGCGCGAGCTGGAGGCGACAGTTGTTAAAACAGCCGACGCCGATAAGTATCGTAAGGAAAAATCTGCCGAGGCGGATAAGTACAGCGAGGTGCAGGACTCCGAAGCGCGCGCGCAGGGTATCAAGCTGGAAGGCGCGGCACGGGCCGACGCTCGTCGGCAGGAAGGCATGGCGGAGGTCGATATTATCCGCGAAAAAGGTAAGGCGGAAGCCGAGGCTATGCTGAAAAAAGCAGAGGCATACAAGCAATACAACGAGGCGGCCGTAACGCAAATGATTATAGAAAAACTGCCTGAACTGGCGCGCGCTGTAGCGGAACCGCTCGCAAAGACGGAAAAAATAGTCATTGTAGATCAAGGCGGGCAAAATGGCGGGGCGGCAAAACTGTCCAGCTATGTGACAGATATTGTAGCGAGCTTGCCGGAAACGGTTGAGGCAATAACTGGCGTTAACATCATAAACAGCATAAAGGATTTTTCAGGCGCAAACAAAAACAAGAAGGATTAACCGCGTGGGGGCGACCCTCCGACAAGGCCGACCGCCCCATATCTCAAAATATTCTGCGCACAGAGCCGCCAAAGGTAGATTCCTGTTGGCAGCCTGTGCGCGGCACATAAAGTATCGCTTAGAGGGTTGCGGCCTCCGCCGGGGGTGCGTTTATATTTCAAAATCATTCTTATAGGAGAGGCTCTAAGTCCACGCGCTGCCCCAAACGCACATCCCACTTTCGCTCATAACGGTAAACGAAACCAGGATACTCTTTTCGCTCCCAGCTATACTGCCTGAGCGCGATACCATCGTAAAGAACCGCTTCTATCACAATCTCCATCCGGTATCCGTCATACACCCTGTACGTACCCGCATACGCGCCTGTGATCAATAGAACCAATACTCCGGCAGCGTGAATGTTCTTGTGTGATGCGCCAGGAAATAGCGATTGGACTCGAGCAGAACACTGTTGTGTCCGGGCGCTTTATACCCTTTCGACGGGGTGGCCCCGGAGTCTGCCCTAAAGGTATACCCACCCATCAGTTTCACGCCGATTTTGTCCTCATTGCCCAGGCCCAGCGATGCCATATCATTCCCGTTCGCGTCTAAATAAGGCCCGGCAACGCTCTTGGAACGCCCAACCCGTATGTTTTGACACTCCCCACGCCTAAAGGCTATGCTTGACCCAGTAAGAACTCTTATTGCAAAATAAGCAATCATGAAACTGATCGAAAGGTGAGTATCCTTTCAATTTTCGAAACAAACGGGCTTAACTACCAGCACATATGATTG
>JAISGK010000077.1 GCA_031263155.1 Clostridiales bacterium
ACCTCAGATGTGTACGCATCGCTACTGCGGAATTTAAGCCTCTGGAGAGTCACACCAAACGGGAGTAGCCCCGGCAAAACCGGACTCGGTGAATGAGGAAGGCATATGCGCGAAAGCCGGAAGGTATAAGCCATGCCGTAGTAGAAATATCTATATATTATCTGATATGTATATATTTTTCGTAGCGGCTGTGATCTCAACTGCGGCACACTATTCATCCTTCTCAACGAAGCGGTCGAGCAAAGGCTAATCACAGAAGACACCATCACTAAATCTGTAACACGCCTCATGATCACCCGGATGAGATTGGGAATGTTTGACAATAATGTGCCGTTTGACAATATCTCTTACCTCAACAACGACACGGCGGAGAATAACGCCCTTGCGGAAAAAGTAGCCGAAGACTCAATTGTTATGCTTAAAAACAATGGAATTTTGCCGCTACGCCAAAACTCTGTTAAAACTATCGCTGTAGTCGGCCCTAACGCGGACAGCCGCACCGCGTTAGAGGGCAACTATTCCGGCATGGCGTCGCAATATATAACCATACTGGATGGCATACGCGAAGCGGCTGGACCGGATACGCGCGTTATCTACACCGAAGGCTGTCATTTATACAAAGAAACAGACAGCGATTTGTCTCGCCAAAAGGGCGACAGGATAGCGGAGGCCGTCGAGGCGGCAAGCCTGGCCGATGTCGTCATATGTGTACTGGGCCTTGACGCCCGGTTGGAGGGCGAGGAGGGCCACCCCTCCAACGCGTTCGACGGCGGCGACAAGCGTGATCTGCTGTTTCCTGGGTTGCAAACCGAATTGTTAAAACAGCTTGTCACGACGGGCAAGCCCGTGATCTTAATCAACATGACCGGCAGCGCCATGGACTTGCGGTACGCCGACGAAAACTGCGCGGCTGTGTTGCAGGCATGGTATCCCGGCGGACGCGGCGGTCGAGCGGTTGCCAGCGTACTTTTCGGTAAGCCCCCCTCTGGCAAGCTGCCCGTCACATTTTATAAATCCAGCGAAGAACTGCCCGATATTACCGACTACAGCCTACGCGCCGGCAATGGCCGTACCTACCGGTTCATGAAAAACGAGGCGCTTTATCCGTTTGGCTTTGGCCTTAGTTATACGAAATTTGCCTATCGCGATCTCAAGGCGAGGCGTATTGAAAAAGGCGCGGCTGTATCTGTCACTGTTAAAAACGCGGGCGATTATCCGCAAGCCGCGCGTGAGACATCACTATTGTTTGTGAGCCACAACGACAAAACGTTCGACGCGTACAACTGGTCTCTTAAGGGCATAGCGGAAACTGTGCTGAATCCGGGTGAAGAAGCGAAGCTCACATTTGACTTGACGCAGTCTGACCTTAGCGTGTTTGACGCCAACGGCAACGAAATATTTGACGAGGGAGCAATAACCATATATGTTGGCGGCAGCCAGCCGGATGCCCGCAGTGTTGGCTTGACGGGAGCGGCTCCGCTTTCTGTTGTTATATAACCATTCGGATAATGCCAATAGGGGCAAAGAAAGTATATTCTGAAAAGTTCACAATCACCGTCAAAGGGCATAAAATCCCTGAAGGTTAGAATCAAATCGGCAGTTGGCAACTGCCGATTTGATCTGCCGTGAGATAAACAGGACGGTTGTCAGCGTTTTGCTCATGCCGGAGCAAAAGAAAGGACGAAATTATGAATTATACTTTGATGCACAAAAACATTGAAGTTGCGGAGATTGAAATTGATAGCGCCACCGGCATAGTATCAGCAATCGGCGCTGTAAAAAACGCGGAGCATTTTCCCATTGGTACTGTTGTTAACTACGGCAAAGACAGCGGAACTCCACGTCGCGACTGGTTCAACGAATGGTGGCTTGGCAGAAGCATACCCCCAAGCCGTATCGGCATTAAAAACGCATTAGCTGATATGGGCGTGTACTCTTCAAAATTACTGTTAGAGAAGTGCAAAGGGCTTAGTTTGTCTGACCAGTATTGGATACGTCCGTTTGGCTCAAATGAAACTTGGGATGAAGTTAACTTCTTTACCAACGATTTTGCCAAAGATGTGGGCGAGATTCTCTTTGGTCACGCGCCCGACAATCCCAACGCAATTAACCTAATGTCGCCTGATAACACTTCTGTCGGCTGGCACAGGAAACGGTGGTTTATTGTAGAAGGCAAGCGATTTTTACTGAAAGGCGGCGAGGGCGTATTTCGGCAAGAGCCTTTCAATGAGGTAATAGCGAGTGAGATAATGCGTAGACTTGGCGTATCGCATATAGACTATTCGATTGTTTCGGAGGGAGGTAAAGCGTATAGCATTTGTGAGAACTTTGTTAGCGTTGACACTGAACTTATTCCCGCATATCACATTATCGAATCACATAGAAAAAATGATAACGACAGCAAATTAGCCCACTTGATTCACAGTTGCGAAGCCCTCGGTATGCCAAATGTTGAGCAAGACATTTGCAAGATGATAGTGGTTGATTACATCATTGCCAACACTGACCGGCATAACACAAATTACGGCTTTATCCGCAATGCCGAAACGCTTGAATGGCAGGGTTTCGCTCCAATTTTTGATAGCGGTTCTTCGCTGTGGTATGATACCGCTGATGTCGGGTCTGAGGTTGATTGTATGCCGTTTCGAGAAAAGCACGATGACCAGATAAAACTGGTAAAAGACTTCACTTGGTTTGATTTCGAGGCGCTTAGCGGAATTAAAGGGTTTATTGCGGACACCTTTATCAATTCACCAAACATTGATAGCGCTAGGGCAAGAGCGATTGCAGGCGCAGTTTACAATAGGGCGGCTATTGTAGCGGAACTCGCCAAAGGCAGAAGTTTGTATGAGATAAAGGGGCGGAGTTTTCGGGTTAAAACTTTCACAGCCCCGCAAAAGAAAGAGCCGCAGTCAATATCAGAGTATATTCAAAATGTCAAAGAGCGAAGGGAAAGCGGCGAAACTAAATTGCCTAAACCTCCGATAAAAAAGAAGTCGCATGAACGCGATTGAATATGACGCGCTTGCGGATCAGAAAAATCTGTGAACTCCCGGATTTTATCTTGCCATTTGGCGAGATTCGTGTTACGATGGGGTAAGCATTAACTGAAGCGAGGCGTTGCATATGCGGGAAAATAACCGAATTGAGTTTAAGCGCGAACTGAACGATCGATTTGAGCGAGCCGTGGTCTCATTCCTCAACTATGCGGGCGGCGGTGAGATAATCATCGGAGCGGACGATAACGGCGAGATTTGCGGAGTTGCCGACACAGACGCGATTCAGCTTAAAATTGTTGACCAAATTCGAAATAACATCAAACCGCAGACGCTCGGTCTGTTTGACGTAGTGCAAGACACGATTGACGGCAAGAACATTATTCGCGTAATTGTATCCTGCGGACAGCAGCGCCCTTACTATATCCGAAAATACGGAATGTCGGAGCAAGGTTGTTTCGTGCGCGTTGGCAGTTCCACACAACCTATGAGCGAGCAGATGATTGAGGAACTATTGTCCAAACGCCAGCGAATTACGCTCCAATCAATGTTGTCGCCGCGCCAAACTCTGACATTCAAACAGCTTTGCATTTATTACGAGGAAAAGAATCTCGAACCGACGGAGCAATTCATTGAGAATCTTGATTTACGCCAGAGCGGCGGCGAATTCAACTATGCCGCGTATCTGCTTGCGGACGAAAACGGCGTGTCAATCAAAGTGGCGGCGTATGCTGGAACGGACAAGGTTGACCTGCTTGAAACCCGTGAGTATGGCAATCGTTGTATAATCACCGCAACGCAGCGAATTCTTGACCGCCTTGATTCCGAAAATCGCACATTCGCCAAGATTACCGCGAAAAGCCGTCTTGAAAAAGAACGCGTGAACACCATTGCTCTGCGCGAGGTTGTAATTAACGCGATAGTTCATAACGATTACACAAAAGGTGTTCCGCTGGTTGAGATTTTTACGAACAGGCTCGTTGTCACGTCCTGCGGCGGTTTGGTGGAAGGGCTTTCCGAAGCGGATTTTTTCAAATGCCGTTCTATGCCGCGTAACCGCGAGCTTATGCGCGTGTTCCGCGATATGGAACTTGTGGAGCAAATCGGCTCTGGAATGAGCCGCATACTCAAAGCCTATGACCGCTCCATTTTCGAGCTTACGCCGAGCTTTACCGTTGTAACATTTCCGTTCGAGCAAGCGTTTATCACGCCAAATGGCAAGATAATTGGCGTGATAAAAGAACGCGCGCGCACGACGCTTGACGTTATCAAAGAGAACCCGACCGCGACGATTCCGGCTCTCGCCGAGCTTACGGGAAAATCACAGCGTACTATTTCCCGTGAACTGCGCGAATATCAAGACGCGGGACTGCTTCACCGCGATGGCGCGAGAAGAAACGGGTGGTGGGTAATCAAATGAATAATTGCCCCCCTTAAATGGAAATAGCCGGAGGAATATGCGTTATGCTAAATGACGTTACATTTGCGCCTTATGATCTCAATAAAAAATCCCTGCGGCAAGCTGCGGGGATTTTTTATTCGCAATATGACCATAGCTGATTATGACAGTGTACACCAATTATCCCAATATTCTTTAGGTGTTACAATTTTTGTTTCTTTATAATGCGAAAATGTAAAATCATTTGTATTCCCTGTTATCAAAAAATCAGCAGAACAAGCATCCGCAAGTTCTAATAGCCTATTATCTTTTATATCAAAAATTATATCCAATTTTATTTTGGGAATAAATTTCTTTGACTTTAGTGTAATTGTTGTAAGTAACGTTTCCGCCTGAACTAGAAAGTCTTTATATTTGGAAAACTTTGGACGATGTAAAACGTCGTAATATTCATGAAGAAGTTGTTCCGATATGCAAAGTTGTATTTTATCTTCAATCAGTAGTTCATATACAATTCGGAACGGATAGCTTTTTTGTATCAACGAAGAAACAAATACATTTGTGTCAATTATAATGTTATGCATTGCTTCTCACTGCATTAACTTCATTGGTGATTTCTTCCATCGACATTGATGAAAGTCCATATTTGTCTGCAAGTTCAATACATTCATTTAAATTTCGGCGCATTAATTCTTTACTTACAATATCAATAAAATCAGAAAAAGCAAGCATCTCACTTTTAATGCCAAATTTATCGTATTCGATGTCTGAAATTGTAACATTGAGCATTTTCATATTAAAAACCCTCCATAGCACATTATTATATATTAACCCATTGAATAATGTCAATAGATAAACAACAAAAGTTGTAAAAGCGCCAGTTATGGAAACTACGCTCATAGTATTAGAATGATCAGGGAAAACTGATATTAATAGGCAAAGCTCTATTGCCCAATATCTTTCCTGATCATTTTTTCTTGGAGGTCGCGCCATGAAACGGGTTGTTGCGTTTATCTTGACTATCGCGTTTATAATCGGTTCGCTAAACGTCGCCTTTGCCAACCTGCAAAACCCCGTTACAGAATTGCGAGTAACCGACATGACCGTATCCAACACAGACAGCTACAACCTGGAAGTGTCATGGACGCGTCCGACCGCGTCTAACATTTTGCAAAGCCCCGAGCCGGAAGGGATGTCACAAAGTTACAGCGAACGCGCGACAGAATATTCCCTCACACTCAAAAATCTTACCAGAGCCGATACCCAATCATATAGAATAGAATCCACCGACGAGCATCCGCGCATACAGCAAGACTTTACCCTAACGAGCGCGAGTTTTTATGAGGTAAGCGTAGATCCCAAGCACTATCACACAGTCACCAATCCAAACACGGGCGCGGTAACTACCCCCGCAGCCCCGGCGGATACCAGCCGTCCTCCCGTTAAAGGCTTGTTTCTAAGCGACATAACAGTAAGCGCCGCCGGATCGGGCAGCAATATTACCGTGACGTGGGACGCGCCCGCCATAGGCAGCAACACGGTGTTTTCCGCCTATGGCATCTACTACGCCCCCGGTGGCGCAAACGCCGTAATGCCCAGCCAGCCCAACATCATCATACCCACCAATCAGCTATCCATTAACCGCGAGGGCAAGTTTCAAACGACATTCACAGCGGGCGATATCGGTGTTGGCACTTCATACGCCCTTAAGGTAGAGCCGTTGATTAACGGCATACCCGCGAGAAAGCAGCTTAACACCCTTATAAACGTCAATAACGCTAGCTATCTTTTTTTCGCGCGTGATTTTAGCCGCGAGTATCGCACAAACACCCTTACCATAAGCCCCTCCCTTAGGGTCACGCGCGACAGCCAAACATCCGTTAGGCTCGACTGGGATATGCTTAGCCTTGACGTAAAAGAGGTGCGCATATACAGTTCCAGCAACTCCAATATGAGTCAACGGTATGAGGTGGGTATGCTGACGGGTGAAGCGGCCAAAACAATCAATTATTGGATAGTGAACTCTCCCTCAGAATTAATGTATTACCAACTGGAGATAGAGTACGCCGACCCGCCCGGATCCGCCAATCACCTTATTATAACAAGCGTGCTTGCCATGTTTGATCCCGCCGTTAAGGATTTTACGCCGTATAAGCCCTCTATAGCCAATATAGAAACATACGAGTATGGAGCGGCGGGCAACAGCTTTTTAGCGCGTTGGCTTGCCTTTGCCCGCGAGCCGTACAACGCGGCTGAAAGGGCCGAGGCTGAGGCTAATGGCCTCTTTGTAGACAAAAATGTCACCTATGACGTGTATGTGACAGACGATATAACCAATTTTGATATACCCAGTTTCTCGGGCAAAATTATTGCTACGCTAGACGCCCGCCAACTTCCCATGGTCAACGTTAACTTCGGTGAGGACACAGCAAGCCCGGGCTATGAATATCGCGTTACGCAATATTACAGGTTTAACGAAGACGGGATTATTGAAGGCCCTTTGCCTATTAAAGACAACACCGTTTACTACGTGAAAATAGTAGCCGTAAGAATTGAGGGCGGCCAGCAATCGCAGTCGGCCATCGCCTCGTTCTACCTTCCCCCCGCGCGGGGCGTCGAGACCACCCCACTCATGATTACGCGCCCCCCGCTTCGCGTTAAGGTGGTAGACGGGGTAGATCAGGTAAGCCAAAATACAATAGCCATTACATGGGATACATTGTATTATGAAGCCTACAATAACGCGGATAAGACATGGTACTCCCTTGTGGGTTTAAATGGAGAAGGCGAGGTAGTGTTTGGCAAAAAGGCGGAAATGCTTGCCAAACTCGTAAAGCTCTACGATCCGCAATTTCAGAATGAGACGCTTACGCCCGAGGCGCGTTTGCAATTGATACGCAACACCCTGACTGGAATCGGGATCCCCCCCGACGCGGCTAACAATATCCCCTTGCGGCTGATTGATCTGCGCGAAAGTAAATTTGAGATACACACGGCGCGATTTGAGAATGTTAAAAACGCGGGTGGGTATCAGGCGTATATGGGCGCAATCAATGACGACGACACGGCGTTTGTGCCCATAGAGCCGCTGGGAGACCCTTTGCGCCCGGAGTTTGTGGTAACACGGCAAAATTATCCCACCTCTGGCGCGCTTGAGCCAAACACATCCTACGTCATCTTCTTTCGTCCATATGTAGTTTACGAAGACAAAAAGACGGCGTATTTTCCATCCTATGTGCTGGCGACCACCGTTGGCCTTTATCCCCCGCTTGAGCTGATCCCTACCGTGCCGTCCATAGAAGTGGCGGAAACAACGGACATGACCGCGACGGTGCGCTGGTGGTCATATTCGTCTGAGCTTATATATGAGCTTGCGTATTCGGAAAACGTCGCCGATTACCCCGATAAGGGCACAATTATAAAATGGGAGCAGATCGCCGCGTCTGGACACGGGATAGAGGAAGACGGCAAGGCATACCTCTACTATACAATCACCGGCCTCTTTCCCAACACGACATACCATATCTGGATACGCGCCGCTTCCCCTGCCGCGCCAGATCTCGCTTTATCCGCCTGGTCCAACCCCGCCGACGCGACCACAAAAGATATTCTCGCGCCCCCCGCCCCGCAGGGCTTGGGCCCGGCTGACGAAGGGCACGTGGCGGCTTACGCGCGCCCTAACGGGCTTACTCTCTCACCTGTGGGCAAGGATTATCTAATAGTGGAGTGGATGCGCATATACGACGACATACCTGTAGAAGGCGAAGCAATCGACGCCGCCTCTCGCAACGCGTCTTATCTGCCCAACCCTGAAACGCCGTATATGCACATGGTGATGTTTAGCGGCCTAGATACAAACAAGCCATATTATTTTAGGGCAAAAACAGTGCTTACTGTCACGAAAAATGACGCCAATAATTCGTCAAGGGCCGTCGAGGGCGCGGACGACACAGAGACTTTTCCATCGGCGATAAGCAGGCAGTACGCGTATGTTTTGCAAATGGCAAACAACCCTGAATTCTTAGACGCGTCAGAGTTTATCATACCGGCTATGGAGCCTTTGGATAATCTGGATCCAATCTACTCACGCCGTAAAGAATCAGAATGGACTACAGACGTAAAGATATATACCGCCCGTTCTGATGGCGAGTACGACGGCGAAGCCAACCCCATTATGTACCCATTGCCGATAAGGGATTATGAGATCATCTATAATGATCGCACGGATACGCTGGCATTTCGCTTTAGAACAAACAAGACAGACAAAAACGGCGACCACGACAATCATGTAGATGAGCGCTTTATCAGCAGACTAATCGACAGGCGAACGAACACATACACTGTCGATCTTTCACGGCATTTCTATTTGCCTGTTAGCAAGCGTGTGCTTGATATGCCCTATAGTATTTACAAGGCGTTCGCAGAGCGGGGTATAAACCTCCGGATAGAGCTAAAGGATATGGCGTTTATATTTCCGCCAAAAGCCCTGGAGGGTGATGAGCTTGCGCGCGCCGGGGATTTCGGGCGCTACTCGCGCATACTGTTTACCGTGTCTGAGGGTAAAACAGAGGCGTTGGAGAACACGCCGGGCGCGTTTCCACGGCGCATGTTCGCGGTTAAACCACAATATATCGGGGTACGCGCGCTTACTCCAGCGGGGGATATCATTATTGAACAGGCGGCCAAACCCATTACCGTAGAATTTAGGCCCGATTACCCGCTTTATAAATACCCCTCGCACCTAAGCGCGTTTTACAAAGACGGCGACACAGCCAGTTGGCAAGTCATAACGTGCGAGAAAAGCGCTGATAAAAACGCGCTGATAGCGTCCGCGCATCGATTTGGCGGTTACGCGGCCATATCGGAAAGCGCGCCCATCGTAGCGCCCCACTGGGGCAACGCAAGCAACCCTTCGCTGGTGGCTGCTGTCGGGCGGGTGACAAAAGCCGTGCATGTGCGCAACCTTGACGCGCTTATACCATCCATGTACATCATGCCCGAGCATATCAATGGGCTAATGTACGCGCTGGCGAACGGCGGGGAGGTAAACTTTGGCCAAAAACTTAGCGCAAGAGCGGCGGATGAGTTGAAAAAAGCGGGGCTTTATGTAGAATCGCGCCCTGTAACGCGTGAAGAGGGCATAAGCGCTCTGGCTCGTTTGTATGAGATAAAATCAGGCGGCCCGATAGATACGCGCAAATTTGCGGATCAATCGCCCTACTCCGATATCGCGGAAGCGTCAGAAGTGTATCAGCCATACCTGCTTAAGGCGACTGCTATTGACATGATAAAGCGCATTGACGAATGGTCGTATACCGGGCAGCCGCGCGTGCGGTATTTCGTGCGGCCCAAGGCGTACATGACGCTGGGCGACTTGTTTCTGGGCGCGGACGTGGTGGCAGGAGCCGCGAGATAATAACGTGCCTCCCACAGGATATATTTCGCTTTAACCGATCGATCAAGAGGGGGCGTTGCAAAACTGATTTTTCAGCATTGCAGCGCCCTCAATGACACAGTAATGCAACCAGTTCAATTTGCCAGACACGTCTGGCGAATTCGGATATGAGAGATCACTCCAATGCCGGGGGATATTCCGACTTTCAGTTACCGGTGGGCAGATCCTCAGCCGCAAGTATGGACGCGCCGCGCACTGTGGATATATCAGAAAAATTATACATGCTGTATACATCAAAGTCCGCAGGGACACAGAATACGCTGTATGCAGTCGCGGATTGGTCGCTCCATTTATTGCTGTCGTCTGTATAGGCGCGCGTATTGAATGTGCCGTCATCCTCAAGATATGTTTTTCCATATTGCCAACTGGGCTTGATATAATAAACACCATCAACCTTTATAAATATCACGACGGCATATTCCGTAGGCTCAACGCCAAACACCTGCCCTACTACGTGATGCTCAATGTAGCCTACGTCAAATCGCGGTTCGTCCATATACGGTTCCAGTGTCGCGGTTGGCTCTGGCGTTGCGGTTGGCGTGGGTTCAGCGGTCTCCGCTGGTATAACGTCAACCGCGACGCCGAAAGTTGACTGCTCTGATAGATCCTCAACGGGAAATTCCGTTGGCTTTTCAGTTTCCGCTATGTTACTTGGGTAAATAGGCGCGGTTCGAGCCTCATCTCCGCTCTGTACCACCTCGACGCTCTTAACTGTTGTGACCACTTCCGCCTTATCCGCTAACGACACCGATTTTACCAATATTACCGTGCTAAGGGTCGCCAACGCCGCAAGCGAGAGCATAAGCAGCCAGAGTGCCAACGACTTTGAATTGCTACTGTCGTTCATTCTCTGCGCCTCCCTTCATAATGTTGATTAAACTCTCCCAATATTGTGGTTTTACCGCGCCGTATGTGTCGCATATTCCCCAATGGGTCTCGACCGATTGAGGTGAGCCTTTCCAGCCCTCGTCCGCCGCTTCAAAGAAGTTTATCTCAACCCCTGTCGCGACGCTCCAGGCGTACAAATCCTCAAAATACCTGACGCTATTCTCCGCTGACGGCGCCGCCGCTCCCTTCTTCTCGCCGCCATCAGGAAACGCGGTCTCGCTGCATATAATCGGCTTCCCAAGTGCTTTGGCATGGAGTTTAACATATATATTCCCAAACGCCTCTACGCCCTTATGGGTCGCGACTCCCTCGAAATAGGGGTAGTAGGTGTAGCACAAAAAGTCCGCGTAGTTTATCAGGTCTGAATTATCGTTAAGCCATACCCCCGCTGTATCTGACGTCGAGATGGGGGTAGATTTGTCCGTAAGCGACACCTTGACGTAATTGATGCACTGTATAACGTATTCCGCCGTATAATCTCCGCGATGGATCCCTTCCGACCCGCAAAGGAGCAAATCCGCATACCCGTTGTTTGCAAGCCTTATTAGCGCGTCAAGTTCTTTTTTGTCCGTCGCTTCGTCCCCTGTAAGCCAGGCCCCGGCAATAATTCGCATGTTGTACTCGTTTTTCGCGATGGAGTAGAGATGTTCGTACTCACCTGTGTTGAACGTGCGAATACTGTCACAGAATGGGGCTATGGCGTTTAACAGCCGCCTTATTGCTTCCTCCGAGGCCCCGTCGCCGGGGCGTGTGCCGTCAATGTAGTAAGGAGAGAAGTTAAGCGATATTTTGCCCGTCTCACTTGGATTTTTATAACGCGACTTCATCTCCTCCGACAGCACATAGACGATGTTATCGCCGCGAGGCGTGTACAGCGCCGCCATTGCCAGCGCGTATCCGCATACCAGCACAGTCAGCGCGGTCAGCATTATAAAAAACACTTTTCTTGCTATTTTTGTCATAATAATTCTCCTCCTCACCCTTTATTCCAACCGCCGATTCTATTCCGAATTTCGGGTTAGGTTCCCGATTGATTTTTCTCGCTTCAAGGTTATAATTAAGATAAGTCGGAATGAGTACCCATGCCGGAGGCGGAGAGAATTAGGAGGTCGTCGAATACCTGATGGCTGAATCAGGATGTCAGAGCCTCTTTATCGGATTTGAATCCATAAACGCCGCTTCCTTGTCTGACGTGAACAAAGCGGGCAGCGTGGAGCAGTATGAGCAGTTGATCGAGGTGATACACAGCCGAGGCATGATGGTCAATGCCAGCATGGTGTTTGGTCTGGATGGCGATGATACCAGCACGTTTGAGAGAACGCTCGACTGGCTTGTTTCAATGCGGATAGAAACCCTCACTTCGCATATCCTAACGCCGTATCCCGGCACGGAGCTTCACCGCCATTTAGACGAGGCAGGGCGCATAACTGACCGCCGGCTTGAGCATTACAATACAGCTCATGTGGTGTTCAAGCCTAAAAATATGACTGCGGAAGAGCTGTACTCCGGCTACCTTTGGATGTATCGGCAATTCTATTCCCTGCGCAACATCGTTCGCCGCTATCCCCGTCAAAAGCTACAGCGTAAAGCATATTTATTGTTCAATCTGCTTTACCGAAAGTTCGGGGTTCTTACATCGGCGCTGGCGCGGCTGATACCCATGCGGACGCTGGGGAAACTGGCAGCCTATATGTCGTACAAAACGTGAATTTCCGTGGAATTTGGGTATAGAGAAAGGGACCCCGGTTTCAGTTGCCGGTCGGCGGATCCACAGCCGCAAATATGGACGCGCCACAGACTTTCCATCGGGGAGTTTTTTTGATAGTGGGTTATGCTCTGATGTTCCAGTTTCAAGATGTCACTGCCGTTGTTGGCTCAATTGTAGGCGTCGGCGGATTATCGCGAACGATCACCTGCTTCTCCAGCGCGGCAATCGCCGCCAGCCTGACAGCCTCATAATCGCTCGCCCCAGACATTTGCGAAGTGTCAAACGATCTTGGAACAACGAAAATGGAGTACATACTCGCAGTCAAATCTGATTCTTTTGCCGCTCCGTCATCCGTATAGGCTTGTATGTCGAAAGAACCGTCGGGATTTATGTTATTTACCCCGCGTTCAAGGCTTTCCTTAATGTAAAACTGAGCATCCGCGCCGCTCCCCACAAATATCATAAGCACAATACCATATTCGTTTGGGGGCGCGTTAAGAATTTTGCCAACTACGTGCGATCCGTTCGTATATTCCACATTTGCGAATGACATGGCCACATTCGCGGCGGCTAAAGCCGATTGAGAGGCCCTCGCTGACTGCGCTGGCGAATCATTTTTGAAGTATTTCGCAACCATAAGCGCGCCAATAATTAGCGCGAAGACAAAAGCAGCCGCGAGTATGGCGCCCCGTTTGGGTTTTTTAGGGGTCTCTTTCACAATTCCAAACACATTATCTTTGGTAAAATCTGCCCCCACGCCCTTCCAAACATAGACCACCGCGCTGTAATCGCGCGGATTGTCTGTATCACGAGCCGCTTTAACACTCTCCGCCAATGTCTTTTTCTCCGACAAAAACTCCCGCGTTAACAGTCTGGAAAACCGTGAGCCGTAGCCGTCGTCAACGCGCATTTTGCCTATGTGTCCTATAAATACCATACAGCCCTTTGAAAACAGGTCTCGAAAGGAAAATATCGGCGATTGCGCGCTGTGGCAGCAGTCCATGATTATCATTCGAGGGGAAGAATTGTAAGGCGTTTGACGCGAATTGAGGAACTCCCCTTTAACATCGTTTGAGATTACAAGTTTACCGTCGTCAACATCGCAATGCGAGGCAATGTGTAGAATATTATTACTCGTAAGAGCCTGTGTAAAAGCGTCTTTCGCGCCGCCGTCCCATATGGCGGCTTCATCGTAGCCCGCACCTATGGTTTGATAGTATAGTCTCCCTTCACCGCTCAAAATAATAGGGTCATAGAAAACCCGCCAAGAATCGCCTGTGCGGTGAAGATTGGGGGAAAATTTCCCGGCAAGCCGAACAGTGCAAAAATATCTACCCCAAGTAGAGCCAATTTTTGTGACTTTTACCAATTCCCACGGCAAATCTTCCAGTTTATTGCCAATATGCAGTCGAATGGCTGTCGCTTTGATTTTTAGCAGGTACTCCGTAACCTGCATCGTAATGTTGGTGAGTTTGTCTTGTATCTCTGGCAAGCATTCGCTGGCCGAGCCGCTAAAAAACATGCGCGCCCTTGACGCGATTTGCGCGCGCGTATCGGCGGGAAAGTCAACGGTAGGCAAAGCGGCGCTGCGCGATCCGTGCTTAATAGTAAAATCAATCCCGTTGCCCGCTTCATTCAAAGAGATTTTTACTTCCGTAAAGTTTAACATCCGACACCTGCCTTATCTTTGCAAAGATTTATAACTTTGCGCCAATATCACATAATTCCACTCCGGCAGCGCGACTATCGCGGGATGGTCGGGCGACAGCTTCATCGTCCACTTATTGGGTTTCGCGCTCGTCCAGACAGCGGAGTATTGCTCAAACGCCGTTTGATCGTCGTTTGTTCTGTAATACAGCACGCGCGGGGGATTGGGTTTGAAAGCCTCAATTTCGAGTATGGTCTCAAAGGGCTGATAGATCAATCGATACACGCCCTCGTTCGGGAGTTTACCCACAGCCATATGCTGATTAAGCGCATCTTGCGCAGGCGTATCCTGAGCGGCAGTCGCCGCCAGTGTCCTGAATTGTATCGCGGGTACAAGCAGCGATACGTCCGGCGCGGTGAGAAACTTGCCTATATCAACGACGAGTCCTGCGGCGACAGAGGCAATATCTACGAAAAAACTCTCTAATTTCGCTTTCAGCGTTTCCGCCGGTCTTTCACAGATAGCTGAAACTTCCGCAAGGCGATTTTGCGCATAATCCGCGCTGTCGCCGAGTATGCGCAAATATACCCGTTGGTAGTCGGTGTCTGGCTCCGCTACCAACTTTGCCGCGTTTGCGTCTATGCCTTCCTCTCCATAGGCAAGAGCAAAGACAGCGTCTTCCCACGCCTCATTCTTGTAGTTTACTTCACCAGCCTGTTCAATATCTAACGACTCAATGTCTAACGACAGGTAATAGCGAAAAACGCGCCCGCACTGCTCGCAAGAGTTAAGATGCCGTACCGCCGCCTCAGGCAACGCGCCACGCGCGTTAAAGAGACTATATAAAGTCTTTGTATCAAGATGCTCGCTCAATCTGATTACACCCCCGGATATTTTTGGCTTTATAATCCAACAATATATATCAAGGAGGTGTAGCGCATGAAATACAAACGCTTAACGGCGATGGCTGCGGTCGCCCTTATTTTTTTACACACATGGGGCAATCACGCGCTGGGAGATTGCGCCGCAGCGCCCATAATATCCTTGGAAGACTCTGAATCGGACGATAATATCCAAAACAAAACAGCATCGTACAAAGGGCTTGAATATGATGTGAAAAATAAAACCTTGACCGTGCGGGACGCATCTGTGACCCTTGCGGGATCGTCGGCCTCGCGCCGCATTATTTTAAAAACCGGCGCGGATGTAACGATGGATGGCGTTTATCTCGAAAATGCCATATATGCCCCATTGTCGGCGGAGGGTCGCGCCATCCTTAGGCTGACGGGGCAAAACATATTAAAAGGTAAGGGCTCAGACCCCGCGTTGTACGTGCGCGAGGGAGCGGATTTAATCATTACCTCCAACGACAAAGGTTCGCTGGAGGCAACCGCTGAGGGCCGAGCCGCCGCGATCGGCAGTTCACCTGGGTTTGGAGCGGGCGATATCACAATTAAAGATGCGCTAATTACCGCGACGAGTCGGCGCGGGCCGGCTATCGGCTGCGCAAACGGCAATTCATCAGGCGATATTGTAATAAACAATAGCGATGTTTTTTTGCGCGGAGGTGAAAACTCCAACGCGATAGCAGGAGGTGGCGCCGTCAATAAAGGGGTTTTAAGCATCGATAAACAATCGCGCGTGCTTGCTGTAGCGACGGATCGCCCCGCCATAGATGAAGCCCTTAAGCCGTCGTCAAACACGAACAGCGAACAGGCGACCATAATAAATTGTCTCATAAAAAGCGATATCTATGACAAGATCAGTCGCGCGCACCTTAAATCACCCAACAATAGGCTAATGCCGCCTCGACAAAACACTTCCGAAGGTTTTGCCGCATATCGCTATTTCGCGGCGACTGTGACCAATAAGCTAGGCAAATTGTATCTCAAAACCGTTTTTCCCGATGGAAGTACCCTGACATTGTACGAAAGCGACATATATAACGCTAATGGCAAAGCGGACAAAGACGGAGTCGCGGATGGGGACCGCTTTCAATTGGCCGTCGCCCACGATTTTGGTTTAAGCGTTATTGATGGCGTAACGCGCACGGTGGAATATGTTCGGCTGATAACGCTGTCAGATGGAACGGTCAAGACAGAAACCATGGGAATCTTTGACTATCCCGATCTTATCGATCATGCCCCTGTAGAAAAGAGCATGGCGGAAGCCTTTGATACGGGTATCGAAAGCTATCTTTATGACGTGAGCGGCTGGTACGCGAGCCCTCAAGACGAGACATTTTCATATCGGCTCAACGGCGAAGACGAAAAAACAGTCCCATTTAAGAGTGACAGGGACCTGGTGCTGTACGGCAAGGTAAGCGAATTGCAAGAGGCTATGGCAGTGGATATCGAAGCGATAAACAAAGCCATTAAATATAGCGGCAACGGTGATAGCAATGTAGCGGAGCAAGCAAAAATAACGCCGACCATATCATTAACCCCGTATCCGACCGCGACACCTTCTGTCAAATAATAAATGTGTGCTTAACAAGTGTCCTCCCGCATATATTGAATTGTACCCATACAATATAACGGGAGGATGTTATTACATGGAACAATACGACATTTACAAAGATATTAGCGAACGCACTAACGGAGATATTTACATAGGTGTCGTAGGGCCGGTACGCACGGGTAAATCTACCTTTATAAAGAGGTTTATGGATCTGCTGGTCATACCCAATATCGACAACACATACAGCAAGGAAAGGGCGAAAGACGAATTGCCCCAAAGCGCGGCGGGCAAAACTATAATGACCACAGAACCGAAATTCGTACCCTCCGAAGCGGTAGAAATTAATTTGGATGGCAACGTTTCTTTCAAGGTGCGTATGATCGATTGCGTGGGTTATCTGGTACCCAGCGCCGTGGGGCACATGGACGGCGAGATTCCGCGTATGATCTCCACACCATGGAGCGAAGACAAAATCCCGTTTGTGGAAGCGGCGGAAACAGGCACGCGCAAGGTTATTACCGAGCATAGCACCATAGGCTTTGTTATAACCACCGACGGTTCGATAACAGACATTCCCCGCGAAGACTACATAGACGCGGAAGAGCGCGTCATTCATGAACTACAGGGCATCAACAAGCCATTTGTCATTCTGCTTAACTCGCAAAAGCCTTACGCGCCCGAAACAAGCAAATTGTGCGAAGAGCTTACCGCCAAACACAAGGTGCCCGCCGTGCCCGTCAACTGCGCCCAATTAAAATCGGACGACATTTATTCCATTATGGAAAAGCTGTTGTATGAATTCCCCGTTAAGGAGATAAAGGTTAACTTCCCCAAATGGATAGAGACGTTGTCCTATAACCATTGGCTCAAGAAAGAGATGATAGCGGTCGTGCGCTCATCGTTTAATGATATTATTAAACTGCGTGAGCTTAATGACTCTTCTAAGGGCATAGAAAGCAACGACTATGTGAAGAAAGCGTATGTAGATAAGATAATGCTTGGCGAGGGCAGCGCGAAAGTAGAGGTCGCTATAGACGACAGCCTGTTCTACAAGATATTGTCTGAAACGACCGGCATGGACATAGCGGGCGAATACCAGTTGATCTCGACCATAAAAGTGTTGAGCCAGGCAAAGCGGGAGTACGACAAGGTGAAGTTCGCACTGGAAGAAGTGAGACAGAAGGGCTATGGTATCGTAACGCCCGCGCTGGAAGAAATGAAGCTGGACGAACCTGGCATCGTGCGCCACGGCTCGCGGTTTGGCGTACGGATTAAGGCAAGCGCCCCAAGTATCCATCTGATACGCGCCGATATCGAAACTGAAATAAGCCCCATAGTAGGCACAGAAAAGCAGAGCGAAGATTTGATAAACTACCTGCAAACAGAAATGAACGCCGACCCGCAAAACGTGTGGAATCTCAACATGTTTGGCAAGAGCATGAGCGACATGGTGAGAGAAGGCTTGCAAAGCAAGCTGTACCGTATGCCGGAAGATGCCCAGCAAAAATTGCAGGAAACCTTGCAAAAAATTATAAACGAGGGATCGGGCGGGCTTATCTGCATTATTTTATAAACGCTATATATCACAAATACACACCTGCGCGGCGCATCCTATATACTGCCATTGGTAAAAGAAGCCCCTCAACTGCTAATAGATAAAAAACCGTGATATAATATATTGACTGCGACCCCCGGCAAGACCGGGGGTTAGCTTGGCTGCCTTGCCTCCACAAACAGATCTATATCTTCAACGATGTAGTTCGTTCCCGTCGTGTGCAGGGCTTCATAGCAAGACAGCACATAATCGGTAATGCCATACTGCTTAAACAATGCGATGACTTCCCTGCCCGTCATGCGTTTTGCCGCCTTGTACATTTCAAGGCAAAAAACAAGAAATTTCCCCTCTTTGCTCATAGACTAAACCTCCTCTGGGTAGGTGATCTTCCCTGTTTCCCATTCCTCTTTGAACATTTCAAACAGAGCGTTTGCGCTTAAATGCCACAGCTTGGTCTGTTCGTCCTCCAAGCCTTTGTAAAGCTCAGAAGTATAGAACAGCTCGGCGGCTTTTTCATCGTCTACCTTATATTCTTCTATAATCAAAGAGAGTATTTGCGGAACGAGGAAAACTAATACGGTAGTTAATCTTGACTGCCCCATTATAGTAGCCCCTTTCTGTCTAACGTTTTGGCGAATTTCAAATAAGAGATTGCGCGTTCGCTCCTAAAGACCAACTGGTTATATACTCGCAAACCCTCCATCGTTGGCAGATAAAAAAAATCGTGATATAATATGCCCATAGACTGCGCAGGAGGCGTAACATTGCATATCGCGTACAAGGGCGTCACCCAAGGGATAAGCCTGCAAAGGATCCATTCAGACAGCGAAAATTTAAAAAAGAGCGCCGCGCTCATCTCCGCCTTGGCGGAGGAGATTTGGCGCGAGCATTACCTGCCCCTTATCGGCGCGGCGCAGGTGGATTATATGCTGGCAAAGTATCAATCACCTACACAGATTTTTGAAGACATCACCGTTAATGGATACACCTACTATGTCGCGGTTTTGAATGATAATAGCAAAGCGAGCGCCCTCCCCGGCAGCACGGCCATGATGAGCGAGGCCATTGGCTATGCCGCTTGCCAGCCGAGAGACGGCTATCTTTTTCTCAGCAAGCTCTATGTGCGCAAAGACTGCCGGAGGCAAGGCGTCGCCCACCTGTTTCTAAACGCGGCCAAATCCCTCTGCCAGGAATATGGATTAGATAGAATACGCCTTACCGTGAACAAAAATAACGCGGGTTCTGTCGCCGCGTATGGTAAATTGGGGTTTAACAGAATTGATTCTGTAGTTACCGACATCGGGGGCGGCTTCGTAATGGACGATTACATAATGGAGTTGTCTGGCTTCACCATCCACAATCCAAGGGCGGGATTAGAGATATAGAAAACCATCTCACCCTCTACCTCGTTAAAGCCATCGGTCAGGCGCGCGGGATTGTACCTGCTCATTAATTCATCCAGATCGCCATATGCAAAGCCCACCTCTTCGATCTCCCCGCGCGACAGACCGCCCGCCGCGTATGTTATCTCAAACCGACCGTCGCTGGAGCCGTGTATCAGGTGCGCCGCCGCCGACAGATTGTTCGCCAAATCCGACTCCTTCCGCGCGAGGCGCAAAATATTTTCACGCCCAATATAGCCATAACGGCGTATCAGAGCGTCTATCCCTTTGTCTTCGCCAAATTTATTGACGCCGGGAGCCAGTATGATCAGTTGCCCGCCGTCCGCTATGGCCATGCGCGTGCGGTAGATCGCCTTGTTGCCCAGCCATGTGCTTTTAAATTCGTCTGGATCGAGAAAGACGACGACCTTGTTCAGGGGCTGGCTCACGTAACTGATGTTCTTCTGTTGACTGCGCTTAACCGCCTGTTCAAAAATTTTTCTCTCCCGCCCAATGTACAAACCATGCAGGCGCGCGCCGCTTGAATCATTGGTCGTGACCGTCAAAGCATAAACGATGGGGTATTGGGATAAAAAATGTTGTTCTGCATAATCAAAGACTTTGCGCACCGGCGAGAAGTCACGGCCCATTATGCGTTCCATGCCGTAGCTGGCCCCCAGCATGTGCGAGGCGTTAATGAAAGACGCGCCCCCACAGCCCACAACAATATTTTTGGTGTAATTAGCCATGCCTACAACCTCATGCGGCACCACTTGCCCAATACTGATAACCAAATCGTAATACCCGTTTACAATGCGCCTGTTAACCGAGACATCTATCGGTTCGTTTAATATGCCGTCCGAAACCTCATTGACAAAATCTCCCGGTATGTGACCCAAGCTAACTACATCGTCGCGCCAATTGTGGGCGATCACCGAATGGGTAATCGCGCCCTCGCCAAAGAACTTCTCTACTTCTACCAGCGTCATGGGCTCGTGCGTCCCCAGCGCGGGCATTATATGGATCACTTCACAAAGCGAACTCAGCGTGTCGTAATACAAGCGCGTGATCACACCCGCGTAAGAATGTAAGCGCGTAAAATCTGGCGGCAGCAACATCACGCGGCGCAAAGTGGGATTGTTATCCACCAGCGCGGCGCATGAGAGACCAATCAGATCGGTCAGCGTATCAATGCTAATGTCATCCTTTTCG
Source organism: Clostridiales bacterium (assembly GCA_031263155.1). Lineage (GTDB taxonomy): Bacteria > Bacillota > Clostridia > Lachnospirales > WQUN01 > JAISGK01. Next base: position 20,704 of record JAISGK010000077.1, read on the forward strand.
AATACTATATTGTCCATACTCACGCCGTATATGTGGTAGAGGCCGTCGCGCCGCCTCTGCCTGTCCAGTCGGTATGAAAATACTCTCCTCGCAAACGATCGGCGCGTTCGTATGTGTGCGCGCCAAAATAATCGCGCTGGGCTTGTAGCAGGTTGGCGGGCAGCGTCGCGCTGCGAAGGCCGTCAAAGTATGATGCCGCCGCCGACAGCGCCGGTATCGAAACGCCCTTTGTTATGGCTGTAGAACATACCGTCCTAAGGCCCGTTTGCGCAGTGTTTATCTTCTTCACAAAATATGGGGCAAAAAGCAGGTTTTCCAGGTCGGGATCCGCGTCAAAAGCATCCTTTATTTTGCCAAGGAACGCGGAGCGTATAATACACCCACCCCTCCACATAAGCGCTATCTCGCCGTAGTTTAACCGCCAGCCATATTTTTTGGCAACGGCCCGCATTAGGGCATAGCCCTGCGCGTAACTGACAATCTTCGCGGCGTACAAAGCCTTCTCCAGGTGATTAATAAATTCACCCTTATCTATCTCCATGTCGGACACAATCGGTTCAAACAGGGTTGAGCCTTTAAGCCGGGTATCTTTCATGGCCGAAAGGCACCGCGCGAAAACGGCCTCGCCAATGAGAGTAAGCGGCTCGCCCTCATCCAGCGCCGTATCGACCGTCCATTTGCCCGTTCCCTTTTGCTCTGCGGTATCTAAAATACTGTCGATTAAAGGCAAACCGTTTTCGTCCTCATATTTTAATATATCGCGCGTTATCTCTATCAGGTAGCTATTAAGCTCGCCTTTATTCCAACCGTCAAATATGCCGCTTATCTCATAAGCGCCCATGCGCAGTATATTTTTCATTATAGAATACGCCTCGCAAATAAGCTGCATATCCCCGTACTCTATGCCGTTGTGAACCATTTTAACGAAGTGGCCCGCGCCGCCGGCGCCTACCCATTCGCAACATGGGCTGCCATCCACGTGGGCGCATATGGTTTGAAAAATAGGTTTCACATGCTCCCACGCCTCAAATGACCCGCCAGGCATCATGCTTGGCCCCTTCAACGCGCCCTCTTCGCCGCCTGACACACCCACGCCTATGTACAGCAGCCCCTTCGTCTCTACAAACGATACGCGGCGCATGGTATCGTGGTAGTTAGAGTTACCGCCATCTATAATAATGTCTCCCACGTCAAGCAACGGTACAAGTTTATCGATAAAGTCATCGACAGGCTTCCCCGCTTTCACCATGAGCATAACGCGGCGCGGAGGCTTTAACGCGCTTACCAATTCTTCTAGACTGTTCGCGCCGATGATGTTTTTACCCGCCGCGCGCCCACCCACAAAGTCACGCACGCGTTGCAGAGTACGGTTATATACCGCAACGCTAAAACCCTTGCTCTCCATGTTCATAACAAGATTCTCACCCATTACGGCGAGTCCTACCAACCCGATGTCAGCTTGCATTTATTTCTCCTTTAACATGACTTCAAAACTAACTCTAAAATTATATCTTTCACCTTGTCACAGCCGCGTTGCCCTGCCACACCTGCCAAATACTTTCTTCGTCCATTGGCTTAATATGATCACTCAACATACCGGCGGCGGTTACGCCCGAAGCCCAGCCAAAACGCAACCATTTGTCCGGCGTCCAACCACGCAAAACACCATATAGCACACCGCCGACAAAGGCGTCCCCGCTGCCGATTCGATCTATTACCGATATGCGCTTTGGCTCTACATAATGCCACTGGCCGCAAGCGTTGAGTATGCCGCCAAATATATGATTGTTGGTATCCTCTATCTCTCTGTGCGTCGCCAGATACACCGACGCGGGGCAACGCGAGCGATAACTCTCAATGGCTTGCTTTGTCATGTCCATAGCGGTAGGCCAATCTTTATCTTGAGCGCCGGGCACATATATGCCCGACATTATGTCTGTCATATCGCGAATCTCGTCAAACAGGCGGGTAAGCTCTTGCGTTCTGTCTTTCCACATGCTGGCGCGATAATTAATATCAAAGGAGATGAGCGTATTGTATTTCTTGGCGGCCCTGGCGCACGCAAGGCAAAATTCACCTGTTTGCTTCGACAGGGCGGCAAACAAGCCAGACATGTGTAAAATCTTAACTCCCCAGCTTCCAAATATCTCATCCAAATCAAAATCTTTAACGTTAATGCCTCTCGCCACCTCGCCGCCGCGATCATTATGCACGCGTGGACCCCTTAGACCATAGCCTGTATCGGTCATGTTAATCTGGTGGCGAAAACCCCACGGCCCCCCGGAATCGATCTCTGGCCCGACAAAATCCATCCCACGAGATTTCAAGTCATGCCTTATCTTATCGGCAATGGGGCTTTCCTTAACGAACGATGTGATAATAAGCGAGGGCATACCCAGGTAGCTGGATACGCTAAGGGCGTTACTCTCTGCGCTGGTCACTTGCATTGTATATGTGCCGGCCGTGTGAAACGGTTCATAATTGACAGGGCACAGCCTAACGCCCATGCTGGTGAGCGCGGCTATCGCGTATTTTGCGTCTTTTCTTAATGGTATCAGAAAACCCGCCTCCAACTATAGCGCTAATTCAAAATATTCGATCACATTTTTGTAGCAAATACCCTCGATCATTCGTTTAAGCGTTTCTTCGTCGTCGAAGTATTCGCCGCGATCTATCCATTCGGCAATGAGATCGCATAGCACGCGCCTAAAGTAATCGTGGCGGGTGTATGCGGTAAAGCTGCGCGAGTCGGTCAACATACCCAAAAAGCAGCCCAACAGCCCCGTTTCCGCCAAAGAGATCATTTGATCGCGCATACCGCTTCGCGTATCATTAAACCACCAGGCCGCCCCGTGCTGTATCTTCGCTTTGACGCCCTCTTCCTGAAACGCGCCCACTATAGAATCTATAAAACGGTTATCATTAGGGTTTAGCGAGAAGATTATCGTCTTTGGCAGGGCATTATTGTAGTCCAGTTCAGAAAGGAAGTCAGCCAATTCTGCGCCACATTCAGTACCCGCGATAACATCGCCGCCAATGTTTGGCCCTATTGTATCCGCCAAATTTTCGTTAACATTGCGCTGCACGCCGTAATGTAGGCACATAACCCAACGCCGCTTTTTATATTCGGTCGCCAAAAATGAAATAACCCTTAGCCTGTAACAGAAGATGCGATATTCATCAAGGTTATCATAGTCGTCCGCTAACAGATCCTCAAACAAATCGTCAAACACAAGATCGTCGTTGATCATCTCCCAATCATCCTCGTCCTCAACGATAATCGCTGTGGGTACCTCCATCATGCTTTGATCCGCGACTACGCATCCATGAGCGTCGAAATAGTCCATACGCCTTTTCAGGGCCTCAAGCAGGTCGCCCAGGCTCTTGATTTTAATGCCGGCAGCCATACCAAGTCTCTTCAAATAACTCTTAAAATCGGGGGTGTCTGGGGCAAGAACCTTATCAGGTCTAAACGTGGGCAATACTTGTGTGGTAAACGACGCGTCGTTTTTAATAATCTCATGCCATTTTAGATTGTCTGCAGGGTCGTCGGAGGTGCAAAGAGCCATCACTCCGGCTTGGCGAATCATCTCGCGGGCCGTCAGGGTTTTTAGTTTCTTGTTGCAAACGTCCCATGCCTCTTTCGCTGTACTCGGATTAAGTGGTTTATCGAACCCGAAATAATCGCGCAGCTCCATGTGCGTCCATAGATAGACAGGGTTGCCAATGGCGTGGGGCAACACCTCCGCCCACGCGAGCCACTTTTGATAGTCGTCGCCATTGCCTGTAATAAGGCTCTCCTGTATCCCATAGGTGCGCATCAAACGCCACTTGTAGTGGTCTCCGCCGTCTTTCGCGCTGCCCAGCATTACCTGGGCTATGTTGTCGTATCTTTTATCCTCCGCAATTTCACGCGGGTTAAGGTGACAGTGATAGTCGATAACAGGAAGCGATCGCGCGTAATTCTCGTACAGCCTGCGGGCTGTGTCACTACTCAATAAGAAGTCTTTTGCGTACATCACAAATCCGATACCAAAAGTTTATGGTACCGCCCTCCCTTCTGTATGTACTTGCTACCGCGTATTATACTTTAGCCAAATACTATAAGCAAGGGCAAAATAAGGGCTTAAGACTTAGCGGAAATAAAATATTTTTGATTTTTATTGACTTAATTTTCACATTTCGCTACAATCCACTTAATCTAATTAAGGAGACGCGGCGCGCATGAAACGTAAAATCACAGAAAATTTGATCCGTTGGAAAGGTAGGCCGTCGGGCCGGATGCCGCTTTTGGTGTATGGAGCGAGGCAGGTCGGCAAAACCCATATTATCCGTGAATTCGGCAAATGTCATTATAAAAACGTCGCCTATTTCAACCTTGAAACTAACCAAACTGTCGCCGGCTATTTTTCTGATAACATTGAACCAGAGCGCATTCTGCGCTTTTTGGAAGCGGAGTCACGGGAACGGATTGTTCCAGGCGATACCCTGGTGATCTTTGACGAGATACAGTTTTGCCCCCGCGCATTGACTGCCCTTAAATATTTCAACGAGCAAACGCCCCAGTATCATATCATCGGCGCGGGCAGTCTGCTTGGCGTGGCCATCAACCGCGAAAACTATTCTTTTCCTGTCGGCAATGTGGATTCATTGATTATGTTCCCATTGGATTTTGAAGAATATCTGTGGGCGTTAGGCGAGGAGATGCTATGTGCCGAAATTAAAGGCGCTTTTGATAAAAATGAAGCGTTACCCATCGCTCTTCACGAAAAATCACTTGATTTATACAGGCAGTATTTGATTACCGGCGGAATGCCCCAGGCGATTTTAGCGCTTGTTGAAACCAAGACCCTGCTGACCGTACCAGATGTGCAGAACAAAATCATGAACGATTATATCGCCGACATGGCGAAATACGCAACCAATACGCAGAGTGTAAAAATCCGCGCGGCGTACAATTCCATCCCCGTTCAACTTGCGAAGGAGAACAAGAAGTTTCAGTACAAGCTGGCGCTTCGAGGGGGCACGGCGGCTATTTTCGGCGAGGCCATTGAGTGGCTGAACTTCGCGGGTATCGTACTGAAATGCGAGCGGGTGGAGCAAGGTATGATGCCTGTCGCCGTTTACCGTGACCTTGCAAGCTTCAAATTATACATGAGTGATGTTGGCTTACTTACCATGAAAAGCGGCATTTCTCAGCAGGCTGTGTTGTCGGCGGGCGAGATTGAAAACACCTTTCTTGGCTCTATCACCGAAAATTATGTGGCGCAGGCGCTCCGCAATAATCATTACGGCTTATATTATTGGACAAACGAGGGAACGGCGGAGCTTGATTTTGTGCTGCAAAAGGGCAACGACATCATCGCGGTTGAGGTGAAAACCGGTGCGCGGACAAAATCGAAAAGCCTGAATATATTTGTAACAAAGTATAAACCCGCTTACTCCATTCGGATTTCGGCCAGGAATTTTGGCTTTGAAAATAATATCAAATCCGTCCCACTTTACGCTGTGTTCTGCGTTTGAGCAAGCGAAACCTGCCGAAAAAAGAGGACAGCAAAAATTTAACGACTACCGGCTTTAGCCGGCAGTCGTTAAATTAATTTATCGCGTGAAGATAAACCTGGGTGGCAGAAATATCCGAGTGCCCCATCACCTCTTTCAGCTGCTCAATATTGGCGCCGTCCGCAAGGGCGTGCGCCGCGAATGAGTGCCGAAGGCTGTGCGGACTTATGGTAGAGTCGATGCCGGCGCCCTTGGCATACTCCTTAACGATTTTCCAAAAACCCTGGCGCGACATGGGAGTGCCTGTGCAGTTGACAAACACACAGCTTTCATCTTTATCTCGCATCATCTGAATACGCGCTACCGTCATGTATTCTGAGATGACTTGCATCGCTTTTTCTGTCAGGGGAATCACACGAGATTTTTTGCCTGATACACAGCAAATGATCCTTTTTTTGACATCTACCTGATCAACTGTAAGACCTATGAGTTCACTCACACGAATGCCTGTGGAGTATAGGGTCTCTAACATAGCGCGATCCCGTAGGCCCTTAAAGCTGCCAATCTTGGGTTGTTCAAGCAGACGCCCAACTTCGTCTGGCGTGAGAATTTCGGGCGAACGGCGTTCATGCCTGGGCGCGACAATATTCATCGACGGATCGGCTGTGATGACATCCTCACGCAATAAATAGCGGAAAAACGTATGCAGCGACGCAACGCAACGCGACACTGATGACGCTGATATGCCCGAGTCTGTTAACCCATTTAAAAACTCGCGCAAGCTTTTTTCGCTTATTTTCCCTAGCTCCGTGATGTCGTGAGCTTCCATATATACGCGCATGTGGCGTAGGTCACGCTCGTAAGACAAAATGGTGTTATGCGGAGAATTTCTTTTCTCCTCTAAGTATTCCAGGAAGTTATTGATTGCGGACTTCATATTTTCCCCCTCCTCGCATAACATATCGACATAAACCACAACATCGTTAACAGAAGACTGTTTCCAAAATAATTAATTACGTATTGACAAGATGCTTTCCGTGTATTATCATGTGCGTGAGCGGGTGTGGCGGAATGGTAGACGCGGTGGACTCAAAATCCACTTATGGCGACATAGTGGGGGTTCAAATCCCTTCACCCGCATTTTTAATGTGGGATTTCAGCTCAGTACACATGCCTCCCCTACCCATTAGCATCTATCATTATATCATTGACTGGCGGGCGGCGCTATATCTTACATAAATTGTTTGGATTTGCCATTATTATTAATATACATATTTCTCAAACCCATATGGGAGATCTCTCATTAATAGAAGCTCTCGACAATAGAAGCTCTCGACGGTTGCCGGGAGCTTGATTTGGTTTTGACGTTTTAATACCACGCTTTTTCTGTGACAATGGCATTTAAGCTAACATCCCAATTTGGAACGCAAACCAGGTCGTCAATTTTCTGCGCCTCAAACGCGGCTGCTACGCGAAAGGCGTTCACGCATTTAGGCAAAAAGCGATCATAATAGCCAGCGCCCCAGCCCATGCGCGACAGGCTCACGCCGCTAAAAGCCACGCAAGGCGCCACAATAAACTCAATCTCCTCTTGCGCCAATATGTGTGAACGGCTTATCAAAGGGGAGCGAATACCGTATTTGTCTATCTTCCATATATCTTCGCCGCTTGCGGGCACGGCCGCAAGCATAATCCCGCCTGGCTGGCATGTAGGGTAAGCCACGGTTTTATTCTCGCTTTTGGCGAATATGTTAAACTTAGAGAGATCAACTTCATCCATAAACGCTTGATAAGACAATATTATTTGCGACTGCTTAAAGACATGGTGGTTAATCAGTTTCTCACATATTATTTCGCTGAACAGCGCGCGCTCGTCAGGGGTCAACGAGACTCTGCTTTTTATGCCCAGCTTGCGTTGCGCGGCTTTAAGTTCAGTTACCGTTTCATTTTTCATAATTCGCGCCCTTCATTTTTGTATGTATCTGTTGCATCACAGCCGCAAAATGTCCGCTTCACGCCTTATAAAAAAATAATGGAGGAGTAATATGGATAGATACAATAAAACAAAACGGCTTGCCATGTGCGGAATACTTACGGCGGCGGCACTTGTTTTAGACGGGATTTTGAAAACCCCAGTGAATCTATTTGGCATGTACGCGCTAAAATTAAGTCTTGGCATGGCCCCAATTTTGTTTATTTCTGTACGACACGGCCCCGTGTACGGGGGTATTTGCGGCGCGCTAACCGATATTCTTCAAGCGGCTCTGTTTCCTGTGGGGGCGTTTAACCCGTTGTTCACGATTAGCGCCTTCGTGATGGGGTCTGTTCCCGGTTTGTTTTTTACTCGAAATAAGGCTGTTACCAAATTCCGCCTGTTTGTCGCGGTGCTTTGCGGTCAGGTTTTGGGATCGGTCATTTTAAGTACCATATTTTTAATGCTGTCCTATGGCCTGCCGTTTCAAATTATCTGGGCCAGAGCTATAGCCCAGGGCATTTTAATACCTGTTTATACGTTTATAGTATGGATTGGGCATGCTGTGGAAAATGCCAGTATGAAAGTTTCCACCTCGCAAGATTAAAACGATCCTTTGTTTTAGTAACGATTTTTTTCGCGCTTTCACTCGAAATTATAGCAGACAAACCACCAAGAATATAGTACAATGCTACTGATGGGGGAAATTGGCTTTAAATGTAAATTTTTATTATCGGGGGGGTGCAAATGAGGTTTTCCAGGGTGCTTAGGATTTTTACGGCCATATTGCTAATCGCAACTATATGCGGTTCTGACGCGATGCTTAACGCCGATGAAAAAGGTTTGCCGATTCTACTTTATCACCATCTTATACCCGAACGCGACATGATGTTTTACAAAGAGAACGGCTTGGTGATTAGCGAAGAGTTATTTGACAAGCATATGAAATATTTGTTCGACAATGGGTATCACACCGCGACGGTCGCCGAGTTGCGCGACTATTTATTTAACGGCAAGTCATTACCCGACAAAAGTGTTATGATCACATTTGACGACGGATATATGAGCAACTACATATTTGCCTACCCCATACTTAAAAAATATGATTTTAATGCGGTTTTATTTACCATAACGGCCTGTTTACAAACGCAGGATCAAATTTATCACACTAATAAATTGGACATGATGAGTTGGATTCAAATCGCGGCTTCCACGGATGTTTTCGAAACCGGCTCTCATACCGACAATATGCACAACGCGTCTAAAAACGGCAAAACCGCGCTTATGGAGGCTTCGCCTGAGTTGGCTGAGCAAGACATCGCGCTTAGCCTCAAACGCGTTAGTAATAGCAAAATCTTCGCCTACCCTATGGGCCAATATAACCAATCAATATTAGACATACTAAAGCGGCATGGTGTCGAAATGGGCTTCACCACTCGCGGGGGTTATGTTACGCGCGTAAGTGACGCCATGCAGTTAAAGCGCATTACCATCTTCTCTGATTGCGACATCGTCAGATTTGCCGATTATGTATCGGCAAAAAAAAGGTTTTAGCAATGCTATTAACTAAGCGCGCGCATGTTAAGGTTGGGATACGTCCAATTTTATGAGATCATGATCTCATAAGTTCACTAATATTGCCTGAATATTTACATTCTGTTCATATTTTATTTCTATATGTGGGTTATAATCTTTTTAAAATAACAAGGGGGGATGCCGCATGGATAATAAATACGTAGATGGCAAAAGCTGGTTGGACAGCAATGAAATAGAACGTATTCAAAACGACATTAGCGCCAGTCTTTACGGATCTTCGACGGCATCAGACGCTACGGCAATGTCCAGCGCAGACACAATAACAGATTATGTGATGGGCCCCGCGCGCGTTTATCCCAGTGCCTCCAACCCATATTCCACAGTTTATCAGCCCGGTGGATACATGAGCTCTGGCGAGCCGACCCACGCGTCATTCTACAAAGAGACAATAAAAAACGCGCCACCGCTCACAAGAAATAGAAACAGAGGGGTTGCCAAATGGGTTGCCATCGCGCTCATTATAAGCACGCTGGGCATGGGAATATTTGGTTTAGGGGTGGGAGTCGCAATTCCCTGGGCCCAAAATAGATTTAATGGTCTAAACAATCGAAATCCTGTCAACACTGTAGAGGCGACACCTTCCGTATCTGAAACAACAGATCAGGCTTCGCTGGAGCAACTGCCACCGAAGCAACCCGTTATAGTGAGCAAGCTGTCAGAGATAGTGAAAGTCGTCGCCCCTTGCGTCGTTAGCGTTAGCATTACAATGGAAAGCCCATATGGCGGCATGTGGGATATGCCCATAGAAGAAATAGGCAGCGGCTCAGGCATTATCTTTCATCACGACGCGGAAAAGATCTACATTGCTACCAACTATCACGTAATCGAAGGCGCTACGTCAGTTACAATCAAAATTGAAGACAGCAAAGAGATTAAAGCCTCGTTTGTCGGCAGTGACCCCAAAGCGGATCTTGCCGTCGTATCTGTCAGTAAGCGCGATATAGAAGCCGCAGGTGTGAATTCTATATCTTTAGGCACATTTGGCGATTCTGATGATATGGTGGTAGGCGCGGACGTTGTCGCCATAGGTAACGCTATGGGCGAGGGCAATATCGCGACCGGGGGTATCATATCCGCCACTGATAAGGAAATAATTGTGGAAGACCGCACTTTAAAGGTGCTTCAGACAGATGCCGCGATAAACCCCGGTAATAGCGGCGGACCCCTCGTTAACCTAAATGGCGAGGTTATTGGTATTAACACGGCCAAAATGATGAGTACCCTTAACGAAGACGTAGAAGGCATGGGTTATGCCATACCATCCAGCATTGCTTTGCCGATACTTGAAGGCTTGCTTGACGCCAAGCCGCGTCCATACCTGGGAATTCTTGGCGGAACCCTAACAGGAGAAACATTGAGTTTCTTTTATGAAAACTACAACGTCCAACTTCCGGGCGGTGTGTATATAGAAGAAGTGTTGCCAGATACCAGCGCTGGCAAGGCTGGTATTGCGCGCACAGATATAATCACCTCGTTTAATGGCGTAACTATTGATACTTTTGAGTCGCTGTCAACCGAGATACAAAAATGCCAGGTTGGAGATATGGTGGAAGTAAAAGTCATTCGCATTGAACGCGATGGCATGAAAACACATACTTTCATGGTTACTCTTCTGGCTTATCAATCAGACAACTTCTAATATTTCGATAACTCCTCTCCTTTATTAACCGCAGGTAATACTGCGGTGAACGCGACAAGGCTACCGCGCGCCACTCCAAATACTTTGGAATGGCGTGGGCAGCCTTTTAATTTTGGTTTATGACTTAGTTATGACCTGGCATAAGTTCTGCGGGAGCGCAATGCGCTCACCCTGCGAAACAAATGATCAATTGCTTAAAACCTTGTACATGAGCGCTATCACGGCTTCCTTGGACATATAGCCATGCGGATCGGAGGAGTCTATTACTCCGCGTTTTAGCCCCCATTCCCATGCCTCGCTCGCCCAGTCGCTCACGTTGTCCGCCTCTTCACCCAAGGTGTCAAGCAGGAACGTTTGGGCTGTATTCACATAGCTCATAAAGTCGCTCCACGTTACGTCCCACTCACCTGTGCGCAACTCTTTCGGGCACTCTTTACCATTCCAAAAATTATGCTGCACCACGCGGTCCATATCAAGATTATGTCTTACCATAAGTCCTGCTATAAGTTCCGCCGCGTTGCCGCAAGCCTCGCTAAACCTGTGCCTGTCGTTAACGCATATTTTTACGCCCAGGCTGCTCATGTTACCGTCGCCCTCACCATCTCCGGCGTGCCAGCACGCGCGTGTGTCCTCAAAGCTCTGCCATACATTTTCGGCGTCTACGGTATAGTGCCAGCTTGTTTTGTGCCCGCCGCTGCCTGTGTACAAAAAGTTGGCGTGGTTTTCGGCGTCGGAGTCAAGCTTGTAGCCGCTCGTGGTATGAACGGTGATGTACTTAACGCGATTTATGGCTCTGTTGGGGTTGTTGGCCAGTCCGGGAGGGCACAGGTTTTGATGAAATGTATACGCCATGTCAAAGTTGCTGCTGTAGCAGCTTCTCCAAGTCTAGCAGCAGGACAACCCCGCTTTCCAACTGCCCAATATTTCGTATGAATTGGTTATGGTGGTTAAGTTTCGCGCTTGGCGGCGCGCTTATTTTACTCTCTTCTATAGTCAGTACTTCATTTACGCTGTCTACAATGAGTCCAAGCACATACTCCTTGTGTTCTACAACTATGATGCATGTTTGCGTGTCGTATGCCTTTGGCTCTTTCATAAACCGTTTGCGCACATCCAGTACCCCGACAATATCGCCGCGCAAATTTATGATGCCCAGCACGTAATCAGGAGACTCGGGCACACGCGTAATGGGCACCATTTCGATAATTTCTTTTATAGAGGCTATCTCTATACCGTATATCTCATTATCTATGTTAAACGTCATATACAAATCTTTGGTAGTATCCTTCTCTTCATCGTATTCGATAGAAAAATCCGAGTTTGTCACGCTATTCACCCCTTATTTCTTATTTATCAAAGAAACCAGCGACATCTATAATAAGACTTATTTCGCCGTTGCCCAGCAGTGTGCATCCGCTTATGCCGCGTATCTTTTTGAAAAATTTGGGTATAGATTTGACAACCACCTGCTGCTCGCCCACCAAATCGTCAGCCAGCAGCGTGACCGTCTGATCACCGTTCTCCAGCATTATCAAAATGCCATCCTCTATGTTTTTTACATTGGATTCCACACCGAAAAACTCATCAAGCCGCACGACATTATAGATCTCACCTCGGGCGTTGATCATCTCGTTACCGTCCGGGTCGGTAAATATTTCACTTTTGGTGGCTTTAAAACTTTGCTTGATAGATACAATAGGAATGGTAAACTTGGCGACGCCCAATTTTACCGTCATACCGTCAATAATCGCCAGGGTAAGAGGAATTTTAAGCGTAAATACGCTCCCCAGGCCCGGCGTGGATTCTACGAGAACGGACCCGCCTACCGCCTCTATGTTGGTACTTACCACATCCATCCCTACTCCGCGCCCGCTATAGCTTGTTACTTGCTCGTTGGTTGAGAAGCCGGGTAAAAAGATGAATTGCTGAATTTCCTTATCGGTATACTCCAGCTCTGGCTTTTTAAGTAAGCCGTTCTGCTTCGCCTTGCGCAATATCTTGTCTTTATCCAATCCCACGCCATCGTCGCGTATGATAATCAAAACATCGCCGCCGCTGTTCTTTGCCTCCAGCGTGACGGCGCCTTTCTCTGGTTTGCCCAGCTTTGCCCGTGTTTCAGGCATCTCTATGCCGTGGTCCAGGCTATTGCGAATGATGTGCATAAGCGGATCGGAGATGTGCTCTATAATGTTCTTGTCTACCTCTGTTTCCTCGCCTATCACATCAAGCTGCACATCTTTGCCCAACTGCCTGCACATGTCCCGCACTATCCTGTGCATTTTAAAGAAAGTCGTTGACAGAGGCACCATACGCATCGACATTACTACTTCCTGAATATCTTTTATGATCTTTCGCAGCTGGCGCGTTTCTTTCAAAAAGCTGTCCAATTCCAAATTTTCCAACTCAGGATTTTGCGTGACCATGGCTTCTGATATTACAAGCTCGCCCATAAGGTTAAGCAGTTGATCCAGCCTACTAACGGGTACGCTGATGACCGCCGGAACCGCGTTTTTAGACGGCTGAGATTTTTTCACTTCGTCGGTTTTGGCCGCCGTTTCAGGTTTTGCGGGTTCGGATTTTTGCTCTTGCTTTTGTCCTCGTTGGGGCGCGCGCGATGTGCCATCTACAAATTCCATGTCTTGCACATAGGCGGTATGTTCTACAATGTCTCTTATAAACTCCTGGGTTTGCGTTGTGGTTATAGATATGGTTACACCTTGAGCGCGTATAGCGTATATTGTGTTCTCGTCTATGAGATTTTCGGGGGTTGTGGTAATGGAGGCGGCGTGAGGTACAAGACGTTGCACTAAACCAAACGCTCGTATGTTTTCCATTTCACAATCGGGCAAAAATCTTATAATAACGGTGTAGTTATTTATCTCGTTTACATCGCCATCAACATATATGTCGTCATTTGCCGCCGTTATATCTTCCAGCAACAGGCTTTTAAGATATATCGTTTCAGACATTGCAATTTGTATCTCTTTATACGGCAAAGAAGAATTGAATGTGACGGTAAAACCTTGTTTTCTTATCTCATCGGCGGATTCTTCTACCATAAGGTCTTCTGGATAGTGAGTAACGACCTCTATTTTACCCTTTAGTATGTGCAATATATTAAAGGCGCGCACATTTTCCATTTCTGCGCCTTCTTCGAAAAACACGATTGCTTTGTAGGTACGCTCACCAGCGCTCGCCTCTATTAATACAGGCGACTGTTGGGCTTCATCTTCGTCAGCAATCGCTGTAGACGGCGCGGGCACCTTAGGAACATCAGCCGCCTCTTCTGAGCTTACTGTTTCCACGTCATTTGAAGCCTCACCCTTTAGCTCTGTGAGATATCGTTTAATGGGCGCGATAATGGCGCTTCCGTCGCCATCGGGCGAGCTTCCGCTTGCGACTTTCGCCAACTCCTCCTTTATAAAATCCATGCCCGCCAAAATAAGATCCGTAAGCCCAGAATAATCTACCCCATGGGGATTCTCTTCGCGAAGGTAAAAAAACAAATCTTCCATGCTGTGGGCGGCGGTGGATATGCTGTCGTACATCATCATGGCTGCGGAGCCCTTTATGGTGTGCATTATTCTAAATATCTCATTTATCTGCTGTGTACTGTACCCAGCTTCTCCCTGGATAATGATCTGCTCAAGCTGTTCTATAAGCTGACCCATTTCAAAGGTAAACATTTCGGACATAGAGTCCCTGTCAAAATCAGCCATACCTTATCACCTCATAAGTCTTTGCGGTAAACTGAGGGCTTAATGCACCTATACTTCGTCTTTATGTGACTAAGCGACTCGCTGTGCCCGATAAACAAATAACCGCCGGGCTCGGTAGCGTTATAAAATGTGTCTACAACTTTTTCTCTTGTAGAGGGGTCGAAATATATCATCACATTGCGGCAGAATATAATCTGCATACGCGTATGGAAAGGTACCCTAAAATCCATAAGGTTATATTTTTGAAAAGTTATTTGCTTTTTTATATTATCAGAAATTTTGTAGTTGTCGGTGTCAACCTTAACACAATATTCATTTAACCACCAAGTGGGTAGCGCGGCCACACTTTTTTTGGGGTAAACACCCTCTTTGGCTTTATCTAGCACTTGAGTGGATATATCTGTTGCCCATTGTTTGGCTATCCACTTATCGGGCCGCATTTTTAAAAAATCATTTATAGACATTTGAAGAGCATATGCCTCCTCACCGGAAGAGCAGCCCGCGCACCACAGCCTTAGCTCACGAGCTATCTTTTGAGAGCCCAATATATAGGGCAACACTACCGTTTTGAGATAGTCGAAGTGCTCAGGCTCGCGCATAAAGTAGGTATGGTTGGTCGTCACCTTGTCAATAAATTGGGTTATGCCCTCTCCGCTCTTATCTTTAATCAAATAGTTGAAATATTCGGTAAAATTCGTCATGTCCTTTTCTTTTATTATAGAACGGAGCCGTGAATATATGAGTGATTTCTTCCCGTCTGAAAGCGATATGCCAAGTTTTTGTTTGATGTAGGTGCGTATGCGTTCAAATTCCGCATCCGAAATGTTTTCCAATTACAAAACACCGCCTTGTGCGCTTAAGTAAAAAAATCCACCGTTGTACTATAATTTCTGCGCGCGAGAATAAATTCTACACGCGAGAATTATACCATTATTTACATATTTCTTCAATAAGCCATTTATTAAACCAATTTTTTTCGCCTACTCAATGCCATTCTCGGCTTGCCAAGAACCAAAGGCGGTATTATACTAAATCTGGGAGGGGGTAAGATTGTATACCCTGGGAATATGCGCCGAATATAACCCGTTTCATAACGGACACCTTTTTCATGTACACGAATCTCAAAGAGAAGTACAACCCGATTTTACCTATGCGGTCATTAACGGAAACTTTTCGCAACGTGGAGAATGCTCCATAGTCGATAAATTTTGTAGAACAAAAATGGCGTTGGCCTCTGGCATAGACGTGGTGATAGAAAACCCTCTGCCGTTCGCGACGGCTAGCGCGGAATCATTCGCGCTAAGCGCTGTCATTCTGCTTGACGCCGCCGGGGCTACCCACATGTCTTTCGGCGCTGAGTCCGGCGACTTGCATTTATTACGGCAAATCGCAGAAGCGTGTATACAAAACGCCGCGCCCGCGAAAAAAGAATTTAAGCGACTAATGTCACAAGGTTTGCCCTATCATACGGCCAAAGAATACTCTCATTATATTTTGCGCCAATATCATGATATTATCAGCAAACCAAATCATATTTTGGCCATAGAATATCTTAAGTCCATGCAAATGATAAAATCGCGTATGCAACCCGTGGCGGTGCGTCGTTCAAACAATGAATCATCCACATCAATTCGGAAAAAGATAATCATTGATTCAGGGGCTATTATGAATGGCGGTTTTGCGGGCACAGCTGCGGCATACGACATGCCCACGCATGTTTTTGACATTCTGCGCGACGCGCTGCGCTCTTATGGAGCGGCCTGTATTTCACGGCTGGACGATGTCTTGTTTTATCTGTTATCCGCAAAAGATTTAGGATATATAAAAGCCATAAGCGGGATGAATGACGGTTTAGCGGAAAGATTTGTTGGGCTGGCCCCACTCTTTAACAACTCCGCCGATCTTTTCGCTGCAGTTAAGACTAAACGCCACACTTACGCACGGCTTAAACGTACTGCGCTGTCGCTTCTTTTAGGCATAACGGCACAAGAGCGAACCCGGTATATCACGCCGCTTTATCTGCGCGTGCTGGGATTCCGCAACGCAGATGCCCTAAGGCATTTAATGGACCACGCTACATTGCCCGTCGTCGTTAATATATCAAAGGTTGATAATCTGTCTGCCGAAGCGCGGTATATGTTGGATATGGAGTTACATTCTACAAATGTATACAACATTTGCCGCGAGAAGAAGAAGGACATTGTCAACGAAGAATACCGTCAAAAAATTATAAAGAATTAAAATATATGGTAAATAACGGATAAACCTCTATGGAATAATATATAATTTGTATGAAAATATTGTTAAATTTCCGATTTTGTCCAATAATGTATAATTTGTAATCCTTATTTACCTTGATTATGAACGAACAGCATGATAAAATGATAGTAAGTCGCGTTGTAATCAGGGGGCAAGCATGAGAACAAGTATGAAAAAAAGAAAAAAAACAAAACGCGCCTCGCTTTTTAATATCATGGTCGGGGTGCTCACACTTATTATATTCGCATTCGCGGTAAGTTGTGTAGTTGGATTCTTTATGGATTTGAATCATGAGTCTCCACTGTTTGGCGTAAACGTTTTTATCAACACATCCGAGCTCATGAGTCCCGCCATTTCTCCGGGAAGCCTCATTATTACCCGCAAAAAAGCTCCTGAGGCTATAAGCCATGGGGAGGTGATCACATACCGTGTTGGATCCAGCGTGATGACCCAGCGAGTGATGGAACATGCTTTGGAAAACGGCGGCATTGTATACTACACCAAGGCTGACGCTGACGCCCACACTAACCCCATGCCCGTGCAGTCAGAGCAGATTTTGGGAGTGTACCAATTTTCTTTGGATTATGTCGGCGGTGTGTTGCTGCAACTGCAAAAGCCCGTTTGGTTCTCGTTGTGCTTGGCCGGTGTTGTGTTTTTATTTTCGATAAAGGATCTTTACAGGCTAATATGGGCAAGGGGCAAAAAGCGAAAAAGAGATACGCAAAGGAGCGAGAATGTAGCGCAATCGGGCAATTATTTTGAAATAGGGCGATAAGCGCCCTGCCTGGAGCGTTAACGGTATGACAAAACTGACGCTAAGGCTTGAAAAGATACTATCACATATTTTACCATGCGGCGTGTTAGCCGACATTGGCACAGACCACACAAAAATCCCTGTCGCGGCAGTGGAACGCGGTCTGTGTCAGTTCGCGCTGGCTACAGACAAAAGTACGGCGGCTGTGCGCAGCGCAACAGAGTACATAAAATCCCGCGAACTGACAGACCGCGTACGTGTGTTGCAGGGCGACGCGCTTAACCCCATCGCCGATGAAACTGTTAATTGCCTGGTTATAGCGGGAATGGGCGGCATATTGATTAGCGAAATGCTTAATAACGGGCTGAGGGGATTATTGGAATACCGATCCCGCCGTAATCCATTCAATATTACCAGTGCGGGACGCCAGCTCAATGGCTTAGGGCAGATCATCCTTTTGCCCCATCGGGACGTTTCGCTGGCGCGTGACACACTGCTGCGCCATGGCCTTACCAACATCTCCGATGATCTTTTTACCGACAAGGGCAAAGCTTATCACATACTAGACTGCGAGGTGCGGTAGGCGCAGTGACAATCGTCATCAATAACGGATCATCAATGGCTGATCATCAATGACAAACATCAATGACAAGCAAAAACGCCCACCGTTGGTGGGCGTTCGCGTATTCGATATCAGTCTGATAAATTTGCCAGAGCCTTTAGCAAAAATTCATATGTTCTATTAAGCGAGCTCACGCTCATATGCTCGTCTGGTGAATGCACGTCATATAGATTGGGTCCGAGCGATACCATATCGCAGTCATTCAGCTTTTTGCCCAATATACCACATTCAAGCCCCGCGTGTATGGCGGTAAACTGCGGCTTCGCCCCATAGATGTCCTCATATGACGCGGCAAGGGAATCGCGCAGAGGCGAGTTGGGCGCGTATGCCCAGGCGGGGTAGTCGCTGCTCTCTATATACTCCGCGCCCAGCGTATGCCCAATAAGTTTTAACGCGGTGACTAGCTCATCTTTTTTAGAGTGTACAGAGCTGCGCAGAGCGTAAGAGAACGATACAGCGTCGCCGTCCGTTTGCACTACGCCCAGGTTGTTGCTTGTTTCGACAAGGCCCTTTATATCCGCCGACATTCCCAACACGCCATCGGGAGAAAGTAAAATGAGCGCGGGTATCTTCCATGACGTAACCTTATCAAATGGTGTGCCGCCAGACTTTATCTGTTCTATACTCACTGTGACGCCGGGGTCGATGACTCGGTATTCGGCTTTTATTATCTTCTCAAAGTTCTTGACCGTTTTTTCAGCGGCGGAGTAATTTTCTGGCGGCATAAAGACGACCGCTTCGCTCTCACGGGGTATGGCGTTATTCTTAAGCCCGCCAGAGATATGTGCCACGCGCGCGCCATGCTCTTTTACCACAGACAAGAGCACCCGCGCCAGCACCCGCGCGCTGTTTGCCAGTCCTTGATCTATCTGCGCTCCCGAGTGCCCGCCGCGCAAGCCTCTAACCTTAATAACGCAGGTGCGCGCTATCTGCATCTTCTCGCGTTTGCCGCTTAGCTTGAGCGTCACGCGGCGTCCGCCCGCGCAACTTGTGCAAAGGTATCCCTCTTCTTCCGAGTCCAGATTGATTAGCCGACGCCCGGTTAGCGTCGCGGGGTCAAGGTCTATCACGCCTACCATGCCTTGCTCTTCGTCTACAGTCAGCAGAATCTCCAGCGGCGGATGGGGGGCGCTTTCATCAAGCAGAGCCATGCACATCGCCACTGCTACCCCATTGTCCGCGCCAAGGGTTGTTCCATCAGCGTATATCATGTCGCCGCGTTCGACCAATGTTATGGGATCTTTTGAAAAGTCGTGCGCCTTGTCCGCGTTTTTTTCGCACACCATATCCATGTGGCCCTGCAATATGACAGGCGGTTTGTTTTCGTAGCCCTCTGTGCCAGGTACCTTGATAATCACGTTAAGCGCGCTGTCTTGAACAGCCTCGAACCCTCTGTCACGCGCATACTCGGCGCACCAATCGCTAATCCCTTTTTCGTTGCCAGAACCGCGTGGTATTTTTGATATCTCCCTAAATATTCGCAACGGTTTTGTTTCCATACATACCTCCCTGCTTTTTAGTTCTTGATAGTTCTTGATCTAGTTCTTAAAGCTGTGTATGGGAGCGGGTATCCTACCGCCCCTGTTGATAAAATCCGCACAGCTAAAGCTGTTGACCGGCATAACGGGCGCGCTTCCCAGCAAGCCGCCAAACTCCACCATATCACCCACGGTTTTACCCCTTGCGGGAATGATACGCACAGCAGTCGTTTTGCCATTTATCATGCCTATGGCCATCTCATCCGCTATGATGCCTGATATCGTTTCCGCCGGCGTGTCGCCGGGTATGGCGACCATGTCTATGCCGACGCTGCACACACATGTCATGGCTTCCAATTTCTCCAATGTCAACGCGCCTACCCGCGCGGCCTCTATCATGCCGTGATCCTCGCTGACGGGAATGAACGCGCCGCTAAGCCCGCCCACATATGACGACGCCATAACGCCGCCCTTTTTCACATTGTCGTTGAGGATAGCCACCGCCGCTGTTGTTCCCGGAGCACCAGGGTGCTGCAACCCCATTTCTCGCAAGATCTCCGCCACGCTGTCATTGACCTCTGGCGTAGGCGCGAGCGACAAGTCTATACTGCCAAAGGGCACGCCCAACTGGCGCGAAGCCTCCTGCGCCACCAATTGACCCACGCGCGTTATCTTAAACGCGGTGCGCTTAATCGTTTCGCATACTGTTTCGAAGTCCGCCCCACGCGCTTCTTCCAGCGCGCGTTTAACGACGCCGGGCCCGCTTACGCCCACGTTAACGACCGTTTCACGCTCCGTAACGCCATGAAACGCCCCGGCCATAAATGGATTGTCCTCCACGGCGTTACAAAAGACGACAAATTTGGCGCACGCCATATCGCTCAATTCTGACATCTCTATTATCGCGCGCCCGACACGCCGCACGGCGTTCATATTAATGCCATCCCTTGTGGAAGCGAGGTTAAGACAGGAACACACGCGTTCTGTATCGGCCAGCGCGCGGGGTATGGAGCGCACCAGCGCTTTGTCAGCCTCTGTACTGCCTTTTTGCAACAAAGCGGAGAACCCCCCAATAAAGTTTACGCCAATGGCGCGCGCGGCGTCATCAAGGGTTTTGGCAATGGGAAAGAAGTCGCTTGACCTGGTACCGGCTGCGGCAATGGCAATAGGTGTGACGCTTACGCGCTTGTTAACGATGGGCACGCCGTATTGCGCGGATATGCTATCTCCCGTTTTCACCAGGTTTTGGGCCACGCGTGTTATCTTTTCGTATATCTTGGAGCAAAACTTCTCCAGGCTGTCATCCGCGCAATCCAACAGGCTTATGCCCATGGTTATCGTGCGTACATCCAGATGCGACTCCGCTATCATTTTGTTTGTTTCGCTTATTTCCTGGTAGCTTATCATATAATTATATCCTATGCATACTGTTAAATATGTCTTCGTGCTGCAATTTAATCTGAACGCCGATGCTCTCGCCCAGCGATTGCAAATCGTCGTTCACTTTTTCAAATGACGGGCCATAGGACATATCGACCACCATCATCATATTAAAATACCCCTGCACGATTGTTTGCGCTATGTCCAAAATATTGATGCCATTGTTAGACAAATAGACGCAAACCTTTGCTATTATGCCCACTTGATCTTTGCCTACCACTGTTATTATACCCTTCATACAACCTCCGCGTTACCGGCATTTTGATTCGGATTTTCATTATAGATCGACATTCGGTTTCTAAAAAATAATATACCACGCAGACAAAAACGACGCAATATAAATCGCATGATAATTGTCATTGAAATGAGGGATGGGGTAAGCATCCAAAATGCTTACCCCATCCCTCATTTAATGCTAATCAAAGCGTAAGTGAAATTTCATTTAAGTTTTTACTCCAGCTAATTTTTGTAGCGAAGATTTCTTCTATAACAGCAGATGTTACGAATAATCTGTCCCTTACAATATCACCTTTAAAATCGGTATTTGCCTGTTCATTATTTGCAATTTTTAATATATCGCCTTGCGCTGTTATTAGTATACAGATCTTTGCCTCATCATCCCAAACGACTGTCGCGTGTGCCGCTTCCGCTAAAATACGAATAGGAAGCATGGGGGTTAGAGATTTTTTATCAATGAATGGCATAACATCCGTAGTTTTTTCAATGCTATCTCCTAATTCTCCTTT
>JAISGK010000039.1 GCA_031263155.1 Clostridiales bacterium
GGTTTTAGGATAATGTTTCATAACAGCGTGTTGTGTCGGAAACGCCACATTTCCAAGGCTCTCGTAGCTTTGCAAAAAAATGTGGGTCAAGCATAGCCTTTAGGCGTGGGGAGTGTCAACCAGCGCTTACCTTTATCAAATACGCCTCGCCATTTTGGGCTTCTATCGTACCCAGCGATTTTAGCGTGTTTTCGTTAATGTCGCTAAACTTGGCGCGCTCAAGCCTACCTACCATTACATATTCCACATGGTACTTGTTAACTATAGACATCGCCGTGGCCGTATCCGACGCTGTATACAATGTAGAGTTGTCGTTAACGCGTTCGCTGAACGCGGAGTGATTTTCGCCGCGCCACAACTGTTGGTGTGTGTACCAGTTAAAAATATCAGGGCAGCCGGTGTATGAGGCCACGCGGCCAAACGATGTGTACGCCAGATCGTTGGCCTCGGCAATAACTGGCTGGCCTTCGATATTATTGTTTATATATTTTATAATCTCATAATCGTTGGCGAACACATATTCGGTGTTGTTAATATCTTCGCCTGTTGGCGCGCCTGTTACGCTTGATAGGTCATCGACGTATGTCGGCATGTAGGCGGTTCCGTCGAGACCCTTGTATTGAGAAAAATGCTGGTTTCCATACCACGCGCCTATAGAATAAAACGGATATATGAACGCGCATAATACCAGCAAAGTGCCAAAAATCGTACACCAGTCGCGCAGGTGCATATTTTTGTCTTTTTTGTTGGGCAGCAACCGCGTGAATGTGTAACCGATCGCAATGCCAAACATTATAAAGGATTGATACGTCAGCTTAAACATGGTATTGGCGCGCGGGTTGGTAACATATATATCTTTTACATATACAATTTCGGGTATAATGACCAATCCTATCGCGCAACAAAAAAGTATGAGTACGATGATGTCTGCGGGGTTTATCGTTTCTAAAAAATTTGAGAGATTGCCTTTTTTGTCTGAAATAACGGCGACATTTAGTAATGTCGGCTTCGGCGGCGGGATTTTTTTGCTGCCCTGCGCCTTTTGTGGGTTAAATAGTTGACCGCCCACTTTGAAATCGGCAATTACAGCCAGCAGAAGCATTACAAAAAACGCGCATTGATAACCCCACAACACAACCAGCTGGTAGAATCGCGAGTTGGTTTCCACAATTTTGATAGCGCTGGATATAAGCGAGAAATTAAGGTGAAACGGCAGCGCGACGCCATATGCCACTACGGTTGTTAACACCACCTGCACAAAGCTTATCAGCACAGACTCAAGGCTGTAGTTATAAGCCCGCAAATTTGCGTAAAGATATATCACGGCGCAAACAGTGATGTAGATCGGATAATCCCAAAAATTGCAGGCGGGGAACAGCCCTATTAAGAAGATAATAACCCAAAATCCCGGCGGCGTTAGTTTAGCTAAAAAACTGAATATGGCTTTTGGGTTGAACTCTATCTTTTCATTGTTTTCAAAGGCATTGAGTCGAGCGACATTCATAAGCATAATGGCGGTGGCTATCACAAGGCCAATGACGGTAAGCACAAACAACATGTTAATAACATGCGCGTGCAGGTCGGAGACGATGTAAGAATATATAGGGAACTCGTGAATTGTGCCGTCGTTTTCGTTTAACGGGTTGTGACCGATGTAACGCGTCGCGTCAGGGAACCAATAGCGCCCATAGGGATTATTTTCGGTCAAAAACCACGCGTATATGGGCGTGTGCAGGTTGCCGCCAAGAGTGACCAGCGCCCCGGTTATCATCTGCGCTATGGGCCTTGCCTTTTTGAAAAAGGGCTTTTCATTTTCATTAACGTGTATAACGGGCTTGTCGGCATTGGCTTCGTAAATCTCTATTAAGAAGCCCGCAATGCTGTACGCGAGCATAAACGACAGCGCGAACAGTGTCGCCATCATCAGGTTGTACGCTATTTCAGAGGGGACAAACGACAGTTTTGTCACAAAGCCGGCAAAATATTGCCCTAAATAATAATAATTGATCGGCTCGCCAGCGTACCACATATCGGTCGGCGGGAAGAATTCGCTGCGCAAAATGGAATTAAGAAAACCGAAATCCATTAACTTTTCAAGACCTATTATCTCAGGCTTAAGTCCGCGCAAGTACGACCAGTAGAATAGCAGAAACATAAATAATGTTTCTTCGGTTATGATGCCTTTTAGACAATCAGTATTGCGCAGCACATTATCGGCAAAGCCGCTTTTTTTTGCCAATAATATATTGATGGCCAGGCACGCGGCCACTATAGCCCACACCGACCACCAGGCGAAGGGCACAAGTTTAACAGAGGCCAGTACCCACATGGTATAGCCCGCAAAGGTTATGCCCAGCACCTTAGCAAAAATATAGCCGCGGGTCTTAAATCGTCCGAACAATATATTTGCCAATGGCATAAAACTTAGCCCCAGGGCGAGCAGGGTCAGCCACCATTTGATGTATTGCAAATAATCGCTTTGCAGCATAAGGGCAATTACAAGCGGAATAAGAGGCAGCCACAAGCGCAGTTTAGAAAGGTCTACACGTTTGCGCGTATCGTTAATGGCGATGAGCTTGGCGACGGCTTTAGATTTTGTGATTTCAGGCCCTGTGATTTCAGATTCCTTGATTCCGGATTTCTTGATCTCAGATTTCTTGATCTCAGATTCTCCAGTCTTAACCTCTTCTGTTTTGCCAGGCAAATTTGAGGCGTTGCGCGAAGCCGGGCTTTCTGGCGTCGGGAGCGCCGACTTGGTATGCTGCCCGTTGTTGGTATGCGATCTATTTTTGCGTGACATTGTATCCTCCTAAATGTTCAGAAGTTTTGCGGCTTTTTTGCCCAGCGTCACGGCGTATGCCTGCCCCCTGTCTTCAGGGTACACTTGAGCCATGCCGGCAAGGTAGATATTCTTTACAGGCGTTTCCATAGGAAGCACATGGTCGCTGTAGTTAAGGCCTATCACAGGCTGCGCGTACAGTGAGCGGTACACATACGAATCTATTATGGACTCGCGCCTAAACCCGGCAAACATACGTTCCATATATTCTATAAACAAGGCTTTTATCTCTTCGTCTGTTTGCTGAAAGAGATCGTCTTCGGCGTCAATATAGCGAGAGAGGTATATTATGTGCTTTCCTTCATAGGCTTCGTCACTCACCAAATTTGTGTGCTCTATAAACAGCACAAAAGGAGCGTTGGACTCGGCGATGCTTATCCAATAATAATCCGAAACGCGATGCTTTACGGTCAATGTCATGCAGATGTTGGCCTTGTATTTCGTCGCAAGCGCCCGTTGCGCGAATGCCACGCCAGCCGCGCCGGATTTGTCGTACTCGCCCGATGTGGGCGTGAGCCCCGCCAGCTTGCAAAATTGTTGCGGGGATCCGGTAAACAATATTTTGTCAAACACGTATTCGCCCATTCGTGTTTCCAGGCTTGCCTTGCTTCCTTCGTAAGAGCCAAGGCTTAGCACCTCTTCAAAGCACATTTTATGGTTGCTGCGTATCAAGAACTCCTCGGCGGCCTTGAAGACGCGATAAAATGAGCCGCGCAAATAACCCAGCAATTCTTTGTTAACGTTTTGTCTTGTGCTGCCACGCAACTTGAATTTGTTCCAAATCCAAACGCCACTTACCTTGTCGGCGTCTGACCCGAATTTGGATACAAGCAGGGGACGCCATATTTTTTCATACGCGTCTGCGCCTGTCTTTTCGATTAGCCACTGCTTTGCGGTTATACTTTCCAAAGTTTTATAGTCTGTTACCTTTTTTGCCTTTAACACCGCCAGTCCCATTCTAACGCGGCTGGCCAATGATACAACGGGAAAGAGGATCAAATCTATAGGGTTGGTAAACGGGTACAGGGTAGAATTCAAGTACATGCCGTTTTTTGGTTCCAGCCACAACATTTCCGCGCCCAGGCCCAATTCGTTTATCATATCCAGTATACCGGTGTCAGAGGTGAAGATATGGTGGTAGTACTTATCTATAAATGTTTTACCCAAAGGAATCGCGCCCGCCAGGCCGCCGATCTCGTCCGGGGATTTTTCGAACACGGTTATCTTATGGTCTTGATCCATTTTCGCCAGCTCCAGCGCGGCGGCAAGGCCTGTCGGCCCCGCCCCAATTATGGCTATGTTCATCAGTATTTTAGGCGACGAATACCCCTACTTTTAAGTATGGGGAGGAGTCGCCCCTCCTTTCGGTCAGTATAGTATTGCGGCTTTCAAGCCGTTTGAGTTTCTTGCAACTGATGCCTGCTGACAATTTTTGCCCATCCAGTGTGCGGATATCAAAACTACCGCTGGATCGTCTCCCAAATATAAATCCCTCTCGCCCGTCTGGCATACGTACTTTATCAAACAATTGGAATCCGTGGACGTATTTAGGCGTTTGATTTGCTTTGCGAATATCGCCTTTTAGGATAGTCGCCTTATGCAGTTGCCTGTTATGACGGCGCACAGCTTTTTGTTGGTAGATACAATCAAGCGGTTTTGCCATTGGACTGCCTGTTATACACCTCGCGTCAACGGCATGTGATTTTTGCAGTCTCGCTGTTTCGCGGCGGTATTTCGTGATATATCCATGAGTTTCCATGACCTCAATGCTTGGGAACAACCTGCGTACACGCCCCATTAAGGTCTTGCGCGTGATCCCCATAAACGCCGCGTCTCTCATTGAGTACGGTTTACGGAGCGTCTTGGACAGAAGCTGGTTGCCCTCGTGATATTTCGTGTGGCAACGCTTACAGAGTGTAATAAGGTTATTTGGCGCGTTGCCGCTTGTCTTGCGGCTTTCGAGATGGTGAACGTGGAATTTTACTTTTACGCCATTCTGTGTATCCCCATGTTTACTGCCGCATACCCTGCATCTATATCCATCACGGTGGATATGTACTGCCGAGTATTGTACTCGTCGTACTGCTCGCCCAGTTGATAGTCAGCGCCTACGGGCAGTGGTCTACCCTCAAGCATTGCTTTGAGACGTTGAGTGTCAAACTCCGCTGTCTCAATAACTATCTTTGTGATTGGAAGCAAATCGCATATCGTTTTGATTAGCTGGATATGTGTATTGATTTTTTGTTCGATTGAGGGCGCAAGCCATCCTTTGTGTTTGCCGCGAATACGGTTGTTAAATCTTGGAGCGCGATATCTGGTTTTACGGTTGCGACGCGCTTTGCGGAACTCGCGGCGCGTAGATAGATTTTTTGTTACGTCTGCGCGTAATTTACATTCTGCGGCGTAGAGTTCTTTTGTTCCCGTTGTTGCTGAGACGCCGACTGTTTTGCTTCCGGCGTCGATGCCGAGTGTAACAGGCTGGGTTATGCCTTCAGTGTCATAAGTCAGCTGGATTGTGAATGGTGTCCGGCGAACTACTTTAGCCTGCCCGCGTTCAAGCAGACGCCTGACGCGTCCATGTCTGGCCGTCGGCATAATGGGTATTCC
>JAISGK010000013.1 GCA_031263155.1 Clostridiales bacterium
TAGGCTTAACAGAACACCTAGATCACTATTTTGAACAGACATACTTATTTCAGATGAAGATGACAATACAGTATTAATATTTCTAAAAGCCCATCTAGAACCACTATCTCCCATATAAACATGTTTTGGGATAGCAACTAGAGGATTCGTAGTAGAATTCGCTGGCAAACCACTGTCCCTAATATTCTCAATGAGAAGTTTATATTCAGGATACGATTTAGGGCTGATAGTAAATTGAGGCCCCAGATCGCCCTCCCAATCCAAACCCGTGCTTTTTATAATCCATTTTTGAGCGTCGCTCTCATTATCCTTCCCTAAAACCGCAACACCCCGACCTCCATACTCAAGATACGGATACTTAAAACTCACTTTATACTCATTCCTATCTAGTGGGGCAATTTCATAATAGCCTTCACTATCTTTACTAATATCCCATATGAATGAGGAAGGATTATTTTGATAAGGATAGTTTATTGGAATTAAAGGCGTTACTATACTGTAATCATCCGAATTAATATAATGTCTCGTTTTATCGATATCGCCAAGCGGGCCATAGCTTCCCGTTATAAAATACAAACCTGGATCGATAGGATTATTTTCGTCTGTATTAGTTTGACTGCCACTAACGATATAAGCTGGCATAAAAAACGATATTATGACAATATAAGTCAAAATAATATATTTATATCTCACAAAATAATACCTCGCTTTAAAATAGCCTAGATGGGCTTTGAATATGGCTCAAGCGGCAGCACGCTGACACTTTACGAAGTACCAGCCTGATGGCGGTTCTGAAGTAACGCCATCAGGTTATACCTTTGCAGAACTGACCCCAGCAAGCAGTGGTTTCATCAGCACCGCAACCATTAAACTACGTCAACCTTAATTAAATTAGAATTTGCTAAAAGTTGAGGGTTAACCGTGAAAGCTTCTTCTGAGCTACCCGATTAACCCTCAATTTATTCTTCAATGTTCACGTTCAATAATTTCACACGGCAGAAAGCTCGAAGTACAAACGTCGTCGGGATTGGAAGAACCCCAGGCTTCTCCGGCTTCGTTTGTTGGCATAAGGGGAAACTGATCCCCCACGCCATGTCCGCAAACCCATAAAGAGCCATCAGCCTTTTGTATTATCATCTTACCTTGTTGCGGCATTGTAATGCTAGGCGGATATTCGTAATACTTAGCGAAGTCATACTCAATCGTGTGATTGAACTGTAGGGATTCCGTCCACACCATTGCGGCATCATCAACGACTTTTGTCGGATTAACAATAGCGTAAGGCACATCGAATGAATCGACGCCGCAATTACGCCAGTAATTATTCCCCCACGTCCACACAGAGCCGTCTTCTAGCAGCGCCGCGTGAAACCAAATGCCGCCAGTAATCAGTTTAGCGCCATCAAGGATTTTCGTCGGCTGGGTAATTAGCGCGTGGGCAATACCATCGTAAGCATGATCGTCGTACTGCTCACCCCAAGTCCACACACTGCCGTCCATTTTGATAACCACCACATCACCTTTGCCGCAACGGGCGTACTTCACACCTTCCATAAGAAGTTTTGGCGCAATAATTGAGTATGTGCCGCCATCAACTTTTATAACGTCACTCTCTTTGTCTGCTTCCAACAGCGCGCCGGTTGAGGCGTAACCCATCCCATATAACTTGTTCTCACCTGTCAAATAAATCATGAAGCCGCCTAAGGACACATCTACGTGAACAACGTTCTCTGCTATCATAACATATTCATTTATTGAATCGCAACTGTACCCCTGTCCCAATTGGCCGGAGTAGTTATAACCCATTCCCCATAACACTTTACTCTCGTCGATATAATAATGGTTTAGGCCGCCATCGGCTATCTTATTTGTAATATAATAGCCTGAAATATCAGTCTGCCCCATCCTGGTCTCTACTAGATCATCAACCTCAAAGATGATGGAGTTTGTCACAGGTGTGTCTAAAGTATCTATCGGCTCTGCCGTTGCAACGAATGCATAATCTGTTACCAGTTCGTTCTCAGATATGGCGTCATTTTTTGCATAAGACTGGGGTTTATTAAAAGCCCAAACAAAGCAGAGCAAAGTATTATAAAGTATTATTGCTACTATAGACGATAAGACAAACGCGATGATTTTTTTAACCATCCTCACACCACCCAATCTTTAAAATGACTATCCAATTTAACCGCGCTTGCGCTAACTGGATAGTCATTTTAACTAATTATTCTTCAAAACTTTACTATTCTCTGTTCTTTGTGCGAAATATACGCCTTTTCCAGCAAGTCCGCCAGTTTGATAGCCTTATCAAGATCAAACAATACATCCACGCCATTTTCTATGCTGTCTATTAACTGGCGCAGGGCGGATGGGGTTGTATTCGGCAGGCGATCGATAATAGTCCAGCCATCGCTGTTTTTGGTGCGCAGGCGAATTTTATCGTCAATAGAATATATGGCCCCCTCTGAGCCTAAAACCTCAAACGAGTCCACCCCGATTGGCGATATAAATGACGTTTCAAGCACGGCTATAGCGTTGTTTTCAAACTCGGCCACGCTCACGCAGTTGTCGTCCACGCCGTTGGGGGCATAATTGTTGTTGTATACAGACGCGATGCGTGTGGGAAGCCCCAGCAGATATGACGCAATGTACATGGGATGACACCCCAGATCCATCATCGCGCCGCCGCCAGCCTTCTCCACGTCGTACCAATATTTTGGAAGCCACCCGCCAGACGCGCCGTTGTGTGCCTTGCGCATACGCATGTAATGCACTTTGCCTATCTTACCCTCGTCTATTAGCTGCTTGGCATATACAATATGAGGGAGCGTTAAAGAGGGCAACGAGATACAAAATTTTACTCCAGCCGCTCTCACGGCGTCCGCAATCTCTTCCGCGTCAGACTTGGTGAGCGCGAGCGTTTTCTCTGTAAATATATGCTTACCCGCTTTCGCGGCGGCAAGCATTACGTTTTTGTGTTCGATCGTTGGGGTATCTACCGCGACCGCGTCCACATCATCACGCGCGAGCGCCTTTTGCAAATCCGGCTCAAAATGAGCGCCCAATTCTTGCGCCCAAGCCGCGCCGCGCTCAATATCGTCGTCCCATACGCAAGAAACGCGGGCATCCGGCTGCGCGTTGATGTCTTTAGCGTAGCCCGCCGCGTGTACGTGCCATTTAGATATCATTAATACCCTAACCACAGTGCCTCCCTGAAACTCAATTTTATCTGTAGAGCAGCTCTAAATCTCCGGCATGACGATCTCGACTTCGCGCCCCAGTTTGGCGGAACGATAGATACCGTCACATATTGCCTGATTGTATATGATCTCGCTGGCGGGTATGGGTTCTGGCCCGTTGCTGATAACCGCGTCAACAAAGGCTCGTATTTTTTGGTGGAATGGATCTGCCTCTTCCGGGAAGCTGTACGCGTCAAACGGACGGCTCGGCAACACTTGTGAGTCTACCTGCATCCCGTTAACGTCGGTAAAATACATAACATGGGAAGGACGTTGAAGCTCGTCAAAGCCGTTGCGAATCTTTATGCCGCCCTCTGTGCCCAGCCACAGCGTATCACCCAGCGTGTCAGCGTGCATTGCCCAGCTCTGTTTAAATACAAAGGTGGTATCGCCCTCTAGCCGTACAAGCGCGACAGAAAAATCATCCACGTCAAACGTTGCGGCGCCCTCAAAATATTTGGGGTTTTTTCCAAAGTAGTTTGTAGCCATGGCGGATACGGTAAGTGGTTTGGGGTATCTCACAGCGTGCAAACACTCGTCTATGGAATAGCACCCTATGTCTCCCAGGCAACCGAAGCCCGCCCAATCCTTCACTACGAAGGTGCCGCCGGGTATACCCCTGCGTCTGCCCCCGCCGCTTTGTATGTAATACACCTTGCCGATTGCGCCGTCTTGAATCATTTTATCTACCTTTTGGCGCATATATGAATATCGCGGCTGAAAGCCTATTGTAAGCATTTTTTTCGCCTTGCGCGATGCGCGGAGCATGGCCGCCGCTTCCGCCAAGGTAAATGACATGGGCTTTTCGCACAACACATGTATGCCCGCCTCAAGCAAAGCAATGGCACATTCGGCGTGAGTGGTATTGTAGGTACACACGCTTGCGCCATCCATTTCTACATTTTTGATAAGGTCATACACGTTTTCAAACGCCGGCGCTTTTTCCAGCCCGTATGTATCTAAAAATTTACGCGCCTTGCCAGGTACGATATCCGCTGCGCCTACTATCTCTACGTCATCGAAACTCGCGTAGGGACGCATGTGGGCATGTGAAATGCCTCCCGTCCCTACAATGGCAATCTTAACCTTTGCGCTCATTCGCGCCTCCCAATAAATAATCTTCGCATGTAACTTTTGCAAGCTCACGCGATAGATCTATTATTGCACAGTTGTACAAGCATGTCAATGAGACCTGATTTCTTATTGATGACCGTTGCAACCTAAAAAAACCTGCCCGAGGCCGGACTCGAACCGGCACAGGATCGCTCCCGGAGGATTTTAAGTCCTCTGCGTCTACCATTCCGCCACTCGGGCTGTTTAGCGATCATTATAATTTCAGAGCCATTGGTTGTCAAGCAATATTATTGGCAAGCTCTGGCTGGTCGTTACTATTCACCAGTCCGTGCAACCAACAATGGGGGGTTGTGGGTAACAATGGCCGGTGAATAGTAACCAACTCACAAAGTTTGATATTTTACAAGCTCCTCCATAGTTTGTCTTAAGCATAGCGAGCCATAGCCCCATTCAGGGCTGGGATACTGCACATTGGCCAAGCGTGTCGCCCCGCTTTTAAGAAACGCCTTAAGCCTTTCGCCATACAAAAATCTATCATTGTTTCGAATAATTCCCCATTCCATCATGAGCGCGGCGGCGCCTGTCACAAACGGCGCGGCAATGCTTGTGCCGCTGAAAGTGTCATAGCCGCCTCCCCTGCGCGGCGCCAAAATATCTACGGCGGGCGCGACCAAATCAGGCTTTATATCGCCTTTGCGGGTAAATCCCCTGCCCGAAAATGGCGCGATCGCGTTGATACGATAGTCATAGCCGCCTACACTGATAACCCTCGCCGCTGTTGCGGGAATGGTGATGGTAGATTCGGGAGAGGGCGTATTGAATCCCGTCCCAACTGTAACGGCCTCGGTTACTGGCAGCCAAACATTAAATCTACCCGTTACCACCGTGCCGGAGCGAACGCGCAGACGCCATTGCCCTTGGGGCAGCACGCCCGTTATGGCCATTATTTGAAAAAAAATGTCCTGATTTTCTGTATAGTGTGTTGGCTGACTGTATTGCGCGTACACGGCGACATTACCAAAACGCATGGAGCGTGTTGGCGTTACATAGCTTATCTCACCAGTAGAGCTCCCATTAGGCAGCATTAGTTCTAAAAAAAAATCGTCGCCAAAGTCTTCCCAAAAATCTATGAAAAATTCTTTTAACCCTCCAGATGTGTGGAAGTCAACTATCTGCGCGGAACGCGACGTTAATTGACCTTGATAATGATGTCCTCCTGTGCCCTCGTTGCCCGCCGCCACAACAATACTGGTTTTCCATTTTGCGCACATGTCATCTATATATGTTTCGAATAGAGATTGCCCATCGTGCGAACCATTGTTGGCGCCATAGCTGATGTTGATTGAGACGGGCATGTTAAGTTTTTGCGATTTGTCGATAATATATTTTATGGCGCGCATCAGCTCTGTGTTGCGCACAAATGATCGCTCGCCATTGCGCCCAAGCCGCACGCCGATAATGCTTGCCTCTGGAGCCGCTCCAATATTTTGTCCGCCCGACGCCGCTCCATTACCTGCGGCAACCCCAGCTACCGCAGTCCCGTGACCTATATAATCCAGTTCTGGTATTACCATAAAGGGAATATTATTGAGCAAGGCCGCGTCAAGCTCAGCCTTTGTGTACTCCACTCCATATTGAAAACCGCTTGGAGGTTTGGGCTCCCCTATAGCCGCTTGATCCCAAAAAAATATTATGCGGCTGCTTCCGTCTGGGTTGCGGAAATCCGGATGCGTGTAATCAATACCCGAGTCCGCGACGGCGACCACTACCCCGCTTCCTTTAAGCTCAAAATCCGCGTCGCTTTGCGCAAAGCCAATGCATGCCCGCCATATGGCGTCGCGCAACGTAAACCTTATGTACTTTGGCAATTCTACGTGTTCGATCTCCGTATACAATTCTAATGATTCTATCTTATCCGCTTCCAGCGTTATTATCGCGTAGTTTTCGCTCAATATTTCAACTTGAGCGACAATGGCCGCAGCGACCATGCGAATGTCACCATGGTATTTTACAATAACCTCCCATTTATCGGATTCCGAATCAAGGCCGGCAACCAGCTCGCTGTTTTCGAATAATAATTCGTCTTCGCGGTTTAACGGCATAACCTTACCCCCCTATTATAATAATGATAAGCAACAAACCACTGATAGCCACCAGCTGAAATATAAGGTATTCTTTAAGGGATGGGTCAAAAGATGTTCACCTCCCTCGGGAAGCTAAAGTCAGCTTATACCTGTAATTAAGTCAATTAGTCCATTCAATGAGGATTTATGTTTCGGCTGGTTGGGAGTCGTGTGGCCATACCTGAATCACGCGATAGGCTGTGTACTCATCAACTGGAACCCTCCGGAGTTTATCATTACCCACTCTTCTGCTTCCTTCGTGATAAGGGTTTAAACTGCCACGTCATAAATCCTATCATTACAAAGAATAGCACAAATATCAACATCAGGATTGCGCGCATGTCTGGTGGTTTGCGCCCTCCTCCTAGTCTGCGTTTATACTCTTTGTTGGGATCGCGCTGATGTTTTGGTATATATACTTCTATTTTGTCATAAAACTCATCCGATATTGTCCATGACTGGTCTCCTTGTTTCCCTATCATCATTCATCGCCCCGGACCATTATACCATAAAATCCCTATTGTTGGATAAACTCTTATTATTTTTGTACGTTTAGAGTTAATCTGTAAAATTAAATCTGATTTTGTAGATCTGTTTTCCTTGAAAAGACGAGCATGTTGAGCGCATTATATAAATGAACAATAAGTTCATAATATATTTTAGGGGGAAACATGTATCATTCTGGTGGAAACGACGATTTGATTCCCAAAACCGAGACAAATCTCGAATCGGAATCGACAAACGAGATTCTAAACTCTAATGAC
>JAISGK010000056.1 GCA_031263155.1 Clostridiales bacterium
TCTTCTATGTCTGTCATTTTCGCTGTAAACCCTTTAATTGCCATCGCTGTCAATATTGCTGTTAAGTGCTTTACAATTACGCGCGAATATTTCGAGTCTAAATTTATTGCTTTTAAAAAGTTGCTGATTAGTTTATTTGCTGGTATACTGATACCCATAAGACAACCTCCATGTTGGGCTGTTGGTTCCGCAAATCCAATATACACCATTTTGTGCAGGTTGTCTTTATTTTTTTTTTACGCGTTCGTCATTTTTTTAGTTCCACTCATTTAGAGAAGGCTTTTCAAAAAGTTAACTCCGTTTGAAAATGTATTGCCATTTCCTTAAAATTTTGCTAAATTTAATGTTACAGAAAAGAGTTTTTTTTGGTAACAGATTTTTTAAAGAATTTTAGGCTCTCAAAAGAGGTTGATATGAAAACAATTTGTATTGCAGGGCATTGTTGTAGTGGAAAGACTACTGCAATTGGGCTTATGGCGCAACACCTGCCTAATTCAATAGCTGTCCGCAGCGAAAATCTTTTGGCGGCAGCATTATTAAACCATAGAAAAGAGTTTGAAAAATTCTATGGGATACCACTTAACATAGAAAATCCATACGAAAGCTATAGACACGTACTTAATAATGCCTCGGTTGAGAATGTAAAAATTTATTGCCAATTTTTAGATGTTTTAGCTCCATTCCTTGAAAATAAAATGGAAGAAGCAGTTGGGGAAAAAAGGTACGGCAAAGATTTTATTCTTGTCGAATATGTTATGGTGCCTATTTTTAAAATGTGGAGATACGCTGATTGCCGGGTTATGATAACCTCAAGTAAAGAGTTGCGCGAAACAAAATGGCGTGAGCGTGCTATCGCAAAAGGTTCATATAACGAGAATGATTTCCATCATTACGTAAGAGAAGCCGCTTTAACAGAAATTACCACCAATGCAAGCAACATAGATGTTACGATAGAAAATAAATATGATGAAAATTTTGAAAAAGATTTAGTGTGGTTGTGTCAAAATTTAAGAGCGGCTCAAAAAAACCTCAAGATTATATCTTCAATAAGAAACACCTACAGGAATCAATGTTTCCGCAGGTGTTTTTAAGCTACTGGGGGGGATTCGAACCCCCGATCTATTGATTACGAATCACATCACGCCAATCAAGTCATATCAGATCAATCGCGTCAGCCGAATCATATCAATCGCGCGTCACATCACGTATATCGCATTTGCGTAAATGTATTATACAAGTTAAGGCGTCCATAGCCTGTTTCGTCATTGGGGTAGGTTGCCCATGTGTCACGATCGCAGCCCTGTATCAACAGCGATTTGAGGTGATAGGTGTTCATGCTGGTTACGTTTTTATCAACAAGCCCCCATTGCATAAGAAGCGCGCACGCGCCCGCGCAATACGCCGCTGATACGGATGTACCGCTCATAGCCCCCGGCCCGTTTGGGAATATGCCTCCCACTTCCACCCCTGGGGCGGACATATCTGGGCTTATCATCGGCAGACGCGTCGGCCCCCATGATGATAGCTGGTACATGCTTTTGTCTCGTGAGTTATGAGCGCCGCAGGTGATGACTCCCATGGCTGTGCCAGGTATGGTTATGGTGTAGTGCGGGTCGGCCTCTACAAATTCTCCCCAAGCAGTATTGTCTGCTCTTAGAGGGGCCCACATATCAAAAGTTCCGTCAAGTACAATCTCGCCATATACCTCAATTTGCCATATGCCTGGGGTGGGAGTGTGCAACCTTATTTTAGTGAGCTGTGATCCATCAGAATGCAAGGGAAAAACGTAACTAATACTTACCAATGAGTTTTCCATTATAAGGCGCGTGCTGCTATCCGTTCCGCTTCGCGCCGCGACACGCCCTACCCTCTCACCTGTGGGCGACACCAAACCGACTGATAGTCTGTCTATGCCGTTATTCCACATAGCGATGTAGTTTGAATGCCCGTTTTCTCCCATCAATAATTTGACTACGGCGGTTTGCCCCGCGCTTTCTACCTTGCCGCGATAATGCCTGCGCGTGACCAGGGAGTTGCCCGCCGCACAGCAAATGGCAACACCATTTTGGTATGAAATGCTGGTGATGTACTCTTCAAAAACCGAGAAGCCGTCGTGGCTATCAAAGTTGCCACCTAAGCCTATGCATATGGCAATAGGGCGGCCCAAACGCTTTGCGGTTTCTATCAGAAATTCTATGCCTTGCATTATATCAGCCGACTCATATATAAAGCGCTGATCTAAAGGGAGCAAATAGTAGTTGCGGTAGTATATGGACGTTTCACGCAGCTTTACGACAACAAGCTCCGCATCTGGCGCGACGCCTCTATAATCGCCTTCTAATCGGCTTGCCGCTATAGACGCTAAAAATGTCCCATGCCCTGATTCATCAAATGTAGCGACTTGCGACAATGGATCGCTGGAGCCGAGAGCGGCGTTTATTTGCTCACTTTCGTATTCGGTGCCGAAAAGATAGCCTTTTGGCGGGTGTCCAGGAACGTTTTGATCCCATATTGCCTTAATTTTTGTTTCTCCGTTTTCATACCTGAAACACTGTTGGGTGTAGTCTATGCCTGTATCCACAAACCCCAGTAACACCCCGCTGCCTCGCAAATCAAGGTACGGTTGCTGTTGAATCATGGTTATACCCGCCGAATCCAGATCTTGCACACCCAGCAAACAGCATCCAATGCATGGGTTAAACACGCGGGTGTCTTGAAGCAGATTGCGAAACAAGCTATTGCGCGCGTACGCCACCATGAAAGTACCATTTAGCACTTTGCCAAGCAATATGTTGGGGTTTTCTTTCACGGAGGGATTGTCGAAATCGTTGCGTCGTATAATTACCGCAGCAGTGTCCCGCGACGTGATAAACTCTTCGGCGGCGCTGGCCGTCAACGAGGAAGTGTTCGCGTCTAATGACATATTATAAACCCTCCCACTCTTCAGAGCATTGCATAAACTATAAACCTAAGGCACTAGTTATAGTATATTATTAAGAGGGTCGATTAGAGCATGTCAAACGCCATTCACTTGCTAAAGTTTGTAAACGCCGCTAAAACCTCGTTTATGTCGCCGGGTTGAACACAGGCGTAGGGGATACGCCCCCTGCCAAAAACAAAGAATATTGTGGGATATTTGCTAAGAGATTTTCCATTAAGCGCGTCAACGCCAAACCAGTAGCCGCTTTCGCCAAAGCCCGCGCAGTCGGTAGTAAAAACCTTTGTATTCGACTTTGCCGCCGCAAGTTTTATCATGGGTGTTAACGCATTGCTTGTATCGTCGGTTGAATTGTAGCAAACGTATATAAATTTCTCATTGTTGGCATATTTTACCATAGCTTGCGTACGGGTTATCTCTTTCCACAAACTTGATGGAGTGTAGATCGCGGGGAGTCCGGGTGTTTGGCCCAGCAGCAGATAGTAGTATGCCGTCACGCAAAAGTCTATAGATTGGTGATCGCGCGGTTGTATCAGCGGCGTGACATCTCTTTGACCGGTGACAAAGAACAAGGCCGGCAAGTTGTTGGCTCCATCGCGCTCCATATAATCCCATATAAACGTAAGCCGCCCTGTCGTATTGTTATAGTTGGGGCTGTCTATATCTACCCCATAAAGCCGCAATCCAAAATCTTTCGCGGATTTACTCGCGTAGTCAAGCACCACGCGGCTGGATTCGCTAAGGCTGCTGTAGTATATCAACATAAAAGTATTGCTGACGTCATACCATCTTTGCGCGGTGGAAGCGGCAATTTCCTGAAATACAACGCCTCCAGAGGTGATGTCCGTAGCGCCGAGCATTGAGTCAGATGTTTGGTTGAGAAATTGTTGGGTATATATAAACTGAATTTGCCTACCAGCGTCCCAATTGACTTTCGCGCCAAGGGCTTCGGCAATAGGGCGCACGGGCGCGTATACATGGTCATTTACCATGCGCGGGGCGAGATCCAATGTCAATTCCTGTTTTGTTTCGTATAAAAACGTGCCGGTTTCATCCGCCCTGTATACGCCGCTGTGCATTACATTAGAGCCTATTGTGAGGATAACGTACCGACTCTCCCCATAGATAGAAAGCTGACGCGAATTTTGAGCCCAAACAAATGTGGCGCCTAATTGCTGCATGATTTCGCGCATGGGGCCCATGACTCGATCGTCTACTTTCAGTGGCGCGTTGCTCAACTGCAGCTGTTTGTTATTAACGGCTATAATAACGCCGGTTTGAGTATCCGCTTCACTGGTCTCAAAATGTATTGGCATTAGAGTCAAACATAGCACAAATAATAACGCCGCTAATTTTCTCATGTTACCCTCCTTTACCCTCACAATTCGCTATTCTCTCTGCTGGCAACAAGCTTGCATGATTATACCTATTTATCTGCGTATCGTCAAATTATGCTATGTCGTATGGTATTCCATTTTTCGATAAAAATACACCCTGCGCTATGATAGCAGGGTGTACGAAACAAAATTGAGGACCTGATTTGTCGAATAATATCAAACAATCACGTAAATTATGATTTAATGATGAACTCTGGAGTGGTCAGGATGCCCTGAGCAGTCAGCTGATAATTATAGCTCCACTGCGCGCCGGTCGTGCGCCACGATTGCGGCCCCCACCATGTGTAACCAGCGGGTTTTGTGTTGTGCAGTTGGCCAAATGTGTTTATTCTCGTGCCAAACAGGGTTAGTTCCAGCTTGTTGATACCGGGCGATAGCCCGTTTATCTTTAACTCATAGGGGGCAAAGGCTATTATTCCCTTGCGCTCGCCGGCCACATCAACGCTTATCAGCCCCCCACGGTAATTCGACGCGGAAATTGTAAAAAGCTGGTTTTCGTCTTTTACATCCACATCAATAATATAGGTCACATTGCCTCCATAAAAGGGTAACCCTTGGTGAGTGATATCGCCGAACGCCAGTTGTGTGATCGGCGAGGTCAATGTCGCCTCTGTGCCTACGATATTCACGCCGAACTCGCCTATCAGATAAATAGCCTCTACGTCTGTTTTGCGCCCGTAGGGAATGCTTAGGTCTATCACGTTGATACCCTCATGTATATCCGGCAATGCCACGCAGCCTATAGATTTGTCTACGTAAAAACCCTCCGGTTTTGTGAAAACTGTAAAGCCGTTGAGTTTTATAATCGTTTTTTCCGCGTTCTCTAAAGCCAGCTTCGCGCCGCTTATATTAACGAGGCTATGAAATCTATAACGTAGGCGCAGCGTCTCGGGCGCAGACTGATCATTCTCTACCCAAGGCTGTGCCAAGCTTCCAAACCGGGTCGGCCAGCCGAGCCGATCACGCAAGATGTTGTCCAGCCGCAATATCTCTTCCACGCGTTCATAGATTTCACCATCCAGAGAAAATTCGGCCATATCCAGAACCAGCGCGTTTGGTTCACTGAGGCGTATCGGCACAGTGTTGGGAAGTACGATTTGCCTGTCGGCGGACGCGGGCTGCAATAGAGCCGGCGTAAAACTATATTCTGTAGGCTTTTTACGCAACTTTAACAGCACGCTGTCGTGATCATAAATTACGGTAGATACAACGGTTCTCTCATTGACGACGGTACTGCGGTCAAAGCTGTGAAATGCTATATCCTGTATTTCTCCCGTAAGAGTGTCATACAGCTGCACTCCATAGCAACCTTTAATCGTCAACCGCACATTTCTTACCCAATTTGCCCCCCTACGCGAATGCGCCGCTGTAGAACCGTCGTAATCTGGCGAAGACGCGCACGCTATGAACAGCCACTTGCAATCATTCTCTTCACGCAGTTGATAAATAAGATTGTCTGTCATAGCTCCATCGTCGTCTCTAATGTCTATATCGCGCACGCTCTCCAGCGCATTTAAAAGGGCGTATTTTTGATACGGAATGACAGCGGCGTGGCGCAACGGCAAAGTCGCCACAGGTTTTGCGTCTACATATTTAGGTTTGCTGCCCAAAATGATCACGTACCCGCCATATCGTGTGAATCTTTCCAGTAGGTCCACCGTTGTTTTGCGCAGCGTTTCACAGTTGGGTACGATGATAATCTCATAATTCATATTGCCGACGGGGAGGTATCTATTTATCTTGCCAACGTCGCAGATGTCGGGCAGAAGCGATTCGCTTATAAAATCGAAGTCGATAAGTCCCTTAAGGAGCCAGTCGGCAAGGTTCGTAAAATCTGTATCCATTTGCTTGCGCATAAGTTCTGTGTGTTCACTGTCGCCAAAATGCAGCCAGCAGCTTTCGATGGGATGTATAACGCCAACACGCGTGACGGCCTTTCCACGTGTGAGCACACTTGCCAGCCTGGCAAAATGATCCTCTATATACTTATATTCATCGGCCCAGGGAATCTGGTAGTTGAATGTGGCGGGATAATCGCGCTTTGCCTCGCCGGCCATAGATACCCATGAAAGATGGGGCACACGCACGGTGACGCCCAGGCAAGCCTGCCAGTCGCCCGCAACCTTGTGCCTTCTAAAGTCAAAATCCCAGTTGGTGACGCCGTAAAGCTCGCTTAGTACTCCGGGGCGGCCATATTGTTTGGCTACAGATTGGGCTTGTTTCGCTGTGGTAAGCTCGCGCCAATCACACAACATATCTATGCCCGGCAGCTGGAATGAACGCAGAGAGCGCATCGCCTCGCCCAGAGCGGCCGTTTGGCTTTGCAAGGTGGGCTCTTCCATCATATGCCCTGTAAGCATAATGTTATGTTGGCCGCACCACGCGCCGATTTGATCGGCAAACGCGCTGGCAAATCTTTCCGCCACATGGTCATGATAATGATAACGGATGGAGGAAACGCCGTCTCGCAACTCCCAAACCAATTCAGGCAAAGCCTCCATTATATCCTCACCGTAAGCCTTGTCAAATGTTTCGGGCAAATCGTCAGTCCACGGCAAAATAACGTCTGTTTCAGATATGGCGAAGGTGAGCGGCTTCTTGTGCGAAAATTGCGGTTCGTCGGTGAAAATAGCGGGAATAAGGCCGCCAAAGTATTTACCAAATCGTTTGGCGTACCACTCGTGCGTCACGTTTATAAACTCTCGCATGGCGGCAGGGTCGAGGGTATTGACATATGTTTGATTGTTGTACCAACCGCTTGGCTGCTCTAATTCCAGATACGCGTATAGCTTAAAGCGATAAGAGCGAACCGCATCGTCTGAATCGCCAATACGCTTATAATGTGCGAGATAACCCTCATCGCTCAGGCGAATGTCATAGCAGGCAATGGGGTTGCCATCGCTTTTTTGTCGGGTAAGGCGTAAAAAACGGGCGCGCCACTGTACATTTTTTGTCACAAGGCCGCCGGCCGCGCCGCTTGGCCAGCGATCTTCATCGTACAGCCACGCCAGCATATGCTCTGCGCGGGCTTTTTCTACGCAAGCCAGCACCGCTTTTTCGTATTCGTCGCCAAGGTATTGCGTATCCAGGCCTGTGCGCACATGCATGTGAAACCCGCCGAAGCCCATTTTTTTAAATACCTCGATTTGCCTTGTTAGTTCTTGCGCGTCCAGCTTACAGTTCCACGCCCAAAATGGAGCGGCGCGGTACTCGCTGCCCGGATTTGCGAAATCCTCGGCGCTAAGTGGAAAGTCACGTTTTGGATAAAGCATGTGAACTCCGATACCAAAAGTTTATTGGCATCGTCCCCCCCTTCTTTGTTTTGACTTTGTTTTGATTTTGTTACGGGTGTTGAACATGAAAAGTGTTTGCTCACGCCTATTGATTGAGTTAATAGACTGACAATAACATAATAAACAATTTGCCTGTTACTTTCAACCAGTATTCGCAGACTGTCATCACAAGGGTGAGTATCCGAATATTTTTTTCTGAATGGCGACGCTTGAGGGCATAAATGTTACTGTGTATTGATGTTGCACCGGTTTTGTGTTAAAATATGTATACTGATCTAGAGAGGAGGACTATATGAACAGCGAAACAATAAATCTAAGTATCCGAATGGATAAGACTTTGAAAGAGCAAGCGGAGAATCTGTTCTCCGAACTGGGTATGAATATGACAACCGCGCTCAATGTTTTTGTGCGCCAGTCGGTACGGCAGGGCAAAATACCTTTTGAGATTTCACTGAACAAGCCTAACGCTGAAACGTTAGCGGCTCTCAAAGAGATTGAGGATATGCGGGCTGGGATAATCCCAAAGCAAGCCTCGTCGATCGCGGATTTCGCCAAAGAGATGGGCGTTCAGTTATGAGGATACCTGTTTACGCGACTCAATTTAAGAGAGATTTCAAGCGTTGCCAAAAGCGAGGGTATGCTATGCAAAAGTTGTTAACTGTGATGAGTGATATTGAAAATGAGACGGCGCTATCTCCGCTACTTCGTGAACACCCATTGCGTGGAGAATATGAAGGTTCATTAGAATGTCATATTGAACCGAACTGGTTGCTGATCTACCAAATTGACGACGAAATAAAAGAGGCATATTTCGCTCGGACAGGTACTCACAGTGATTTGTTTGATTAATAAGGCTATGAAGAAAATTTCCACTCCCATAGATGATCAAACGATCTCCAAACTCAACACAGGCGATATGGTATTGCTAAGCGGATATATATATACCGCTCGAGACGCGGCGCATAAACGCATGTTCGATTGTTTATGCGCAAATGCCGCGCCTCCGTTTGACTACGCGGGCCAGGTCGTGTTTTACGCCGGCCCCTGTCCTACGCCGCCGGGAAAGATAATCGGCTCCATAGGCCCGACGACAAGCGGTCGCATGGACGCGTACTCACCGGCGTTGATACACGCCGGGCTAAAGGTGATGATCGGCAAGGGCGAGCGATCTATCGCGGTGAAAGAGGCAATAAGGGAGCGGGGCGGGCTTTATCTGGCTGCGGTGGGCGGAGTTGCCGCGCTTATGTCGCAATGCGTCGCCAAGGCGGAGCTTATCGCGTATGACGATCTGGGCACAGAGGCTGTGCGTAAACTGACCGTAAAAGAATTACCGCTTATTGTCGCTTACAAGTAATTTATTAGCGGCCCCGCGTTCGCGGCGGCTCACATCATAAGGGATCGGAATGCCTTTTTCGATTAAAGAATGATGATTGGGCGGGATTAGAAAGAGGTGACGAGTGAGCAGGTGTATCATTTTCGCGGCGGGGGAATACTACAATAACTCCATATGCATTCAAAACGGCGACTTTATCATCGCGGCGGACGCAGGTTTAGAAGTTGCGAACAGTTTGCGTATAACGCCGCGTTTGGTCATAGGTGACTTTGATTCTATAAAATCTAACCTCGTAGTTGACGGTGTACGATGGCAAGGCTGCGAAATTATCCGCCTTGCGCCTGAAAAAGATGAGACGGACACGGCGGCCGCGCTTCGCGAGGCTCAACAGCGCGGTTACCGTGAGTTTCATATATACGGTGGAACAGGAGGACGCCTTGATCACACGCTGGCAAATATTCAATGCCTAGCAAACCTTGCCCAAAAAGGACAGCGCGGATTTTTATATGGCAATGGCATTGTAGTTACCGCTTTGCACGATGGGCAAAGTTTATGTTTTGAAGCGGTGGAAGCTGGGGTAATATCCATTTTCGCCTCTTCCGCTCAGGCAAATGGCGTTACCCTGCGCGGATTAAAATATCCCTTGGCCGACGCCGTTTTAACCAACGACGTTCCGCTGGGGGTTAGCAACGCCTTTATCGGCAAGGAGGCAAGCGTATCCCTGCGGCAAGGGACGCTGATTGTTGTTTATCCGGACTCTGTGACATTGCGATGATATTTACACAAACAATGGCATGAGGGATCACCCTCCAGACTTTGTTAAAATTATGTTTATTTTGCAAAGAGCGTATGCTATAATATGGTTATAGGCGCGCCAATGCGGTATTTGATTCGCAATCGCCCAGCCACTACTCTCGCTAATTTTTTGACTTTATGAGCTGTTCGGCTGTTTTTGCGTGTTACGTGTTGTGCCGCAATATTTTGTGAGGTGATACACATGGTAAAGGTAGGCATAAATGGTTTTGGGCGTATTGGGCGTCTTGTGTTGCGCGCGGCCATCGATCGCGACGACGTGCAGGTTGTCGCCGTTAACGATCCGTTCATCGACTTGGACTACATGGTGTACATGCTTAAATACGACAGTGTGCACGGCAGATTTTTGGGCGACGTAGTCATAAAGGATGGTAAACTTGTCGTTAATGGCAAAGCGATTAGCGCGTATGCCAAGAAAGATCCTGCGGAGATTCCCTGGGGAAACGACGGAGCGGAGTATGTTGTAGAGGCGACGGGCGTGTTTAC
Organism: Clostridiales bacterium; assembly: GCA_031263155.1. GTDB lineage: Bacteria > Bacillota > Clostridia > Lachnospirales > WQUN01 > JAISGK01. The sequence continues at coordinate 10,261 of JAISGK010000056.1, forward strand.
TACCATCGAAAAGGCGTCGGCGCACTTTAAAGGCGGCGCCAAAAAGGTAGTTATAAGTGCTCCCTCAAAGGACGCCAGAATGTTCGTTATGGGCGTTAACCACAAAGAATACGATGGCTCTGTTGATGTCATTTCAAACGCGTCGTGTACCACCAACTGCCTCGCGCCGCTCGCCAAGGTTATCAATGACAATTTTGGCCTGGTAGAGGGTTTGATGACGGCTGTTCACGCTACAACCGCCACGCAAAAGACGGTGGATGGGCCCTCCAATAAAGACTGGCGCGGCGGGCGCGCGGCGGCTGTTAACATTATTCCATCGTCCACTGGAGCGGCAAAAGCCGTGGGTGAGGTAATACCTCAGCTTAAGGGCAAATTGACCGGTATGTCGTTTCGAGTTCCGACTGTTGACGTGTCTGTTGTAGACCTTACTTGCCGCCTGGAAAAATCGGCGAGCTATGAGGAGATAAAGGCCGCCGTTAAAGCCGCCTCCGAAGGTGAGCTTAAAGGCATATTAGGCTACACCGAAGACGACGTCGTATCCACAGATTTTATAACAGACCCCCGCACATCTATTTTTGACGCCAAGGCGGGTATATTGTTAAATCCCAACTTTGTAAAACTTGTGGCGTGGTATGATAACGAGTGGGGTTACAGCAACAAGACTGTTGACCTCATTGTGTACGCCGCCAAGGTAGACACGAAGAAATAATTGTTGGCATGTCGTTAGTGGGCGCGCGGTCAGAGACCGCGCGCCCACTCTTACGAAATCACGCCCCGCCAATCATTACTCAGATCCCTTAATTTAAAAAAAGATTTAAAAAAATATTTAAGCGCAACGTATATATATTCTAAAAACGTGTAAACTAACTCTGCCGCGCATATGCAAACAACGCAGCAGCGTGGTCAAACGTTTGAGGGGGAAATAACGTGCATAAATTCACATCGGGGTTATTGGCTGGCACAATTATTGGCGCCGCTGGCATAGCACTGTTTTTGTCAGACGACAGAACGCGCCGCCATATGGCGCACAACGGTCGCCGCGCTTTGCGCAAGTGCAACCATTTTATAGATAACGTGCATGATATATTTTAATTGCGCCTTGCCAAGGTTGATCATGACAGATTTTTTGGAAATATAATAAATAAAAGCCCCCGCTTTGTTGAACAAACGGGGGTTAAACCTAATAATCACTGTAAATTTGTTTAATAACCTAGTCGTCTTCAGGGGTTAACGGCTACAGTAGATGCTGGAGAAACGGCAACGCTGCTTGTCGCGTAACTCGGAGGCTTAAAGTAACTGGTAGAACCGCTAGGCGGCAATGGATCGGGCCACAAAGAAGCATCGGGCGCCGTCTTGCCGGTTTCCGCTTTTATCTTTTCCCAGGCAGTGTTAATGCCATAAAGCAAAACAGCGGTATCGCCTCTGTTAATATACGCGTTCGCGCTAACGCTATAACCCGTGCCGCTAAAGCTGCCGACAACCAGGCCGCGATCTTGCAGGGCCTTAATGTACGGCTTTTGAGCCTCAGGAATGGTCGCGTCGTCTATAAATGTGGTGTTGCCGCTTACAGGAGCAATTTTGTAAGCTTTAGCGGTAAAAACCATGATTTCGCCGCGGGTAATGGGTTCGTCGGGGCTAATAATCCCACCCGAATTAACAGTGATAACGCCCTCTTGGATGCATTTAAGGATGGCCGGAGTATACCATGCCGCTGCGGACAACTGAGGATAAGCGGCCGCGTTGGCAGAGGTTGTGTAACCTAATACCCTGCTGATCACTGACGCGTATTGGGCAAGAGTGAAATAAGAGGCGGGACGATATGTACCATCGCCAAAACCAACAATAATCCCTTTTGCAGCCCAGTCAGCAATAGCCTCAGAAGCATACTCATAGCCAGCAAGGTCAGTAAACGTTTCCGCGCCTGATGAGGTAATAGGAGCAGATAGAACAATTATCGCCAAAAGAGCGGCGATAAGTCTTTTAAAGCCTTTACGCTTCATAAAACCGATTCCTTTCTGAATTTTTTTTCCACCGATTAGCGCGCCTTTATAATAACAATACATATGGTTATTTGCAATAGTTTTGAGATTATATTATTCGCTGTTATTCTATTAAATGTTTTATTTTTTTGTCGAACTGCTTGTTATTAATTGTTTTGTTGCTAAATTGTTAAGCAATTTTAATAAAATAACGAGCTTTGTAGCCAAAGCTCGTTAAAATTGTATCAGAATTGTAATATTTCCGACGCGCGCTCCAGTCTGCGCTCATGGGCCTGGTCATTACTGTTTTGGGCTGCCGCGTCATTATTGTCAGTGGGCTTTGACAGATCTATGCTCATGTTGCGTCGGGCGGCGGCAAGCATTAACTTAATGCGGTTAAGTTGGTTAACCTCGCTCGCCCCCGGGTCATAGTCTATCGCCGCGACATTGGACATTGGATATTTGCGCTTTAGCTCTTTGATAATACCCTTGCCAGTCACATGGTTAGGTAGGCACGCAAACGGTTGCAGGCATACAATATTATAAACGCCCGCATGGATTAGCTCTGTCATTTCTCCAGTCAAGAACCAGCCCTCACCCGTCTGATTACCCAGCGACACTATCTCATTTGCCATTTTGCCTAATTTTCTTATATCGGCCTGGGGTACAAAGCGTTTACTCTTGGTTAAAGCTATCCTTGCGGGGTTGCGATACATCTCTATAACGCTTTGCATGGCTTCGTTAATTATGAGAGAGGAGAATTTCGCGCCCAGGTGCGTAACTTTAAAGTGCGTGTTGTGGCAACCGTACAAAAAGAAGTCTATCAGATCGGGCACTACAGCCTCGCAGCCTTCATTTTCAAGCAAGCCGACAATATCATTGTTTGCCGTGGGGTGAAATTTTACCAGTATTTCGCCGACTACACCTACGCGAGGTTTTATCTTGTCAATAACAGGCAAACTATCGAACTCGCTGACAATACCGTTGACAATCTTCTTGTATTCCGTCCAAGATCCACGCGTCAGCGCGCTTTGGCAACGCTTGTTCCATTTGTCGTACAGCGCGTTGGCGGAACCTTTAATGGCTTCGTATGGGCGCACGCGGTACAGCACGCGCATAAACAAATCTCCATACGTAAGCGCCATAAGCGCCAGGTTAGCCAATTTTGGCGTGTATTTCATGCCGGGATTTTTTTCCAAGCCCGCCGCGTTTACCGATATAACAGGGATATGGGCCAGGTTGGCCTTTTCAAGCGCTCTGCGAATGAAACCAATATAATTTGTGGCGCGGCAACCTCCGCCGGTTTGGCTTATGAGCACGGATACATTGTCTGTGTCGTACTTGCCTGATTGCAACGCGTTCATTATTTGCCCCACAACGATGAGCGCGGGATAACAGGCGTCGTTGTTTACAAATTTCAGGCCGGTATCGATCGACTCGCGATCTATCGCCGGCATTACGTCGAGCTTATATCCGCACGCGCCAAAGACGACCTTTAATAAATCAAAATGAATGGGAGACATTTGCGGGCATAACAGAGTATGCCGCTTGCGCATGTCCGCCGTGAATACTCGTCGCGGTTGCCGTTCCGCAGGGATATATGCTTTTTTGCCTTTAGACTTCCTGTCGCGCAGCGCGGCAAACAACGAACGTATACGTATGCGCGCCGCCCCCAAATTGTTGATCTCATCTATTTTAATAAGCGTGTAAACCTTGCCCGCGCCTGCTAGTATTTCATGCACTTCGTCGGTAGTGACCGCGTCAAGACCGCAGCCGAACGAATTTAGCTGCACCAATTCCAGGTTGTCTTTTGTACGCGCAAAAGCCGCAGCAGTGTACAGGCGCGAATGATAAGCCCATTGATCGCGCGCGAGCAATGGGCGCTCCACCTTGCCCAGGTGAGAGACGCTGTCTTCCGTTAGCACCGCCACGCCGTATGACGCGATAAGTTCAGGTATGCCGTGGTTTATTTCTGGATCCACATGATAAGGGCGCCCGGCCAAAATAATACCGGACATGTTGTGCTCTTCCAAGTAGCGGACGGCCTCTTCACCTTTTTTCATTATGTCAAAGCGGTAGTTATCCTGCTCTTTCCAAGCGGCATCGACAGCGGATGATACGACGGGGTAAGAATGTTTGCCGAACAACCTTGCCAATTCTTTTTTTACCGATTTTTTATCATTAAAGTTAAAAAACGGCTTTAGAAATGGTATGCCCCGCTCGCGTAAGGATTCGACGTTGTTCTTGATATTTTCGGGATAGCTGGTAACAATGGGACAATTATAGTGATTGTCCGCGCCTTCTATCTCCTTTCGCTCGTACGCGACGGATGGATAGAAGATGATATCTACCCCAGCGTGAATAAGCTCCATAATGTGCCCGTGGGTGAGTTTTGCGGGGTAGCACACGCTTTCGCTGGGTATGGATTCTATGCCCCCCTCATACACTTGCCGTGTTGACGTGGGCGACAGAACGACCGCGTATCCCAATTGCGTAAAAAATGTGTGCCAAAACGGGTAATTCTCATACATATTGAGCACGCGCGGCAGTCCAACCGTGCCATACTTGGCTTCGTCAATATCCAAAGGCTTATAGTCAAACAACCGTCGCAGTTTGTATTCGTAGAGATTCGGTACATCCGAACGCTCTTTGTAATTGCCCGAACCGCGCTCGCAGCGATTGCCGCTGATAAATCTGCGGCCTCCGCTAAAGCTGTTTATCGTGAGCAGACAGTTGTTCGCGCAACCCTTGCAGCGTGTGTGGGAGGACTTTATTTCTAGCTTTGACAGTTCTTCTGCGGATAGCAGCGAAGACTCCTGACCGCGAACATAACGCTCTTTAGCGATAAGCGCCGCACCGAAGGCCCCCATTATGCCAGCGATATCTGGCCGAACAGCCTGCCGACCGCTTATATACTCAAACGCGCGCAGCACGGCCTCATTATAAAACGTGCCGCCCTGCACCACAATGTTTTTGCCAAGTTGTGAGGGATCCGTTATCTTAATAACTTTTTGCAGAGCGTTTTTTATTACAGAATAGGCGAGCCCAGCGGATATGTCGGCGACTTCGGCGCCCTCTTTTTGCGCTTGCTTTACCCGTGAGTTCATAAATACCGTGCAACGACTGCCCAAGTCCACCGGATTTTTTGCGTACAAAGCTATTTGCGCGAATTGAGTGACCGGCAAATCCAGCGATTTGGAAAACGTCTCTATAAACGATCCGCAACCGGCGCTGCACGCCTCGTTGAGAAGCACAGAGTCTATTACTCCGTCTTTTATCGTCAGGGCTTTCATGTCTTGCCCGCCTATATCCAATATGAAGTCTACATCAGAGCGAAAAAACGCGGCGGCTTTATAGTGCGCCACTGTTTCTATCTCGCCGTAATCTACACGAAAAGCGGCTTGCGCTAACCCCTCGCCGTAGCCTGTCGCGCATGAGCCAAGAATTTTTACGTTTTTTGGCATTATGCCAAATAGTTCTTTCAGGCTTATCATGACTAATTTTAACGGGTTGCCCTCGTTGCCCGCGTAGAAGGAGTAAAGCAACTCGCCGTCTTCACTGACGAGAGCGAGCTTTGTCGTTGTAGATCCCGCGTCTATGCCCAAAAACGCTCCGCCTTCGTAACTTTCCAAATCACGGCGCACAACGCGCTCAGCGTTATGACGCCGCGCAAAGAGTTGATATTCGTCATCATCAGAAAAGAGGGGGGAGAGTCGGTTGATCTCGTATGGAAGCTGTTTGTCGGCCGATAGATTGTTAATAAGGCTGCCCAGGGTCATGACTTCGGCTTTATCGGCGGAAAGGGCGCTGCCCAGAGCGGCAAAGAGATGAGAGTTTTTGGGCGCGATGATCTCGTCGGGCTTGAGCTTGAGTACTTCGGCAAAACGCTTGCGCAATTGAGGCAAAAATGTAAGCGGGCCGCCCAAAAACGCGACACGCCCGCGAATAGGCTTGCCGCACGCGAGGCCGGATATGGTTTGATTTACAATGGCCTGAAAAATGGAAATTGCCAAATCCTCTTTTGCCGCGCCTTCGTTAATAAGCGGCTGAATATCACTTTTCGCGAACACGCCGCATCGCGCCGCTATAGGGTAGATGACATTGTAATCACGTGCGAGGGTATCCAGCCCCTGCGCGTCGGTTTGCAGCAACGAAGCCATTTGATCTATAAACGAGCCTGTGCCGCCGGCGCATATACCGTTCATACGCTGCTCCATACCGCCTGTGAAGTAAATGATCTTGGCGTCTTCGCCGCCAATTTCTATAGCCGCGTCCGTTTGAGGGGCATAATGCTCTATGGCTTTAGTGACGGCTATGACCTCCTGGCAGAAATCCACGCCGACCCAGGTGGCAAGCGAAAGGCCGCCCGAACCGGTTATGTTGGCCTTAAATGATATGTTTCCCAACGCGTTTCTGCAATCTTGCGTCATATTAAGCAAAGTTTCCTGTATGTTGGAAAAATGCCTCTTATATTGAGAAAAAACTATATGGCCGCGTTCGTTTAAGGCGGCCATTTTGATGGTGGTAGAACCTATGTCTATCCCAAGAGTGTGGTTCATGCCTCATCCTCCATTGTGTTTGACCATATGTATATCGACAATTTCGCGTTTATATTATATCTAATTTGAAATGGCAAATCAAGAACCGCATATTTTGTCGTTGATCAGGTGTTTACGACTTTTTGAGAATTATCTTGCAAAAAGTGCTCGTGGGTACTATAATAAGCGTGTAGATTGAGTTTGGGAGGTTCTACATATGATATGTAAAGCTTGCGGAAAAGAGAATGACGAGACTGCGTATTTTTGTATTAACTGCGGCGCGACGCTGCGTACCATAGCCTATCCTGATATGAATGACGTTTTGGCAAAGCAGCCTGTCATGCAAGGGACGCCATCTGCGGTTTCGCAGTCGGTTGCGATTCGGCAGCCATCCGCGCGTGAGAAGCCTCCCAAGCCTAATGTCGGCGCTCGGCCAATGCCGCCATCATACGTGACCGAGTCTATGGCGGCAGCCACAGTCGCTCCGCCTGGTAGCGCGCCACATATGGAAACGCCGCCAGTGAGTCCCACAGGCCCTGCCGGTACGATTGCGGGGGTTATGCCGCAACGGCCAGCGCCGCCTTCGTTTTTGAATAACAACGCCGGGCGCGGGATTCTGGGCGTATTACCGGTATTTGGGGTTTTTGGCGTTGTTTTGCTGCTTGTTGCTACAATGGTTTCACTTTATACATATAGCATGGTGTTTGCCTTAGAGGCAAGCCTTAATGAATACAAAAATCAGCTGACAGACGAATCGCCTATAGGGCAAGTCGGCAGCGCTATTATGGATTTTTTTACCGATGGAGCCATGAGCCAAAAGCGCGAAGACGTTGTGGAAATGCAAGCGGGTTTGACAGTAGGCAAAAATATAATGTCAGTTGGGGTTGGATGCTCTATCCTTGCCGTTATACTTGGTATGACGGGCGTTATGCGCAACATAAAAAGGCCCACGGGCGGTAGGATGGGAATTAACATGGCGGCGCTGTTCGCGGTTTTTGCGCCGGTGCTGATGGTTGCCTCGTGCTTTCTCATATACATCATTAACACTCAACTGGTGGTGTGCGTTACCACGGGTTTGGTTGCGGTGCTGTTGCTTATGGTTGAGTCACAGCGTATTCATGTTCTGTGCAGATCGATAAATAAGCCTGGGCAATAAGACGGTAAATAATGATACGGTCCACTGTGTCACGCATACAGGAGGATCGTTTTTGTTTGCGCTCTTCGCGTTGGCATGGCGCATCCGCTAAATTTATTCTGGTCAATTGCTTTTTTAAGTGCTATAATACTGGCTATCATTCATCTGGGAGAATGTTATATCATGGAAGATCTTAAAAGAGTAAGAGCGAAAAAGCATAAGAAATCTTTTAATCCTGTCTATTTGGAAATATTAAAGCTAATTTTTCTTGCGGCGTGCGTTATTTTAACATTGTCTGTATGGCTGCCAGAAGGCACATTGGGTCAGGAACTGTCCAAAACCATGACCGATTGGGTCGGGATCGGAGCGCTTCCCATGTCCCTTTTGCTTTTATGCTATGCTTGGCGCAAATTGCTTGTACGCAAAAGACCGCCTAAAGATCGCGCGTTTTGGTGCTCCCTTGCTTTCACCTGCTTTGTAAGTATTGCGCATGTCCTTTACCTTAACGCCACGGACAGGGAAAGCCCCGTATCTCCCGGTGGCGCGTTGGGTACGATAGTTGGCGGAGTGGTGTACGAGGCCACAGGTTTTATCGGTTCCATGTTTCTGCTGTGCGTTGGCCTAATCGTGTTCGTTATACTTTTTACCGGGCAATCGCTTACTGCCACGATAACGTGGGTTTGGGACAAGATCGCCGCGTTTTTTGTTTACATAGTATATTTGTTTAACGAGGCGAGGGATACCCGAGAAACTACAATCCGCAACGCGCCCGGCCGCGAAATCGCTCGGACGGCTCCTCACGTGACGGCGGCAAGGCTACCCGCAATTCCTCCTAAGCGAGACGCGTTGCCAGCATACAAACCTAAATATGAATACGAGGTAAAAGACAGGCCTTTGGATTTCGTAGCTATAAACGGCGCGAAACGAAAGACTCGCGTTAAGACAAAAGCGTTGCGGCTTATGCCGACAGCCGACGGTGACGCCGGCCCTCGCCAGCCCATTATGGTGCATGGTCTGGTAGAAGAAACGCCCGTAAGTGACAGCGCGGTGACGCTAAAACGTCGGCGCGGCGCGGACTATGTAAATCAATTGGAGATAGCCGAACCATTGAGTGCGGCTCCCATAGACACTATCGCGACAGAGATAAATAATTATGATATGGATCGTTATAACGCGCCGCGTCAAGGCGCTGCTCATTACGATGGTTTGCGCGCGGATTCGTCACATGTAGATGTGTCGCGTATGGACGCGCCACAGCGGGCGGGCAATCCTGTTCGCGACGATTTATCAGTCGGATCGCTTGGATCAGTCGAGTCTGTTGACGGCGCGCCGCAGCTTTCTTTGTTGCAAACTGTTGAAGACGACAACGACAACATGCCGTTTTCTTCTTTCTCTATATCGTCCGAGGTTAAGCCGTCTACAGGGAAAATTGCGCAGACAGGTGGCAAGACTTTTTACGACGAATGGATTGACGACCTGCTGTCGGAAGAACAGCGGGTCGAAGATGTTTTAGAGGTTGAAGAATTGCCGCCGCGTATAAGCCACATTTCACAGTCGTCTCTTAAGTCCATGAGCATAAAAGACGGCGTTGACGAGGCTACTATATATAAAAATTACGAGCTGCCCGATTTGATAATGCTTAATTATAACGCCAATATGGGAACTACAGAATCGCGTAAGCAAATTTTGGAAAACTCGCGCAAATTGGAAGAAACGCTGCGCAGTTTTCGTGTCGAAGCGAAAGTGGTGGAGGTTAGCGTGGGTCCGACGGTCACACGCTATGAGATGGCGCCCGGTCAAGGGGTTAAGGTAAGTTCTATAGCAAGCTTATCCAACGACCTCGCCTTATCCCTCGCGGCGCATGGTATTCGCATAGAAGCTCCCATACCAGGTAAATCCGCAGTGGGCATTGAGATACCCAACAAAGATCCTCAGCCGGTTTTGCTGCGTGAAATATTGGAGGACGATACGTTTAGGCGTCACCCTTCGAAGGTTGCGTTTGCCGTGGGCAAAGATATCAGCGGCGCTACGGTGGTAGCGGACATTTCTAAAATGCCGCACCTGCTTATCGCTGGCGCTACTGGTTCAGGTAAGTCCGTATGTATCAACACCATTATCGCGAGTATTCTATATAAGGCAAAGCCGAATGAAGTGAAATTACTGATGATAGACCCCAAGGTAGTCGAATTGTCTGTATATAACGATATACCCCACTTGCTCATGCCTGTAATTACAGACTGCAAAAAGGCAAGCGTAGCGCTTACATGGGCGGTGGCCGAGATGGACATACGCTACAATTTGTTTGCCATGGCGAATGTGCGAGATCTTAAAAGCTATAACGATCTTAAATCCCAACACGGCGAGTCGGATGTTTTGCCGCAAATAGTAATAATTGTGGATGAATTGGCGGATCTTATGATGGTTGCCAAGGGTGAGATTGAAGAATTGATATGCCGCTTAGCGCAAAAGGCGCGCGCTGCGGGGCTGCACTTAATACTTGCCACACAGCGCCCGTCGGTTGATGTCATTACAGGGTTAATCAAGGCGAATATCCCGTCGCGCATGGCCTTTGCCGTGTCATCGGGCACTGACTCACGCACGGTTCTTGATATGACCGGCGCGGAAAAGCTGCTAGGCAAGGGCGATATGCTATTTTTGCCAGCCGGAAGAGCAAAACCTGTACGTGTGCAATGTGGTTTTATTTCTGACAACGAGGTCGAAAACCTGGTAGAGTTTCTCAAAGAACAAAAGCCAATATCTCTTGATAACGATAACAACGACCTCATAAATGAAATGAATCGTATGGAGATTGGCGACACGGATGAATTTTTCGAAGAAGCCGCTGAATTTCTTATATCCCAGGGAAAGGCGTCTACATCTATCCTGCAACGCCAATTTAGAATAGGATACAACCGCGCCTCGCGTCTCATGGAAGAGTTGGAAAAGCACGGTGTTGTCGGCCCTGGCGACGGAGCGAGGCCTCGCAAAGTACTGGTAGGTATGGAACAATGGCGAGCAATGCGATGATACTCGCATTATGCTATAAATTCACATGGCATTTGTAAACAAAGCGATTGGTGGTTTAATAGGCTAATGAACGTTCATTTGATATCGCTGGGTTGCGATAAAAATCTGGTAGAAAGCGAGTATATGCTGGGCAATTTGCGCGACGCCGGACACGATATTGTAAACGATGCGGAAGATGCCGAGGTTATTATAGTTAATACCTGCGGATTTATTGAAGAAGCAACGCGCGAAAGCATACAGACCATTATAGAGGTATCGCGGCACAAGAAAGCTCGGTGCCGCAGGCTGATTGTTACCGGCTGCATGGCGGAGCGCTATGGGGAAGACATTGCGAAAAATCTGCCCGAAGTGGATTTAGTAACAGGCTTCGGGCTTAAAAATATAGTCGCTCTCGTTAATGGCGCGTCGTCCGTTGAAGAGCAAAGGGATGATAATAGTGAAAAGCCGCATACAGGAAGGCGCGTGCTTAGTACCCATGGCGGGTTTGCGTACTTAAAAATATCTGATGGTTGCGACAATCACTGCGCATACTGTACCATTCCTTCCATAAAGGGTCGTTATAGAAGCGCGCCGCCGGAGCTATTGTTAAACGAAGCCAGGGAGCTTGCCGCTGAGGGTGTGCGCGAGTTAATATTGGTTGCGCAAGACACTACGCGTTATGGACAAGATTTAGCGGAGCCATCGCGAGATTATGATTTAGCGCAACTGATGAATTGCCTGTCAAAAATCGAAGGTATAGAATGGATCCGGCTTCTGTATGCCTACCCAGAAAATATTACGCAGCGGCTTATTGACGAAATGGCTAATAACCCAAAGATTTTACAATACATTGACATGCCCATACAACATGCCTCGGATGCGATATTGCGTAAAATGGGAAGAAAGTCTAATCAGGCCGGGCTGCGAAGTGTTATCTGTCGGCTGCGAGCGGCAATGCCAGACATTGCCATTCGAACGACGCTTATTGTTGGCTTTCCCACTGAAACGAACATGGATTTCAATATTTTAAAAACCTTTGTAAGCGACGCGCGTTTTGATAGGCTTGGTGTGTTTGCCTACTCACGTGAGGACGGCACGGCGGCGGCAAATATGCCAAACCAGGTTAGAGCGCGGGTGAAGAAATTACGCCGTGATGAAATATTAAAGCTGCAACAAAGGATATCCCTTGAGAAAAACAAGGCGCTGATAGGGCAAACGCTGGATGTGATAATAGAGGGGCGGCTGCCTGACGAGCCAAACGTATACTGTGGCAGATCATATCGCGACAGTCACGATATAGACGGGCTGGTCTTTTTCGATAGCGATGAGGAATTAATTTCGGGAGAATTTGTTAAGATAATGATATCGAAAGCGGAAGCGTATGACCTGTATGGGGAGAGGGTACTTCGCTTTTAATTGCCATGGCGAGAAAGAATTTGAGAAGGGGGACAGATATATGAACTTGCCAAACAAGCTGACTGTGCTGAGGGTATGCCTTATTCCCCTTTTTTTAATATTGTATCCTTACGCGCCTTTGGGCGATCCGTTAAGTAGGTATTTAGCCTTGGCCGTGTTTGTGATAGCGGCTGTCACTGACGCGCTAGACGGCTATATCGCTCGCTCGCGCAACCTCGTTACCAATTTTGGAAAACTGATGGATCCCCTAGCGGATAAATTGCTCGTGACCGCCGCTCTGGTTGCTATGGTGCAGGGAGCTGAATTGCCAGCATGGGTAGTCGCAATTATCATAAGCCGCGAATTTTTAATAACTGGCTTTAGGATGCTCGCGCTGGAAAAGAACATCGTAATCGCCGCGTCGGCATGGGGAAAGGCAAAAACCATATCGCAGATGCTAATGATTATATTTGTGCTACTTAACGTGCTGCCAGAGTTGGCGGAGACGATGTTGGCTGCCGTCGCAACACTGCTGACACTCATATCAGCAGTGGACTATGTGCTAAAAAACAAATCATTGCTGAAAGATCTTTGAGTTGCTCAACACCAAAACAAAAACGCGCAAGGGCGTTGCGCGTTTTTGTTTTGGTGTTGATGTCCCGCCGCTTATGATAAGCATTAAGCAGAAGGATCAAATAGCCTATGCTTCTTGCTGTTCGTAATCCGACTCGTAAGCGACAGAACTCGCTTGGTATGGAGGCGACGGCGCGGTGTAACCTGTGTTAAACCCGCCTTGTGACGCTTGCGCGCCGTAGCTGGCCCCGGGAGAAGTGGGGGCTATATACGACGCGCGGGCAATTATGTTCTCCAGGTCTGTAATGCAATTGTATATGCGTGTCATATCAGCTTCATTGAAATCTATTAGATACTTGCGCACAAAGTCGTTGTATTCATCTTGAAATTCTTTGACTTTTTGCCGCTGTTCGGAGATAGAGGATATAATATTTTGAATTTGAGAAAGCGCCTGTGTGCGGGACTCTGCTACTTGTATATGAGCGTTTTTAACGATATTGTCTGCGGCGAGTTGAGCGCTGACGATGGCGTTTTTGATAGCGCTGTCTTTATCTTTATAGCTCTTTACGACCTGTTCTAAAGCCTCAATGTAACGATCAACTTCTTCAGGGTCATAGCCGCGCTTCACATAACTAAACCTATCGGGCACAATGATCTTCCTTTCACTTGTGTACTTGCTCTAACTTGTTATATAATACTATAAGTTTAGCATGTTTTACCTTTATATGCAATCCCTTTAGAGGCGATCTGCGCACAATTTTTATTCTGCGTCAAACCCATAATAGTTTTATGTAGAAATACGGAGGTTGATATCGTTTGGCGTCTGAAATTGGAAGCCCTTTACTAAACACTGCGCGGCATTTGCATTATATGCGCGAAGCTCTGTCAGAGGCGTACAAGGCATATGATATGAATGAGGCGCCCATAGGCTGTCTCATAGTGTTTAAAGAAAAGATTATAGCGCGCGCGCGCAATATGCGCGTCACAAACAAAAACACCTTGCATCACGCTGAAATGCTCGCGATAGATCAAGCGTGCGGGGTGCTGGGCGATTGGAGGTTGGAAGGGTGCACATTGTATGTAACTGTCGAACCATGCCCAATGTGCGCGGGGGCAATAGTGCAGGCGAGAATTCCGGTAGTCGTTTATGGAGCGGACAACTCTAAGTCTGGTTGCGCGGGGTCAGTGCTTAACATTTTGCAACATTCGGGGTTTAATCATCGTTGTGAAGTAGTGCGCGGCGTGATGCAGTCTGAGTGCGCGGAGTTGATGAAGGCGTTTTTTTCGGCGTTCAGGTTAGAGCAGGGCTAATTCGTCTGCTAATTTATTTGTTGAAAAAAACTTTTTTGAAAGTATTGACAAGAAGAAAAAACGATGGTATCATAACGGTCGTTGCGGCGGTTGTGATAGAAAACGACATAAAATTATCCGCCCATGTGTATGGCAGTTATCGCATACACATTTGTGAGTCAGCAACCTCACATTTAGTAAATGAATTTTTTTGAACCTTGAAAACTGAATAATTACGAAGGAACCAACCCATCAAAAGAGTAAGTAAGCAAGGCGAGCAATTCAAATTCTTTAATGAGAGTTTGATCCTGGCTCAGGATGAA
>JAISGK010000083.1 GCA_031263155.1 Clostridiales bacterium
AATGACTCGGTAATTCCCGATACGGATGAGATTACGCCAAGTAGAGCCCCTACAACAGAATACATCACTTTTAATCTATCCGAATACAACTACGTGCCGTTAGCCCTGCCGGATGTATACGCTTTGCTTGCGGAATTCGCTGATCCAGAAACACATGAATTCCCTGCTGAATTTACTGAATTGATCAGCGATAAGGGAGAATCTCTTTACTCTTCATTGACTACCGACGAAAAAGGGATCTTGCGCAAAGTTCTTTGTTTGCGTGAGGACACAATGATACCACTGGAAGAATCCGGGCTTAATATTGTTGATTCTCTTGTTCCGGGCGTAATAGCGCAAAAGATACATATTACCGCGCCGCAGGTTATGGAACTTATTACAGTTAGCGGAGGAATTGAAGAAGCGTATCATCAGGTCGATGAATTAAACAAGTATCTATACAGGTACTCTGTTTTCAATGAAGATGAAAACCTGGCAGCGTTAACAAAATTTTTGATTGCGGGGTTTTCCGCTGATGAAGCGGCTGAATCACTTGTCGCGGCGCTGGCTCTGTCCGAACCGCCGCTTGACACCGACGATACAACGCCGATAGATATTAACGCCGCCGCTAGGCTGTTTATTGAAAAAATTATAGATTCTCCCTTGGTGGACGGCAACGGTTCCAGTTCACAGTCTGCCAATAGCGAAAACACGCGTCTGCAATCCGTTATTGATATATTGTTTATTGCAAAGAGACGAGTGAGTGAGTGATTCATTCATTCATTCATTCGTCCCTTTGCCGTGTCAGTCGTCCGCCGCGCTGCTGCATACTGTTCAGAGAGAATGTCAGGAATTTGGTGAAGTTCTGAACAATCATTAGTGTAATTGCGGGTGTCAGGGGGACGTATAATTTGACACACAGTAACAATAAGCCATTGGGTATACTATGCCACATGCTTTGAATATGTTCCTCATCGTATTTACTGACAGGGCAATATTCTCCTTCTCGCGGATTAGCTCTGTAAAAACAAAAAAATTCGCGGTCATACTTCAGACTCGACTTCAACGTGTGTATTTTTTTGTTTTCAATTATGTCAAATTGTGCTATACTCGTGGGCATAGCGCATACGCGGCAGGGCTGGACACGTCCAAAGGGCTGGACACGTCCAAACCTATACTCTTGGGGAGAGTCCATGTAGTAAGACCTCGCGCGGCGCGGTCTGCGAACGGCGAGCCAAAAACCCCCTACTTTTATGCGTGGAGAGCTGTCAATCCCGCGCTACTCAAGGAGAACACATGCCTAAATACTTTGTACACACGCATGACATCGCTGGTGATACAATAACCCTCATGGGCGAAAGCGCTGCGCATCTTATTGTCGTTTTGCGCGCGCGCCCGGGAGAACGGGTTATCGTTTGCGACGGCGAAAAGACGGACTATGATTGTGAAATAATATCCATAACAGGACGTGACTCGCTAAAGCTAAAAATTCTTTCCAGCGCGGTCGCGCCTGAGCCATCTACAGAGGTTACTCTCTATCAGGCTTTGCCCAAGGGGGACAAACTTGAGCTTGTGATACAAAAATGTGTAGAGCTGGGTGTGACGCGCATTGTCCCCATAATCACAAAAAACGCCTCTCTTGATCGCCTCAGTGACGCCAAGCTCAAACGCTACGAAAAAATATCAGAAGCGGCCGCAAAGCAATCCATGCGCGGTATCATACCCGTGATAGCGGTACCGTTCACCTTTAGCCAGGCAATAACCGACTCAAAATATTTGTCACTTACGTTCGCGCCTTACGAATACGAACGTCATGTGACGTTAAAGAAATTTTTGTCAGCAAACCCATTGGAAGGAAAAAAAAGCATAGGATTTTTTATCGGCAGTGAAGGCGGATTTGCGAGTGAAGAAATATCGCAGCTGCATAACGCCGATATACCTACAGTGTCTTTGGGTAAACGCGTATTGCGCACAGAAACAGCGGGACTGTGCGTGCTTGCGATACTTATGTACGAGCTAAACGAGATGGCCGGCAATTAACAATTACAGTTCTAGCGATTAAAGCTAGCGATTAAAAAGACTATTAAATGAATTGGGGGATTGTTGATGGTAAAATCGCGCGTGCTAATCGCGGATGATTCGCCAGTCGCCAGGCAAATGCTGATACGTTTGTTAGTCGAAGAGCCGGATATAGTAGTCACGGGTGAAGTGGGCACGGCGCAAAGCTGCGTTATGATACTGAGCGAAGTAGACGCCGATGTTCTCATTTTGGAAGCGGCCATAAATGGCGCGTCAAGCGTGATGCGCATTATACGCGAGTGTAGGCTCATAAATCCACGCCTTAAGGTCATTCTCGCCGTTGACGCCAACGCGACCGCTGACGATGTTATCATGCGGGGTGTAGACGATATTATCGGCAAACCGTATGTTAAATCCTATGTGCTTCGTTCTATTCGCGGGTTGTGTGAAAACTTTGCGCGCGTTAGCGACGACGCCTCATGATATACTTTGACAACGCGGCCACGACGGCAACCGATCCACGCTTGCGAACGCTGCTAGACAGTTTGATGTACGAAAATTTTGGCAACCCCTCGTCAGCGCACAAACTAGGGCTTGAGGGCGAACGCGCGGTAAAAAGCGCAACGTCGAAACTCGCCTCCGTGTTTGGCGCAAGCGGCGAAATTTATTATACTTCAGGCGGCACGGAATCTAATAACTTGGCTCTTGTTGGGGTCGCGCGCGCGAAGGCAAAACGTGGGCGGCATATTATAATAAGCCGCGCGGAACACCCCTCTGTCGAAAACACCGCAAGATATCTTGAATCAGAGGGATTTACCGTCACGCGAGCGGACGTGAGCGAATTGGGCGCGCCAACCGCCAGCGACGTGCTTTCGTTGATACAGCCAGACACCATTTTGGTTAGTCTCATACATGTTAACAACGAAACTGGCGCGATAACGGATATCGCGGGCATTGCGCGGCAAATAAAAGCCCTGCGCGGCGATATTACTATCCATACAGATCATGTACAGGGGTTTTGCAAGGAGAATTTGGATTTAAGCCATGTGGATCTGTGTTCGATAAGTGGGCACAAGATACACGCTCCGAAAGGTGTAGGGGCCTTATTGGCCAGGAGGGAACAAAGCAAATCGACTCGGCTTGTACCCTTACTGTACGGCGGAGGGCAGCAAAGCGGCATACGCCCCGGAACCGAGAACGTACCCGCCATAGCCGCGCTGGCCGAAGCCGCCCGCTTTGCTAATGAAAAGCAAGCTGACAATCTGGCTGGCGTTAGAGCCATAAAGAATGAAATAGCCTCTCTCGCAAGCGATCTACCAGATGTGTACATCAACGGCCATGCTGATGGATCGCCATATATACTTAACATGAGCTTTGTGGGGGTCAACTCTGAAACACTGGTCAATGCCCTATCGCTCGCGGGCATATATATATCTAACGGATCGGCGTGTAACTCTCGCTCTTCGCACACCAGCCTAAATTACTTGCGACTGGGGCAGGACAGGCTGAGATCGGCGGCGCGGTTTAGTTTCTCAAGTACGAACACGATAGAAGAAGCTAAAATCGCTCGGGCCGCAATCGTAAACGAGCTGAATAAACTGCGCAGGTTTGGGAGGCGTCCCTAAAGCAAATATTGGATCATGTTGGCGAACATTGCATTGCAAATTGACAGCCAAGGGTATGGCAAACTTCAAAAAGGGACGTTTAACGCGTCCCTTTTGCGTGCATTGAATATATTTCGCGCCGCAAATGGCAACTACAGCGTCGCCACATGCCTTGCAAGCGTTTCTCGAATGGCCCCGGGGGCTTTTAGCATACACATAAAATAATCTACTACCTTGTCAGCCAAACCATGTTTGTAAAGATCGATTTCAAAGATAGACTGGTTACTTAAAATCGGCTTCACCAGCGCCGCCGCCTTGTCTCGATCTGTCTCGCCCAACGCGATGTCTTTAAGATATCCGGTCAATTCGGGTAACATCGGATCAGGGCTAATGTCAAACGGATCGCCATCGTCCGCTATGCCGGTGAGGTAGCGCAACCAACCGGCGATAAAAAACGGTATGCCCTTAAGGGCCGCTATGTTATCGCCTTTGGCTTCCATCTTCTTTAACGTTTCGCCGAAACGAACAGGTATTTTATGCGCGTTATCTTCGGTTATGCGCGCGGGGGCGTCGGGGATATATACATTGGGGAAACGCTCGTTAAGCACTTCGTTAATAAAAAATTCGGGGCTTATAACGCCTGGATCGGGCACGTATGGCAATTGCTCCGTAAACCCAATATAGCGCGTTAGCTTTGCCAGGTCTTCATCGCGTATCGTTTGATAAATATAGTCCATTCGGAACATGCAGCCAAATGTGCCCAGTACAGTGTGCAGCGGATTAAGGCACGCGCAAACCTTCATTTCCTCAAATTTTTGGACTGTTTCGCGCGAGGTAAAAATAAACCCCGCCCGCTCTAGCTGAGGGCGACCGTTGGGAAAGTCGTCTTCTATTACCATGTACTCTATCTCTTCCGCGTTGACGAACGGAGCCACCCATGTATTCTTGGCGGTTTTTACGATTTCCATATTCTCAAGCCCGCGCTTGATCAGCTCTGCGTACACCATCTCAGACGGACGCGGGGTTATCTTATCTATCATGCTCCACGGGAAACTGAAAAGCGCGGGGTCACGCAAGCGATCCAGCGTTGCCTCGCTAATGTATCCCTTATCTTTCCATCCGTTTGCGACAGTAAGCACCGCTTCTTTAAGTTTGTCGCCATTTTGAGAACAGTTATCCATGCTCACTAACGCCAACGGAGTTGGCGTCGCCAATGGAGTTGGCGTCGCCAATGGTGAGCCTCCCATGTCGGCGCGAACGGCGCACATGGACGCAACCACACCCACAGTGGATCTTGCGCCGCGCGGGCCCATTTCTATGTCCGCAGCTATATGAGGCAGCAGTTTTCCAGAACTGTCGCGCACGGCATAGCCTTTCTCCGTTATCGTAAATGTCACCATCTGCAACGAAGGGCTTGTAAATATTTCCGTTAAGCGTGAGCGGCCGCTTGATACCGTAAGGCTCTCTGTAACGCTGGCGATCACCTCCGCGTCAAACTCGCCTTCTTTTAGTATCACACCCACACAAAGATTGTCAAACGGCTCGAACGCCACTGTTATGATCTCTTCGTCGTACGCTTCGCAAACTATTATGCCACCGCTCGCCTTGCCCTCGTTCAACAGCTTTTGCTGCGCTTTCGCCGGAAAAATTCTAAATATGTTGCCCGCTCCCATATGAATCCACGTAGGCGCGGTTTTTGTCAGCTTGCGCACAGCTTTAACATCATAGCGGGGTGGTTTAATCCCCACTGTTTGCCATGCTTGCGCGTCGGCCAGGCTATCGTAACTCAATTTCATGGTTTTTCTCCTTATACTGCGTCAAGCTTGGGGGCGCAGGTGATATCCGCCTCTGTGGTCTGGCTACGTTCGTACAAATCCGTTAGTGTCTTGAGCAACACGTCATTAACATCTACCTTGCGCGCCTCACAAAAATTGTTTAGCCAACGGGGAATTTTCAACTCACGTGATATGTACGCCTCGCCGATCTTAAGTGAATACGCGTTAATATCCACCATTATCATATTGATAAATCCGCCCGGCTCAGGTAGAATACTAGCAGGATCTCGAGGCGCGGGAGAATGTTCGCCATTCTCCAAAGCGGTCGCCACTGTAGCGGTTGCCAGCCCTATCGCGTTAACCAACGCGTCGGATAACGTAGCTCCCTTGCATACGCATCCTTTAATGTCTGGCACATCCACCTCCCAACCGTTATTTGACTCATCGCGATACACGCACGCAGGGTAAATCAATTTCATAACTGCTCCTCCGTTTCTTTGTGCTTTCTTAAAGAAGTGTGAAATACGACAACAGGATTAACTATTAGGCCACACATATAGATATTTTATAACAAACAATATAATCAAATGACCGGGGTAAGCGATGTAAAAAAACCACTTTAGGAACGTACTCCCCTTCCCTTTTCGCCCGTTATAAAAAGCCAGCATAACGTATGACAGGCACGCCCCGCTCATCAGCATAATAGCGTAGCGCGGCAGTACCACGTCAATGATTCCATATTCGGCCATTAAAGGGATGCTCTCCCACCGTATCCATGAGATAATGTTAAAATAAAATTCCATCAGAAATAAAAGGATTATTTGCCAAATTCTATCGCCGCGCGTAAACGCGACGCTATTTGACTTTAAAGTGTTATCACTTCGCGCGGCGCCAACCTGAAAGCCGTTGTCATCCAACCCGCTCGGCATATACTGCGGCGGGCGACTCTTGTGCTTTGTAACCGACATACGTAACTCTGGCGCCATGTACAACAGGAAAATAAACAACACTCCCATTGAGCCGTAATCCGTTCTGAGCAAGTCGCCCAGCGCGATACAGGCAAGGCACGGTATGAACCGCGCATACTTCATAATACCTTTGGTCATAAACTGAAAAGCCCATATACAGCACGCGCCCAGCGCCAAGGTAAGAAATACGTTTTGGTGTTCGTTAAATAGCATGAAATCAGAAAGTCCAAGATTCCTGTTTTGTATAAACAGCGCCAGATCAAACGGCAACTCTGATACAACGGCAAAAAGGGCAAGCCGCGCCACATATTTGCCTATGTTGCTCGTTCTACGGCAGCCCTCCGCTATGAAAAAAACATAAATACTAAACGCTACGCGCCCTAACGATCTTAACACATAGTACCATGTGGATGTCGATGGGCCACCCAGCAACATCGGCTCAAAGATAACAGCAGTGTGATCTATAAACATGGTTAGGAGCGCTATCATCTTTAGTGTGGAAGCTGTCATAGCTTATCATCCTTGCCTAAAATAATAATTATATCGTATTCTTCGTCCATAACAGGGTTTATTATAATCTCCGCGTCATTAAACAGCGCTTTCAGGTCGGCGCCCATGTTTTCTTTGCGCGCCAGGATACGCGTGTGATCAGTCCGTTCGCTATTAAAATCGCCTATGTCGGCAACGGTAAATCCCTTTTCTTCCAATTCTTTTTGCCAGGTACCCGCCAGTCCGCCTACGTCCGCTCCGTTAAGCACCTGTATTTTAAGGGTTTTAGAGCTTGCGGGCGATGGAGAGGGGCTGTTTGACGCGCTGGGGGTCGAATCTTTAAGAAACCATTCTTTGACCATGGCTTCTGTTTGCTCCTCGTTTACCCAAAAATATGAAATGCCTGTGCCCTCTTCGTTCGCGCCATAGCCGGGCAGGGTCTGAAACGAAATTTTGTCGGAGTTTAGATCATTTACATACCGAAGGTACTTGGGCAGTTCGATAATCCCAAAGTCAGTGGTGATGTTGCCAAGCAAAGATTTGGCAATGTTGTACGCGTTGTTTACAATAGTCTCGCGCTGTAACACCTGACTAAACATAGCCTTTAAAAAATCTTGCTGAACAGACACCCTATCGGTGTCGCCGTTGGGATAGCTTCGAAAACGCACAAGCCCCTCGGCCTCCTCGCCGTTAAGCAGATGCAAGCCCTGTGGCAGGGCAATCTTAAGATTTTGGTGGGGATCATTATAATACAACCCCGCGCTGCCATTCGCCGCAGGCACGTCAAAGTACACCCCACCCACCGCGTCAACTATTTCACGAAACATCGTTGTGGTTATTTCAATGCGATAATCCATCTCTACGCCCAGCAGATCCTTCAACGTTTCTTCCAGCAGAATCATGCCATATGTTTCGCCGCCGTAGCTATTGGCCTCGTTAATTTTTATAACGCCGTCGCGGGGCGGGTATCTCCCGGCGTCACGCAATTTTTGCAGGCGCTCTTCCGGAATAATCGTATATGTGTCGCGCGGGACGTTTATAACCTTAATCTCTTTGCTCTCGCGCTCAAACGAGGCTACCATGATAACATCAGTAAGGTGCCCGCCTTTATCTTTGCCCACGCATAAAAAAATTGTCCTGGCCGGCGGGGTCAACAGCCCCTCGTCACTTGTGCCAATGTTTTCCGCCCCCACTTCGGAGCGATCCTCATCATCTACAGAGGGCGTCGGCGACAGTTTTGGGGTAGCGAAGAAATTTTCGTTAGACGCCGCCGTAGTATTGTTGTACACAAGCAGCACAAGCGAAGCGCCCACCAAAAATATGCCCACCATCAATCCGACAATCGTAACAAATTTTTTCATCATACGCTTTTTTATCATTTCGGGACTATTTCTGCGCTGCTTTACGCGCGAGCTGTCGCCCCTGGAGCCATTGGCTTCGTCAGGTCTTTTTAACCCAATGGGCCTGGGAGTGTCAATCCTTTGCCCGTTGGATCGAGGCGCGGTAGATCTTAGGCCGTCAGGCTTTTCACCAGACATACTGTTTATATTTGCGCGATTATTTAAGCTATCTTTCCCATATTTGTTATAAACTGGCGCGCGTGATGATTCTTTAAATAAGTCGTCATGCATGATAGTTGCCACACCGGCATGTTGCGCCGGAATGAACGCGATCCACCTCCTTGGGCGCACAACAATCATGCGCTTTTCTGTTAATTATATCAGAAGGGTATTTTGTTGACAAGGTGAAAAAAAATTGGTGTTGCGGCGAATATTTTCATATTTTGTTTTGGTTTGGAAACCTTTTGTGACGTAATCTTTTCTGGACGTAAAAATTACGCTCTGTTATAATATAATAAAGATCGATATTAAGGTAAGCGATGGGCATTTAGCATATTTGAATATTTGATGAATTTTGAAAGATAACGCTTTATACTTATCATCCGGGGGAGGGCGAAGTTAACTTGGGAAAAATCATAGCCATCGCTAACCAAAAAGGCGGCGTGGGCAAAACCACCACCAATATAAATCTATCAGCCGCCGTCGCTCAAGCTGGACGTAAGGTGCTTACAGTGGACATGGATCCTCAAGGCAACAGCACCAGCGGGCTTGGGCTAGACAAAAATCATTTGCAATTCAGCATTTATGATTTACTGTTAGGCCAATGTTATACCGAAGACGCTATTTTTAGCACATGCGTCGAAAATCTGTTCATTATACCCGCCAATATAGATTTGGCAGGTTCTGAAATAGAACTCATCGGGCGAGAACACAGGGAGTTTATACTAAAGTCCATCTTGGACGATACAAAGTATCTTTACGATTATGTATTTATAGATTGCCCTCCGTCTATGAATATACTCACTGTTAACGCGCTAACGGCGGCGGACACGGTGCTTGTGCCCATTCAATGCGAGTATTACGCGCTGGAAGGACTCACGCAGCTTTTACACAGCATTGAATTGGTGCAAAGAAGGCTTAACCCCTACCTCAAAGTAGAGGGTGTGGTGTTCACTATGTTTGACGCGAGGACAAACCTGTCGATGCAGGTGGTAGACGAGGTTAAAAAGCACGTTAATCAAAGGGTATTCCGCACCATCATACCACGCAACGTTCGCCTGTCGGAAGCTCCCAGCCATGGGGTTCCGATAACTGTTTACGACGAGCGCAGCAAAGGGTCGGAAAGTTATCGCCATTTGGCGTTGGAAGTTATGGGCAAGGAGGAATAATAAATATGCCGCAGGCGTTAAAAAAGGGTTTGGGGCGCGGTCTTGGCGCGCTCATATCGGGCGCCGAAATAAGTTTGGACGAGTACCGCGAGTCAGAAACGAAAAATGGTGTGCTCATGGTCGATATTAATCGTATCGAACCCAATCGAGTTCAACCGCGCAAGTATTTCGACGAGCGCGCGCTGGAAGAACTGGCGGAGTCCATAAAAAATTTTGGTGTGCTGCAACCCATCATCGTGACCGACGAAAACGGGTACTATAACATCATAGCGGGCGAGCGGCGTTGGCGGGCGGCCCGCATGGCGAAGCTGGCAGAGGTTCCTGTTATTGTAAAGGAATATAGCGAAAGCGACGCACTGCACATCGCTCTTATAGAAAATTTGCAGCGGCAAGACCTCAACCCCATAGAAGAGGCGTTTTGCTATAAAAAACTGGTGGACGACTATTTTTACACCCACGAAGAAGTGGCGAAAAAAATAGGAAAAGAACGAAGCAACGTAACGTATATAATAGGCTTGCTTAATCTGGAGCCAAGTGTGCGGGAGCTTATTGCCGAAGGCAAGCTGACCGCGTTTCATGGCCGCTTGTTGGGTAGATTGGATCCCGGCAAGCAGTTGATGTGCGCCGAGCGGATAATTGAACGCGACCTCAATAGCAGAGACACCGAGCAAATGATAAAAAATATGCTGCGCGCAGGTGAAGATGGCACTGTTAAAGATACGCGCCCGCAACAGTTAGCGTCTTTGCGTAAGCTGGAAGATGAGTTAAAAACAGCGTTGGGCACAAAGGTGAGTATTCGCGACGGCAAGAAAAAGGGGGCGATAGAGATAGAATACTACAGCATGGATGAATTGGACAGAATAACCCTGTTGCTAAAGCGCGCCAGCGCGAAGATTTGACGAGATGACTTCATGGCAAGCCAAAAACGGTAGATCGAGAGGAATAAGGCAAATGAAAAGTACGGATTGGATATTGCGTGTGGTAAAAGGCATGTTCATAGGCACGGGGTTTATACTGCCCGGCGTGTCGGGCGGCGCGCTTGCGGCCATATTTGGAATATACGAACGGCTGATCGGTTTTTTGGCCAACCTGACAAAGGACTTTATCAAAAACCTGTTGTACTTCGTGCCTGTGGGTATTGGCGCATTTGTTAGCGTTGTGTTGTGTTCTGTCGCGCTTACGTATTTCTTCGATTTTTATATGGTGGAGATTTTGTGGTTTTTCGCGGGGTGCATAATCGGTACCCTGCCAGCACTTTGGGCGCAAGCGGGCGAACATGGCAGGAAGCCCTTTCACTATGGCGTTTTAATCATATCTGCCGTGGCGGGTTACATATTCCTCTTTCTGATAAAAAATATAGCGGCGGAAATACCGGCAAATTTTGTAACGTGGATTATCGCGGGGGCCATCATGGCGCTGGGTTTTCTCGTACCCGGACTTTCTCCGTCAAACTTTCTGCTCTACATGGGCATGTACGACAAAATGACGGCGGGATTTAAGGCGCTGGACTTCGGGGTGCTTGTGCCCATTGGCATTGGCGGGTTGGTATGCGTTCTCGCCCTATCCAAATTTTTTGAGTGGCTCATAAAGAAATATCACGCTGGATTGTTTCACTTCATACTTGGTATCGTCACCGCAAGCACAATAATGATACTCCCCTTGCCTATCAATTTTGACTACCTGGACATAACGTATACCTACTTTGCTGGAGCGGGAACCGCGATTTGCGCGATCGCCGCTGTGCTGGGTATTGCCCTTGGCTGGTGGATGAGCCGCTTGGAAGAAAAGTATAAGCCCGATAAAGGGTTTTGATCTCGTAGGGGCGCGCACTGCGCGCCCCTACGAAATCATACCCACTGATCGTTGCACACTCATACCAAATTTTAAAAACGCACGTTTAGACTATAATCGGAGGATTTTAGATGGATGTCGTGGTGATCGGCGCTGGGGCGGCGGGACTTGTCGCGGCCGGATTCGCGGCGGCGGGCGGCGCAAAAGTTACCGTTTTGGAAAAGAACAATAGACCGGGCAGAAAGCTCGCCATAACCGGCAAGGGCCGCTGCAACCTGACCAATGCCTGTGAACCCGCCGAAATGATGCTCAACACACCACGCAACCCAAAATTCTTGTACAGCACGTTTAATGGATTCACGAGCTCCGACTGCATGGAATTTTTCCAAAACCTTGGCGTCGCGCTGCTAACAGAGCGCGGCAAGCGCGTTTTTCCCGCGTCTCAAAAAGCCGCCGATATCGTTGACGCGCTGCTAAGGCATTGCTCTCAAAACCGTGTCAAAATACGATGCAATACGCCTGTGACATCGCTGGAATGTCCGAATCGCGCCTCATCGCGCTTTTGCGCTATTACTTCAAGCGGTGCGTTTGACGCCGACTCTGTCATTATCGCGACGGGCGGCTTGGCTTACCCCGCGACAGGTTCCACAGGCAACGGCTATATTATGGCTAAACAAGCGGGACACAGCGTGACAAAATTATCGCCCTCACTCGTTCCACTTCGCGTCGCGCAAACATGGGTTAGTGAATTGGCGGGGCTGTCGCTGCGCAATGTTGGGCTTAGGCTGATAAAAGACGGCAAAGGTGTATATGACGACTTTGGCGAGTTATTGTTCACCCACGACGGGATTAGCGGCCCTATTGTTTTATCCGCCAGCCATTGTGTTGACGATGGCGTGAAGTATGATGTCTTTATCGACCTTAAGCCGGCGCTTGATATTCCAATGCTGGACAAACGCATCCTGCGCGACTTTGACAAATATATAAATAGAGACTTGAGGCGCGCGCTTGACGATCTTTTGCCAAAAGCGCTCATTCCCATCGTAATAGAACAGGCAGAGCTGCAAGGCGACAAAAAAACACGCGATATCACTCGGCTAGAGCGGCAAAATCTGGCGGCTGTTATTAAGCGCCTCTCGCTGTCGGTAGTGGGTAAGCACGGTTTTAATGAAGCGGTAGTCACACGCGGAGGTGTAGATGTTAAGGAGGTTAACCCCTCTACCATGCAATCCAAAATAGTAGCCGGATTATTTTTTGCGGGAGAAGTGCTTGATGTTGACGCGCTAACCGGAGGTTTTAACCTGCATATCGCGTTCGCGACGGGAAAACTGGCGGGCACGCACGCCGCGAAGATCACGCGGTCTTAACATGATGACATGGGGGAACAAAATTTGCTGGCAATAAGAGGCGCCATAACGGTAAACAATAATACTAAGCCTGAAATACTGGACGCGTCAAGGATGTTGCTAACTGAGATAATTACGCAAAATGGAATAAACGTTGACGATATTGTCTCTGTTATCTACACCGCCACACAAGATTTGGATCAGGTATATCCCGCCGCCGCAGCCAGAGATTTAGGGCTTACTATGGCGGGGCTTATGTGTTATCAAGAAATGCTGGTGCGAGGTAGCCTGCAAAAATGTTTGCGCTGCATGGTACTGGCAAACATTGACCGCAAGCAGAGCGAAGCGCGTCATGTATACCTGCGCGGGGCGATAACCTTGCGGCCCGATCTGATCAGTCCAGATGAGACTAAAGCGGACGAACCAAATCCCGTCGTACCAGATCCAGCCGAATCCGATTCAACTGCCATAGGCATCGATAAAGTAAAATCTGACAGGCGGGAACGGTTTGTATCCATAGCCATAGACGGCCCATCCGGCGTGGGCAAAAGCACCCTTGCCAAGGCGCTGGCAAAAGACTTGGCATTTGTTCACGTGGATACGGGCGCTCTCTACCGCGCAATCACGCTGCACTGCCTCAACAAGGGGGTAAAGCCCGAACACAAAAAAACTGTGGTTGATGTTCTATCAGCGATATGCATTGAAATATTATATAAAGACGACATTCAACGCGTGATCCTTAACGGCGAGGATGTAACCGACCGCCTGCGTTCTCCAAAGATTTCCAAAGCGACAAGCAGAGTAGCCGCTATTCCCGAAGTTCGCGCCAAGTTGCTTGACTTGCAGCGCAATCTCGCGCATTCGCAAAATGTCGTGATGGACGGCAGAGACATAGGCACGAAAATTTTACCGCGAGCGCAGGTTAAAATATTTCTCGACGCAAGCGTTCATTCCCGTACATTGCGGCGTATGTGTGATCTACCCGGGTCCGACTATGACATTGTCAAACGTGAGCTGGAGGCAAGAGACCGGGATGATCTGCAAAGAAGTGTCGCGCCTCTTAAAAAAGCGCCCGACGCGACCTACATTGATACCACAAATAAAAATTTCGACGAGGTTTTTGAACGGGCGCTATCGCTGATTAAAGATCGCCTGAGAAACCATACCTTAAATATTTGACAATCTATAACAATCTGGACTACTAAAATTTCATTCCATGGCGGGCTAAAAGACAATAATTATATGCGAGGGAATAATGTGTTATATTGGTTCTTAAAAGGCGTGGCGGCTTTTTTATCTTTCTTTCTATTCCGTTTCAGGGCAACGGGCCTAGACAACATTCCCCAAAAAGGCGGCGTCATAATTTGCTCCAACCACGCGCACTCTTACGACCCTATTTTCATCGCTTACGTGGCGCGGCGGCGGTTAAGATTTTTAGCGAAAAAGGAGCTGTTTACCGGAAAACTCGCGTCATGGTTTTTCCGCGCGCTAGGAGCGATACCCGTTGACCGCGACATAACAGACATGGTCGCCTACAATACTGCCATTAAAGTTTTGCAAAACGGCGAGGCGCTGCTGCTCTTCTCCCAGGGTCACAGACGCAAAACCATAGACATTCACGACACAAAGTCAGGGGCCGCGTTTTTTGCCATAAAAGCGCAGGTACCCATCGTGCCCGTAGGCGTCGTGTCCAGCTATAAGTTTTTCACCAGGGTTCGTATCCGCATAGGAAAACCCATCAATTTGGAAAAATATAAGGGGCAAAGGCTCAAGACGGCTTTGCTGCAAGAAATAACAGAAAATACCATGCGTCAAATTGTTCAGCTTA
The DNA here is from genome assembly GCA_031263155.1 of Clostridiales bacterium. Taxonomy (GTDB): domain Bacteria; phylum Bacillota; class Clostridia; order Lachnospirales; family WQUN01; genus JAISGK01. The sequence goes on from JAISGK010000083.1 coordinate 14,528, forward strand.
CCGCGCAAAAATAGCGCTGTGACTAAATTCACGTTGTGACTACCATTTGACCCACCAAAATAATTGTCGCGGAGGCTGTGTTATAGAGGTCATTTTAGCAAAAACGGCGGGGTTTTGCTATGGGGTGGCAAACGCCGTTAATACTGTTTACGATCTGTGCGCGGCGTTGAAACAAGACGGCGCGCCTCTTGTTACATTCGGCCCTTTGATTCACAACCGTGTTGTAACGGACGAACTCGCCGCCATGGGAGTTCACGCTATCAAAAGCTTAAGCGAGGTAACGAACGAAACTGTCGTTATACGTTCGCATGGTGTGTCGCCCGCCGTAACAGATGAACTGACGCGTCGCGGCATAAAATATGTAGATTGCACCTGCCCATTCGTCAAACGTATTCACAAAATCGTATCTGCGGCTAATTGCCAGGTCATTGTGCTGGGCGATGAAGAGCACCCAGAAATACAAGGCATAATCGGATACGCGCGTGACGTTCATGTGCTAAAAAACATGGACGAGGTGCGGGCATATCCATTTGACCTTAACGCTCCCTATATTTTGGTAAGTCAAACGACGTATAGCGTTGAGGATTTTGAACGCGCGCGCGATTATATCAATCAATTGGGGGCAAACGTTACCATAGTCAACACTATTTGCAAGGCTACAGCAGAACGCCAGGAGGAAGCGGAAACCCTTGCCAAACAGTGTGACGCCATGGTGGTGCTGGGCGATCCCAACAGTTCCAATACAAAAAAACTATACAATATATGTAAAAAACACTGCGAACTTTCCTATCTCGTCGAAAGAATTCAGAATATAGTGTTGAATATTTTGAGATTAAATGGTAAAATGGGGATAACGGCCGGAGCATCAACCCCACCGGCAATAACAGAGGAGGCAGTCAGGTATATGAGCGAATTTGAACAAAACAACAATCAATCTTTTGCCGATATGTTAAATGAATCTAATTTGTCCCTACATACGGGTCAGGTGGTTAAGGGCAGGGTTATCACTGTTACGCCTAATGAAGTTACGGTCAATTTAAACTACAAGTATGAGGGCGTCATCGCTCGTAATGAAATAACCGACGACCCTGCCGCAGACCTTGACGATCTGCTTAAGCCTGGACAAGAAATAGACGTTTTTGTCATCCATGTTAACGATGCGGACGGCAACGTGCAACTGAGCAAGAAAAAGTTGGATAGTCAAAAAAAACTTGTGGAATTAGAAGAAGCGTTTACGAGCAAAACGCCTGTGCCTGGCAAAATCATTGAGCAAGTTAAGGGGGGTCTTATCGCGCTCATTAAAGGCGTGCGTGTGTTTGTGCCGTCGTCGCAAATTTCTAATCGCTTCGCCGAAGATCTTTCCGTGTATCTTGGCAAAACGCTCAATTTTAATATTCTGGAGTTTGACAGAAGCAGACCCCGCGTGCGCGTGGTTGCGGGGCGCAGAGAACTGGCCAGTGTCGAGCACGCGCAAAAGCGAGACGAATTTTTCGCCACAGCCGAAATTGGACAGAGAATTACCGGAACCGTAAGCCGCATAGCATCCTTTGGCGCGTTTGTGGATTTGGGCGGCGTGGATGGTCTTATCCACATATCCGAACTCTCTTGGGGGCGCGTTAAAAACGTAAGCGATGTTCTTAGTGAAGGTGACACTGTTTCTGTGACGGTGCGCGATCTTGATCCCGAAAAGGGCAAAATCTCTCTTACTTTGCGCAATGTAGAGACCAACCCCTGGAACGCGGCGGCGGACAAATACCCTATTGGCAGCGTTGTTACCGGCAAGGTGGTGCGTATTGTTACATTTGGCGCGTTTGTGGAGCTTGAGCCGGGGTTGGACGGTATGGTGCATATTTCCCAAATAAGCCCAAACCGCATAGCCAAGGTGGAGGACGAACTGGCGGTAGGCGACGTTATTTCTGTTAAAGTTATTGACGTTAATATAGACAACAAAAAAATCAGTCTGTCAAAGAAGGAAGCGGACGGTGCAGAAGCGATTGATCAGCCGGATTTGGATGAATCAATTGAGCAGGATGAACCAATTGAGCAGGAGCAAGAAGAGTTTGAGCAGGAATAAAAAAAGTTACGGGTTATGGCGATTGGGAATATTTGATGATGGCGATTTAAGTTATAAGCGGGAATGTCTTATGCGGCATCCCCGTTTGTTTTTTATATCCAATGGGCGTCTTTTCCCGCTTGTCGGGTAAATTTTAATTTATATCCCATCCCACGCTATCCAAACATTCGTCAAGCGGCGTTGTTTTGCCTTTCATTATAGATTCTTTCATGCCGGGAATAGATTGCAAATAATTTGCAGCCATATGACTCATTAATAAACGCCTCCTTTACGCTTCCAAAGTAAAAACAAAAGCGAACGCTTCCCAGACGAAAAACATCCGGGTCGAGTTCGCATTTGTTTCTAAAGACGGAGAAGGAGGGATTTGAACCCTCGCACCGGTTTCAGCCGATCTACCCCCTTAGCAGGGGGGCCTCTTCAGCCGCTTGAGTACTTCTCCAGCGCTGTATAAGGCAAGCAAATCACTTGCCATAGCAAGCAAAACCTTGCCACAGCAAATAAACCCTTGCCGCCTAACGTAGGGTAAATTATAAATGAGCGGTGGGTAGTTGTCAACAACAATTTGAGTGTAGTGAGAAATGTGTAATGAGAAATGTTGGCGCTCACTGCCATAACCTTTCGTTTACAAACATAATATCCTCGCCCAGCTTGAATAGTATGCAATAGCCGTTTTGCTTTAATATATCAATGACCAGCGCATCCTTGGTCTCTATTGTTATTAAATCAAAGGTGTGGATGCCAAAGTCTATGCCTTGGATTATTGGGAATTCATGACCTTCCGTGTCAATACTTAAAAAGTCAATGTGTGTTGGGGCGTCTAGGTCGCCGAATGCTATTGTAGGGACTTTTATGCTCACCGCGCGGGATAGTTCCAGATTCTGTTCATACGCTGTACTGTCATAAGTATCCGCAAGACCACTGCGAGTTTCGCGGTCGGGGAATTCTATAAACCCTGCGCTTTCTTGCTTTTTGTCAGATATTGCTGCGTTTATTAGTGTGCATTTTCTATGCTTTTTCAATACCTCAAACATACTTGGCAACGGCTCTACGCATATGCCCTGCCACCCCAACTGTTCACACCAGTATGTGGTGCTGCCTGAAACGCCATCGTTGGCGCCGATGTCAATGTAGTACCCTTGCTGTTTGCCCCGGAAGAACAAAAACGCTAAAATATCCTGAGCCGATTGGGCGGTAAAGTAAAGCTTTTTAGATGCTGCGGTTGATAGGGGGTCGGTTGGGGGGGGGGGGGGGGGCGGGGGCGGGGGGGGGGGGGGGGGGGGGGGGGGGGGGGGGGGGGGGGGGGGGGCGGGGGGGGGGGGGGGGGGGGGGGG
>JAISGK010000074.1 GCA_031263155.1 Clostridiales bacterium
CCCGAACCAACAGGTATGGGTGTGCCTATGGGGGTTCCAGCGGCGTTGATCGCCTGCAAGTGACTGTCCACTTTTAGATCCACGTTTAGCGAACCGAAAGCCAGCCCGCCCTTTGCGCCATACAATCCACCCGCAAGGTCTGCTTCCGCGCGTGAGGTAAACCACGCGTAGGTCGCCCCAAGCCCCAAAGAGCAAACGAGTACAGCCGCCGCAATTAACACGATAATTTTTTTATTTATCATATACCGCCCTTTCACCATCTTAATGGAATTTCTGAATTAATAAGATTTCTGATTAATAAGATTTCTGGAATCCGAAGCCTTAACAACCCGTCATATAATATATCGCGCAAATTAGCGTTATCATTAGAATTAGTTGTTACCATAAGTCAAAACGTGCGTTTTCTAAATTTGGTATGGATGCGCAACGATCAGTGGGTATGATCTCGTAGGGGCGCGCACTGCGCGCCCCTACGAAAGCACAACCCTTTTGTGAAAACGCACGTTTACAGTTATTCAAATTAAGCCGAACATGATTCTTAGCTTATCCCACAAGTCATTACTGGTGGAGGCTAAGCCTATTAACCCGTTAAAGTATTCTTTTACAGCGCCTTCTATAGGTTCTATGCCATAAACGCTAAGGCGATCGTCTTTATTGAGGTTAACAAGGGGCATCTTATAAAATGAAAATTGCTGTAGATTGTCGAAGGCCGCCATACTTGACCCCGGAGTTAGAGAAAGCTCGAAAACAAAAGTGGTTACGCCTTTGGGTGGCATATAGAGATAAATTCCTGAATATATAGAATCGTCTTCGCTAAAAACCTTGCAGTCGGTCAATTTGTTAAACTGCGTGTTAGATGTCAAAGTAAGGTCGGGATAATTTCCATAGCTGTAATTACCGGGTCTGCCCGCTGTGGGGTCAATAGCAGATTGAAAATTGAATTGCTCGTTGGTTGTTAGCTTTGCGGCCGGACTAATTAATGTGTAAAGCGGCACTTCTTTGTTTGCGTAGGCGCTGCCACTTTTATCGTATACATCGTAACTGGTGGTAAGCTTTGCGTCCGCGTCGTACATCATTGTTTTTATATCAAAACCTGCCGCGAGCATTTTTTCTACATTAACGTACGCCCATATGTCGTTCGCCTCGGCGTTATCCCCAAAACCATAATCGTATCTAAACCATGTAGGGCCTTTTGCCACAAATTCTTCAAGGGTTGGGTAATAGCCGCCATAGCCGCTATGAGCTGGCGTTCCTGGTGGCTTGGGATCTAAATCCGCGCCCAGCAATACATAATAATTCATAAGCATAGAGGGTACCGGAGTATCCGCCAATTCCTTTTTTGTTGTAAGTACATCGCCTACATGGTCGTTATCGCCATTTATAGCCACGCCTGATTGCGCTATCATGGCCAGTGCATAAGCTTGGGACTGGTTCGTAATGGTGTATGTCATTATGGATTTATAATAGCGCGAGGCATCGATAACATTGCCGTTAGCGTCTACCCGCGTGACACTGCCGGGATAGGCAAATAACCCCTCGCCAGACGCAATGGGGAAAGGAGTGCCTACTGTCGATACGCCGTCAACGCCCAGTTGTTGCAGATATGATTTCACCTCAAGCTGCAAGTTAAGCGAGCCATAGGTTGCTATTGCGCTTTTATCGCCGTACAAACCGCTTTTCATATCCAGGCGCGCGCGCGACGTAAACCATGCGTATGACGCGCCAAGTCCAAGCGAACATGTGAGCGTTGCCGCCGCAAGTAGCAATATGGTTTTTTTACTTAGCATACGCTCAACCCTTCCGCAATTTGATGGAAATTTTATTAAACAACCATTCTGTCGGGTACGATCTATCAGCTTTGAAGTTAGGGATACATACCAATATCAATACCAATCCCAATTTCAGTCTAAGCTGGACATGTTCAAGTCAAACTGAACATGGTTTTTAACTTGTTCCACAGCTTTTCATCCGGCGAATCCAAGCCTATTAACCCGTTAAAATGCTCCTTTACAGCGCCTTCTACAGGTTCTATGCCATAAGCGCTAAGGTATCTGCCGTCATCTGGGCTAAAGAGGCGCATTTTGTACATTGAAAATTGCAGTAGATTATCAGTGTCCGCCTCACCATCAGATCTTATTTTTAAGATCTGTTTAATAACAATAGTAGTCGCCCCTTTGGGAGGCATGTAAAAATAAATTCCCGGGTATTCCATATCACTGCCGCCAATGCTAAAAAGCATACAGTCAGTTAACTTGTTATAATCATCATCAGAATTCAAATTAAGCCCGGGATAATCAGTATAGATGTAATTAGCAGGCCTGCCGACTGTAGGATCGATGCTGGCGTTATATGGGAATTGCGTGTCGCCAGGTTTTATCTCCACAGCCTCGCTAACTTTTTTGTAAAGCGGCATCTCATTGTTTGCGTAGGGAACTCCGCTTTTATCATATACGGTGTAACCAGTGGCGAGCTTTGCGTCTATGTCGTATGCCATCGTCTCCATATCGAAGCCTGCCGCAAGCAGCTTATCTATGTTAACATATGCCCACATGTCCGCCGCGTACGAGCTGCTGCCAAAACCATAATCATATTTAAACCATGTGGGCCCCTCCGCCACAAAGTTTTCAAGGTTGGAATAATGCCCGCCAAATCCGCTGCCGTAATCTGGAGTGCCCGTGGAAGAGCTAAGGGTTAAGTCCGCTCCCAGCAATACGTATTGGTCTACAAATAACGAGGTTATTGTATTGCCCCCCATTCCCACTGCCTGTTTAACCACCTTGCCTTTAGCATTGTATCTGTCACGCATCTCTACGCCTGATTGCGGTATCATTGCCAGCGCGTAAGACTGTGAGTGATTTGTAAGGGTGTATGTCAGTATGGAAACATAATGGCGTGGGGTATCAATAACATTGCCATTAGCGTCTACCCGCATGATACTTCCAGGATCCGCGCCAGGATAGGCAAGCAAAGCCTCGCCGTTTCCAATGGGGAACGGAGTGCCTTCTATACTTACGCCATTTGAATTGGTGTATTGCAGCATATGCGAGTCCACTTTAAGTTCCAGGTTAAGCGAGCCATAGGTCGCTAAGGCGTTTTTATCGCCATACAAACCACTTTTCATATCCACATCCGAACGTGATGTAAACCATGCGTATGACGCCCCAAGCCCTAGTGAAAGCGCAAGTATGGCCAAGGCTAACAACAAAATCATTTTTTTGCTCAATATTCCACTCACCCTTTCTGGGGCGTATTCTTAAAGCAGGTTAGTCATGTGGGCGATCAAAGTGACCGCCCACATTAAGGTTAGGTTATTTATAAATCTGTTACAGCTTACTGCTTGTCGATGAACAAATCAATACTTTGAAGCTTAGTATACAAGCCGACTTTATCAAAGAAAGAGTCAACAGCCGCCGCTACGTTTTGCACACCGAAGGCAACCATTTTATCAGTTGAAAGGCCGCTGCCGTCAACTACGTTGCCTGTAACATCAAGGGTAAATATAGCGTATTGATACGCGTTGCCTTTAAGGTTAACGCCATTGGCAATCGTGTCGTCAGAGGCATTGGTATCCTCGTAGTTGGGCAATGCAAGGGCGTACTTTATAGAAACCTTACCATCGACAGGCAGATACATATATACCTGCTTGTTGCCAGCGTCATCAACGAGACCGAATCTAGCGCCGTCAGTTACGGTTATTGAAGCGTCAAGCGCGACACCCTCATCATCTGAGCCGTTGGTAAGCGATGTTGGGACTGTTTCATAGAACGGCGTGTCCGCCCATTTATTAATACTATCGCCAAGCTTTGTGGAAGTAAACCCTGTGGCTAAAGCGTTTTTATTGTATATGTTTCCGCTGTCCAAGAATCCATATTCCGTTAACTTTCTGTGGTTAACAAACTGTAATGTAGAGCCGCTTGGGCCATCAGCGTAGAAGAACCATGTTGGGCCGTCAGCGTAAAATTCTTCATTATTGGCGTAAGGCATATTTGTTCTTGCGTTTTTGATGTTGTTACTTACCTCGGTGGTTACTCGCGAAACATTGTCTATATCCCAACCCAAAAGGCGGCTGATGGATAAACCGACAGATGTAATGGCGCTGGTTGATGTAGCGGAAGAACTATTATCGGCCATGCTAAGCGAACCCAGGTTAATGGACGCGACAACATCTGTGCCGGACAAGTTTTCTACACTGTATTCAATAACGGACTGAATCTGCATTGTACTATCAAAGGTGTAACCGGCCGGCAGGTAATGCTTACCCGCGTTAGGTCCGCTTGCGTATACCGAAGCCTTGGCGGCCAGGCCATCCACATATTTCGGGTCCAGAGGGTCAAACAGATAATCGGGCAATATAGTATCTTGCGGGAGAATAACTAAATCTTCGGGATAAACCATACCGGGGTAGTCGCCCAACTGTGTAATGCGAACGCCGTCAAGTATACCGGAAGTACCTTCAGTGTAAGAATCTACCACAAGTCTAACATCCACGTTACCGGCTACTACGCCGCCTTTAACACCGTTTTTATTGCTGTCGCCCGCAAGATCACCAAGGTTTACTTCGTCACGAGACGAGAACCACGCATAGGTACCCGCGCTAAGCATAGATGTTGCTACTACAGCCGCGGCGGCAATTGCGATAACCCTTTTCTTCAAATAAATCTCTCCCTTTATTTTTAATTTTATATTTGTGGTGCGTAGTACACGAAATTAGCGCTTGCCATTTATTTTACCTTTCGAGACCGTAAAAACGAGTAACCCGCCGCGCAGCACACTATTCCCGGCATTACAAAAACATTAAGCGGCGGTTCTCCTGTTTGCGGCATCTGTTTTTCCACTTCCGCGTAACCTAATGGATTCTCTTCGTCTATCAGAGTGAGCCATTCTTCAAAGGTAAGGTCATCCTTGTCCGGATCGTTGAGATATTGCTGCCACAAATCTTCCAACTGTGAATCTTCGAAACGTGGTGTTGGCGTCACACTTTGAAATAGCTGCGGAGGCTGTGTGCCGTAAGGAGCTGAGGTAGGTAAAGGAACAGTAACGTCAGGTTCTGAGGTGGATGTGGGGAAAGGCGTTGACGTAAACTCGGGAATTATTGTCGCGGGCGGCGAGGCGTGTGTCGTAGGCTCGGGGCGATGTGTCGGCGTAGGCTTTGGTGTGGGTGTAGGCGTTGGGTAATCCCCCGAAAAGTTAGCTACAATAAAGGCGTTAAGCAGTGCGGGCAAGTTTTGATAACGATCATCAGCGTGACTTCCATCCAGTGTAATAACAAATTCGTAAGTGGCTGTTTTGCCAGGCGCTAACTTGCCAAGGTCTACCCATTTCAAATTGCGCTCTGTCGTATCAGATAAGTCACTTTTAGTCGCCATCGCGTTTTCAAATTCTTTTAGCGGCCCGTCATATAATATATCGGACGGTTTAGCGTTATCATTAGTGTTAACTGTTACCATAAGTTGAAGCACATCCATAAGGTTGGGCGGGCTATCAAGCTCTTCCGCGCCCCAAATAACGTTGCTTTCGTTAGACCAGGCTTCTTTGCGAGCCAGGTACGCTTGCAAATCGGCGTCACGCTCTTCTTCAAGCCACGCTTCAAGCGGATCGGCGTATTCTTCAAATATTGGATGCAACAGCACATTGACGGTCACGAGCGTGGTATTGCGGATGATTATGCTTGCGATTTTAGCGTCTTGCTTGCGCTTGCCTACATCATCGCTGTCAAAGTAGGGGCTGGGATATATACCGTCCAGGCTATACACAAGCTCTTTATACGCTGAGCCAGGTTTTATGCTTTTCGCGTCACCTTTTTGCATAAACAACTGGTTAAAGTTGAACCATAAGCCGGAGCTTGCCGGTTCAATACCAAATGTTTGTTCGGCATAGTTTGCCGTGATATCAAGTTCAAGCTCATAATCGCTTGTCGCGCCGTAGGTCGGTTTTACCAGAAAGCACATACTGATAAGCACAGCGAAGGTAGCCGCAATTAATCGTCTAAACCTCAATACTAATCACGACTCCTTTCTGATGTGACGTTGCTCATCGTCGCACTAAATATATCGGTGGGGTCGTGGTTATGATTAGATGAAATACATGGTAAAAGCAAAATTACATATTAAGCAGAAAATTAAACCAAACTAAAACCGCGACATGATTGAGTACAAAAGCGAAGGAGCTGTCAACACAAAGACTAATTTACATTAAGGAGCGATGAGGTTGAAATTGAAATTGAATTTTAAAAGGCTTGCCCGATCTGCTGCGGCAATCACGTTTAGCTGCATGATCCTCGCGGGCACAAATACGGTGAGCGGCGCTTCATTTACCGATACGCAAAATCATTGGGCAAAAGACGCGATAGAAAAGTACGCGACCCAAGGTTTGATAAGCACCGACACAAGCGAGTTTAGACCAGACGATCCCGTCACCCTGGCGGAGCTTGTCACTATTTTAAACAAGTTTTTTAAAGTCACAGCGCCTGTTCGCGCAAGCGGACAGTGGTATCAAACGCAGCTTGGCGCCGCGCAAAGCAGAGGGTATTTGAATGCCTTTGGCGGCAATCTCGATCCCGACCAATCTGTAAACCATTTGCAGTATTATTTAATGACGTACAATTTGTTAGGCGAACCAGAATGGAACAATATTGCCCTGCTCGACGCATACTCAAACGAGCTTGGCGCTGTATCGGGAAACACACAGTATGAAAAGGCTGTAGCATACTTGGCGGCCAACTCTCTTAACAGCGAGTTTTCGGACGGGAAGCTGCATCTTTACGATAACCTTACTCGCGCGGAATTGATAAGTACCCTAAATAAAATTGAGAAAAGGGCAATAGCGCTTAGCATAGTAGTCGGCTCCGACTCTACGCCCATGCCTTTCCGATCAGACAATCTGAATAGGGGTTCGGCAGGTTTAACGCGTATCAACCCCGTACCCGAAGATTCATTATCAACAGCGGCTCCTTCAAGATCATCGGATACTGATCTATCTTCACCTTCAAGACGCACACGTGAAAGGGGTACGTCCTACGGCGATGACTCGGGGGTATCCTTCCCCCTCACGCCGGGCAGCAAATACGGTGTGGATCGTCCAGGAAGGCGGCCGTCGTCACCTTCACGGGACAATACAGATTCTGTCGAATCAGCGCAACCACCTAACGATACTGCCGACACCCCTCAAACGCTACCGGGAGAATATGACGATCAAACAAATAATAGGGATTCGTCTAGCGCGGTTACACTTCCCGGTGAAGGTGTGCCTGTTTTGCCGCCGCAACCATCCGCCGAACCCAACGGCGTGAGTGATTTCTTCTTTGATCTTAAAACCAATACCTGGGAACCCATAAAATAAAAAAGGTTCGGCCGCCCTGGCGGTCGAGTTTTTTTTTGCCATCATCCATCATAAACCTTTTATCGTAATAACGAGCGAGAAGAAAAGTGATATCATTCGCAGACAAAAAAACTTGCCTGGGCAGAATATTGTCATCCCAAATTATTCATGATATTATATAGACAATCTTACAAGTTTGGAGGAAGTAATGACAGCAAAAGCTGACGCGTGCGAGTGCCCGCCTACAGAGGAAGTCGGCTCATACCCCGAAATCGACGCGTTTTGTGATACCTTGCCCAGTTATGACGGCGCGCTCATTCCTGTCATGCACAAGGCTCAAGAAGAATATGGGTGGCTTTCACGCGACGTTCTTCTTTATATATCGCGCAAATTGGGCGTGCCGGCGTCCAAAGTATATGGGGTGGCAACGTTCTACTCATTATTTAACCTGGAGCCAAAAGGCAAGTTTAAGATAAACGTATGTCTTGGTACGGCGTGTTATGTTCGCGGCGCGGAAAACGTGCTTGCGGCCTTTGAGCAGGAGTTGGGCATTAAAAACGGTGAAATGACTGGAGATGGGCTGTTTAATTTGGGCAGCATACGTTGCGTGGGCGCTTGTGGCCTTGCCCCTGTGGTCATGGTCAACGACAGGGTGTTTGGAAATGTGAAACCCGAAGACGCCAAATCCATTATTGATGAATACCTGGGCGAGGGAGGCGAGGCTGTATGAAATTATCCTCTTGGGAAGCCCTTAAGCAATATAGGGAAGATACAAAGGACGAAGTCAGCTTGCTTAATCCCGAATCTACCAAGATCATCCTCGCGGTTGGCGAAGCTACATGTGGTATAGCGGCCGGCTCGAAGAAGATTGCCGCAGTGCTGCAAGAAGAATCCAAAAAGATGGGGCTTGATAATGTAGAGATCATCCCCACCGGATGTTACGGTTGCTGCTACGCCGAGCCAATGGTAGAGGTACGGATTCCAGGGCAGGCCCCTGTTCATTATGGATATGTTAACGAAGAAGCAGCCAAAAAGATTATTGCTGAACATATTGTAAAAGGCATCATTGTAGATAAAAACGTTCTGCGTGTGGAGGTGACGTCCACATGAGCGTGTCACAGGTAAGGATCGCGCTACGCAATTGCGGCGTTATAAATCCCGAAAATATTAAAGACTACATCGCCCGAGGCGGTTACGACGCCATGGCAAAATGTCTTTTTGCCATGAGCCAAGACGAAGTGATAGACATTATAAAAAAATCCGGTTTGCGCGGACGCGGCGGCGCTGGATTTCCCACTGGCATTAAATGGGAAACGGCAAGAAGGGCGCAAAGTGATGTTAAGTATGTGCTATGTAACGCCGATGAAGGCGATCCTGGAGCTTTTATGGACAGGTCTGTTTTGGAAGGCGATCCTCACGCCGTGCTGGAAGCCATGGCGATATGCGGCTATGCCATAGGCGCTCGGGAAGGCGTTATTTATGTGCGCGCGGAATATCCGCTGGCTGTTAAAAGGCTGCAAATCGCTATAGAGCAAGCGACCGAACTGGGGCTGTTTGGCGAGAACATTTTGGGCAGCGGCTTCTCATTTACCATGCGTTTGTATTTTGGCGCGGGCGCGTTTGTTTGCGGCGAAGAGACATCTCTTATGAATTCCGTGCAGGGCGGACGCGGAGAACCAAGGCTAAAACCACCTTTTCCCGCCAATGTGGGCCTGTGGAATAAGCCGACCAATATTAACAATGTAGAGACATACGCCAACGTGCCCACCATCATTCGCAACGGCGCAGACTGGTACAGAGGCTTTGGTACGGAAAAAAGCCCCGGCACAAAGGTCTTTGCCGTCGTAGGCAAGGTAAACAAGGTGGGCCTGGTAGAGGTGCCCATGGGGACTACCCTGCGCGACATCATAGAGGGCATAGCGGGTGGCATACCAAATGGCAAGCGATTTAAGGCCGCGCAAACGGGCGGGCCGTCTGGCGGCTGTATCCCGGCGGAGCATCTTGACACGCCCATAGACTACGAGTCGCTTATCGCCCTTGGTTCCATGATGGGTTCAGGCGGTATGATCGTTATGGATGAGGACGACTGCATGGTGGGCATTGCCAAGTTTTATCTTACGTTTACCGCAGAAGAGAGCTGCGGCAAATGTACCCCTTGCCGCGTGGGCAACATGCGTCTACTGGAAACCCTAACGCGTATTACCGACGGGCATGGCGTTGAGGAGGATCTTACCTCGCTGGAAAACCTGGGCGCGACCATTAAAGACACCGCGCTGTGCGGTTTGGGTCAAAGCTCTCCCAATCCTATCCTGTCTACCTTGCATTATTTTAAAGACGAATACCTTGCGCACGTGCGGGAGCATCGCTGCCCTGCGGGCACCTGCCAAAAACTTGTGCGCTACAGAATTACCGACAAGTGCGTTGGATGCACCGTCTGCGCGCGTAATTGCCCCGTCTCTTGCATATCCGGCGATCGTAAGCAGAAGCATAGCATTGATCAATCCCGTTGTATAAAGTGCGGCGTCTGCTTCTCCAAGTGTCGCTTTGGCGCAATAGTAAAAGGCTAAGGGAGTCGGATATGATAAATATTAAGATAAATAACATAGAAACAGAAGTGCCGGAAGACTCTACCATTCTGGAAGCAGCTCGCGGCCTGGGCATACACATCCCCACTCTGTGCCATCTTGATTTACACGATATCAAAATGGTTAATAAAGTAGGTACATGCCGTGTTTGCATGGTAGAGGTTGAGGGGCGCCGTAATCTCTTGCCGGCTTGTTCTACAAGCGTCGTGCCAAATATGATAGTACAAACCAATACCCCCAAGGCTGTACGCGCCCGCCGAACGATAGTAGAGCTTTTGTTAAGCAATCACCCAAGGGATTGCTTAAGCTGCGAGCGCAACCTCAATTGTGAATTGCAATCGCTGGCGCACGAAATGGGTATTCGTGAGATACATTACAAAGGCCCGCGCCTACATTCGGAAAAGGATACATCCAGCTATTCTATCATTCGCAACAGCGAAAAATGTGTGCTGTGCCGCCGTTGTGAAACCATGTGCAACGAGGTGCAAACAGTGGGGGTATACTCCGCCATCCATCGGGGGTTCGAAACCGTTATTGGCACGGCGTTTGACACGCCTATGTTGGATACCGCCTGCACGTTTTGCGGGCAGTGCGTTTCCGTGTGCCCGACAGCGGCGCTGACAGAAACGGATGATACGCGTAATGTTTGGGAGGCCATTCAAGACCCCAATAAATTTGTTATAGCCCAAACTGCCCCCGCCGTGCGCGTCGCGCTGGGCGAGGCGTTCGGTATGCCCGTAGGGACGCGTGTGACGGGCAAAATGGTCGCCGCTTTAAGAAGAATGGGTTTTGACAAGGTTATGGACACAGATTTTGCCGCCGACCTTACCATTATGGAAGAGGCCAGCGAGTTGATACACCGTATTCAACACGGCGGCAAACTGCCGATGCTCACGAGCTGCTGCCCCGCGTGGGTAAAGTTTATAGAGCATCAGTTCCCGGAACTGTTGGACATTCCCTCATCGTGCAAATCGCCCCACGAAATGTTTGGCGCGCTTGCGAAAACATATTTGGCGGAAAAGTTAGGCGTTGCGCCAGAAAAGATCGTGGTTGTGTCCATCATGCCCTGTTTGGCCAAAAAGTTTGAGGCAAGGCGGGAAGAGCTCTCCAGCGGCGGGGCGATAAGCGATGTAGATTATGTGGTATCTACCCGCGAATTGGGGCGTATGATCCGCGAGGCCGGCATTAGCTTTAACATGCTACCTGATGAGGATTTTGACGACCTTATGGGCGAGTCAACGGGGGCCTCTGTAATTTTCGGCACAACGGGCGGCGTTATTGAGGCGGCTATACGCACGGCGGCGGCGTGGCTTGACAAAGACAATCCCGCGCCCACAATAGATTTCACACAACTGCGCGGATCAGAGGGCATACGCGAGGCCGTGGTGGAAGTGGCGGGGCTTAAGCTCAACATAGCCATAGCAAACGGCTTGGGCAACGCGCGCAAACTGCTGACCGACATACGTGACGGCAAAGCCAACTATCACGCGATAGAAATAATGGCGTGCCCCATGGGTTGCGTCGGCGGAGGCGGACAACCCTATCACGGCAACAATATCGAGGTGCTTAAGCAGCGCGCCGTATCCATCTACGCGGAGGACAAGGACAAACCGATTCGCCGTTCGCACGAGAACCCGCAGATACAAAAAATCTACGCGGACTATCTGGGCGAGCCGTATGGCGAAAAGGCGCATGAGCTGCTGCACACGCATTACCATGTAAGAAATATAATCTAATAAATTATTTACAAATATATCGAGCGGCAGGGGGCGAATCCTTGCCGCTCATTATTATAGCTTTTAGTCATGAATCAATCTATCGGCTTTAGTCGGCAACCGTTGAATTAAAAATAACATGAGCAATATAACAAGACAATTCTGTTCTAATACTGGCTGTTGAAAGGGATAGTAACATATATTTCTTTGTTCAAAGACGACTTGGTTAGAAGGCCGTCGAGCCAGAGTGTATTGTTGTGTTGGCGTTCTTGACAGTCCATAATAAACAGACATAATTCTGTTCCATGTGCCCTCGCCAACAATACCATCCGAGCTTAGCCCAAACAAATTTTGGAAAGCGATAACGGCGTTTCGCGTTCCAGCGCCAAAAATCCCGTCTGCTGTAACGCTGGGCACTGAGGGATAAAAGCGTGAGATTTCGTTAAGGTAGCTCTGTAGCCTGCGCACATATTCCCCTTGAGAGCCATAGCTTATCAAATAACCTGGATAAGCGGGGTATGAGGGTACAGAAGGTTCTTGTTGCAGTTTATTATACTCATATACAATCCTATTCCAAGTATCCTGTCCTATTATCCCATCAGATGTTAGTCCAAATAGCCGTTGAAACGCTATAACGGCGTTTCGCGTCGCAGTTCCGAATTTGCCGTCTGCCGTTACTGTTGGGATGGATGAATAAACGCGAGCAATAGCGTTGAGGTATTCTTGCATCATCAACACATACTGCCCTTGTGAGCCGTAACTTATTAAATAGCCTGGATAGGCCGGCGTTGGAGTTGGGCTTTCAACGGTAAGATTGTTGTATTCCTGCACAATTTTATTCCATGTGTCTCTACCGATGATGCCATCCGCGCTTAAACCAAACAATTGCTGGAAAGCAATCACGGCGCTTTTTGTCCCAAGCCCAAACTGGCCATCAACAGACAATGCGGAGATGCTTGGATAAATCTGCCTCAACGCGTTTAGGTATTGTTGCATGAGTCTGACGTTTTCACCCGTTGAGCCTTGTTTAAGCAAATAACCAGGGTATGCTGGAGATATTTCGTCAGGCGTCTCTATAGGGGGTTCCGGCTCGTATGGTGGTAAATCCCCTTGTATTGACCAATAAACTTGATACAGCTTTTGCCATGTGACTTGATTAACTATCCCGGTAACGGGCAACCCGAAAGCGGCTTGAAAGGAAATGACCGCGTCCAGCGTGGTTTGCGTGTACCTGGAATCTTCAATAGCATAAGGTAAGTTATTATAGAATTGCGCTATGTAGTTTAGCAAGAACTGTAATTGGGCTATTAACTCCCTGATATTAGATTGATTGTAATCGCTGCTGGAACCAATAGTGACTGTAGGAGGCGTTTTGCTGATCCCGATGTATTCCCCTTCGCTGTCCTCTTCACCTAACTTCTTAACAGCAGCGTATATATAGGTGATTTTGTTCCAAGTCGCTTTTCCAATTATTCCGTCAGCGTCAAGATTGAATGTGCTTTGAAATGCCTCAACAGATCTCTTTGTCTGTTCGTCAAACACTCCGTTTGGGTTCGAGATTTTGGGAATGTAGTAATTCCCGCTTATTCGATTAAGATAATCCTGCATTAGTTTTACGTTGTCGCCAGACATACCTTGGCGCAACGCGTACCCAGGGTATGTTTCCGTAGTGTCTGTAAAGACGTTGGATTCCGCGAGGCCAAGGTCGTCAGGATAATAATAATGGAGTATTTGCATAGTAGAATAACCCTGTTGCGCCAATTCGTCGCTCTGCCATTGCCAAAGTCCAAATTTGCATTTGGTGTGCTTCCCATCGCAATAGGCCGCAAAATATGGCTCGTTTCTACCCTCGCGACGCAAGTATATGTTAAAGATATTATCCACAATCCGTGAGATGTTATCGGGAATAACCTTTCCTACGGTATACGCCTGGTCTGTTTGCGTACTGTTTGTAATGTCAAAATTGTAGCCTTGGCTTCTGTACCAAACAGTGTATAACCTGTTTAACGTATAACTTATTTGGCAGTAAATGTTGGCATACAAGGCGGCTTCATGCCAATCGGCGTAAATCTCGCTTGCCGCCACGTTTTTTAAATAGTCTTTATACCTTACCCGAATGTTTTCAGCAGCATTAGTATAATAACCTAAATGTACGGTAATGTACTCTGGTATCACTACTGTGTTTGTCATACCGTAAGTTGTAATGTTGGGTATAGCGGCAGCTTCTGGATCACTTCTATAGTCACATGCGTGTTCTCGTGGCTGTGCAATTACGCGGGTGTTGTTTCTGCTATCAACTCCATTTATGTATGGTCTCATGTCAATTGGCAGGGTTGATGATAAGCCGTCGTACACCTCGGCGTTAGAAACAAAAACAGAGCCATATTGTTGGCCTCCGAGAATCTCCACGTTAAAGTAAGAAATTCTGTGGGAAACGCCATCAATCTCTGTAGCGGAAACCTCTAACGGCGCATATTCAGTGATTCCGTTTTTAGAAGTTACCAATTCATAAAGAATCACGTTGTTTTCATTCTTTATTAGTGCTTTAATGCCTGCTGCTGGCAAGGCATCTCCGGCAAGGCGCAGCTCAATCTTTAAATAGCCAATACCCATTAAACACCCCCCTCAAACATAATAATGCAAACAAAGTCCCTCAGATGAAAAGCAAAGGGACATTTGTTTACAATATAAATCATCTTACAGGCGCTATATCCAGTTAACAGAAAAAGATTTGCGCCTGTAAGATATTAACGCCGTGTAACGGCGCAATGGGCTTACCTCATGAAGACAGATGGTTTGACAATATATACGGAATAAGTGTTTTTAGCTATTTAGACCGACAAAGTAACTACTCTCCGCATAAGTTCCAGAACCGCCTAAATTAACAAATGCGACATAAAAACATCCATCCGGATTGGGTCCTATGAGCGGATAGTAAGCAGCATAATATACTCCATTGAATTCAGCTGCTCTATAAAATGTTTCTTCGTTATTTATATTGTAAAACCTAAGAGCGAAATTCGTTGAAGA
Organism: Clostridiales bacterium; assembly: GCA_031263155.1. GTDB lineage: Bacteria > Bacillota > Clostridia > Lachnospirales > WQUN01 > JAISGK01. Next base: position 14,648 of record JAISGK010000074.1, read on the forward strand.
ACACGCAAAAATTGCTCCGTCCTTTACCAAATAAGGAGAATAGGAATAATCTGCTGTACCATCAAAAGTAAAAAGGCTAGGATTTGGACCATCGTCGAAATCCGTCGGTATAGTGGTGTTGTCAGGAATTCTAACCGCCGAATAAGTTGCGTTTGCAGACGCAGAACCTGAAACATTTTGAATTTTTACATAGTAGTAAAGATAACTGATCTCTTCAGAAAGCGTATAAACGCCATTTACAAGTTCAGAGTCTACAAACGCGATTTCATACCCATCAAGCGAATAAAACATTGCGATAAATTGGCCATCGGCTTGCGCTGAAAAAGTGCCTGGCAAAAAATAATACTGTGTGTATGTGTAGTTGTTTGTTCCACTCCAATCAGCACTGTAGGGGAAATAGGGTGCTAATTGAGAGGGGGGATCTACGGCGCGTATAACTGAACTTACTTGGTTTTCAGGCAGTAGCGCAGCATACTCACTCGGCAACGCCCATGCTGGCGTAGATGGCGGGATGAACTGCGGATACTTTTTGTAATAAGTCAAATAAAAGCCTCCTTTTGGTTGGTTTCGAAATGTTTACTATATAATATATGCAGTATACTCAAATAGTGTCACATTTTTGAAATAAACATGCCCTCGCTCACCTGCCTACTTGTCGGCTAAAGTTTAATCTCTCTGGGTCTAATTCCCCGCCCCTTGGGGCGCTTTCAAAGTAACTTTTTTGTGATACACTGGATAAAAACAAAAGGGAAGCTGTGTTGTGAGTGAGTATATCCACAAGACACACAATGTATCTGTCTTGATGTACCATTTTGTTTGTCCAGCGAAATACCGGCGTGTAGTATTCAGTGAAGAAGTAGATATAACACTGAGAGCCGTATGTGAAGAAATATCAGAGCGATATGAAATTGAGTTTTTGGAAATAGGTGTAGATAAAGACCATGTACATTTTTTGGTACAAT
>JAISGK010000093.1 GCA_031263155.1 Clostridiales bacterium
TGATATTCACTTTGTTCTTGCGAATCGCTATTGGATAGCGTTTGAGCTTGGTCAAGTCTATATTGTAGAACTGCATATATTCACCACTCGTTCACATTTTTGAATAGTTGTAAGTCTCCGCTGTTTAGCAGGCTTTCGTGGATCGCGAACGTGTCACATATACAAATAAGCGGTACAAAGCCCTTTTGCCGAAACACATCTCCCAGTTCTTTTGTCCTGTCCTCGATAGATATGATTTTTGGAAATGATCGAGAAAAATCAGTTGCTTTTAGAACATCAAAATCATAGCCTTCTATATCCAGCGACAGGTAATCAGGGAATTCACCGCTGCAAAACCTGTCAACAATTAGGTTAAGAGTATATGCAGGGACTGTGATTTTACGCGAACTAGTCTTGCCGAAATACTCCGCTATATGAGACCTGTCACCAACATAGCTTAACTGAGAAAAATCATCTCCGTCAATGAGGTTGAGTTCTACCTCCCCCCCGGAAATTTCCATATTTACCACGGCGGCATTCACGAACGTATCGCGCGGACGTAAAGTATGCCACATTTCCTGATAATTAGGATTTGCCTCAACGGCCACACCCTTGCCGCCTCTACTGTAAAACAGTGCCGTATTTGAACAGCCAATGGGGTGATTGGCTCCAACATCAAGGTATGTAATAGGGCGTCTGATGCCTAAGGCAATGAACATCGTCTCGACAATTTTATCTTGGCCAAGCTGTGAGAATGAGATGCTTGAACCTTCACCCAGCACCGGAACAGATTCGCGGTCGAGCAGTCTCGTGATGTCTGTTATGCGCTCGGGTTCGTTCTGCGGAATTGGGATTGGTAGAGCAACAGGAATTGAGGTATTTGTGTAAATAACCTGTAACTTCTGCTCAATGAAACCGAGCTTTGTTAGTGTCTCGTCATTAAAATCACTTTTGCTTGTTTCAAGATCAATCAGGTGCTGATGTATGTCGTTATGAAAACGGGTACGAATATTTTTGAGTAGTCGTTTCATTAATATGAATCCCCCATTATCTTTTTTATTTTCGTATTATCCCCCCACACGCACGGCGAGTCATACGGGCGGTCGGGGAACGCGCCGTAGTCGAGCTTTATTTTGAAACCGTGTTCCTTAATATACCCCTCGACTTGTTTCACCAGCGATAATGGTTTGCCCGTACAACAGTTGATAATTCCAATAATCTTGTCTTGCAAAACACAAGCGGCTATCTGTTCCGCCAGTCTTTCAACGGTAATGAAATCAAATTTGTTTTTCCCGCTGGTGAAAGGTAAAACTTTGTCGCCACGCTCTTCGGCGGCAGTGAGTTTGGCGAATACGGAGCTCGCACGTTTGTCGTCACCATAGATGTAGTACGCCCTAAGCCATTGCAGATTGATTTTGTCTTTCAGCGAGAGTAGGAGAGATTGGCGCAGCGCATTTTTGGCGACGCCATATTGACTTAGAGGGGTGCAGGGCGTGTTCTCATCAATCGCGCCCTCCCAATAGCCAATTTCGTGCATTGAACCCATTATGGCGAGCGTCTTTATGCCGCACTCGACTATGCGGGTACAAAATTCATAGTGCGCGGACAAATTAGACATGTGAGCGGGGGAATTGTGAACGAAACCGTCTTTCCAAGCCATATGTATGACGGCATCGGGATAATCCGTAGTGGCGCAAACCTGAACGTTACGATCAAATATGTCAAGGTTGAATTTATCAGCACCATTTGGTATATCGTCCGTTGTAAAATCCACTGCCGCGACACTTGCGCCTCTGTCAAGCAGCGCTTTAACAACGTGCCGCCCAATATAACCGTTTGCGCCTGTTACTAAAACCCGCATTTGTTTTCCCTCATATTCGTGAGAATTTCTACGCACTCATAAGCGTTACATACGCCTTCGCTGTTGCCGCAAACTATAACCTTCGTATTATTGGTTCTCAAGCGAATGTATCACAATCTATAAAGTGATACATAGACGTTTTTTTGGCTCCTCGAGACTGGCGTTTTTGTCTCGGCTTTTTTATTTCTTTGCCCATTTTGCTTGCCTTCAAGCCTATCAAAATCCATTTATGTACTTTTCATTGCCGTGGTTATCAGCCTCGGCCTTTTTTATTTTTCAGCGTTTTATGTTGCGTCGCGCCACTAGCTAAGCCTTTGAAAACAAGCATTTTACCGGTAGCGTATCACTTTATAGAAACTGTTACATCGGCGTCTGATAAATAGGCTGAAAATGTTATATTAACACGATAACTTGAGAAATACGCCTGACAGATGTGATATTAGCATTTAGGGTAAAGTCTGTCAAGATGCTTTGGCAAAAAATGTTATTCCGTCTGATCCGCCATGACAATGCCATGTATTTGACATTTTGCTGTAAAATGGTTATTATACTTGCATGAAAGCGAAAGGGGCATCGCAAATGAGCTTTTTGGAAGGCATAATGGCCCGTGCCAAGGCAAGCAACAGAACTATAGTATTGCCCGAGTCATCTGATCGTCGCACTCTTGACGCCACCCATCAATTGTTAAAGCAGGGCGTGGCAAAAATAATCCTCATTGGAAACAAGGACGAAATAATGTCAAAAGCCGAGGGGCTTGATATCAGCGGGGCTACCTTTGTTGATCCGCAAAATTATGACAAGCTCGACGCGCTGATCGATCAATTTACCGAAATTCGTAAGTCAAAAGGCATGACGAGGGACGAGGCCGCGAAGATACTTACAAATGACGAACTGTACCTTGGCGTTATGCTGGTGAAGGCGGGCATCGCCGACGGTATGGTGTCTGGTGCTGTACATTCGACTGCCGATACACTGCGCCCCGCGTTACAGATACTCAAGACCAGGCCAGGTACAAAACTTGTCTCCGCGTTTTTCGTCATTGTTGCGCCTAACTGTGAGTATGGGTCGGACGGGGTATTCGTATTTGCGGACAGTGGGCTTGTGCAGAACCCTAACCCGGAAGAATTGGCGTCCATTGCCGTTAGCGCGGCTGATTCGTTCAAACTGCTTACGCAGAAAGATCCCGTTGTGGCAATGCTTAGCCATAGCACCAAAGGCAGCGCAAAGCACCCCGATGTAGACAAGGTGCTTGAGGCGACTCGCATCGCCAAAGGACTTGCGCCCGAATTGGTGTTGGACGGCGAGTATCAGCTGGACGCCGCGATTGTGCCAAGCGTTGGCGCGTCAAAGGCTCCCGGCAGTAGTGTCGCGGGCAGGGCGAATGTTCTCGTGTTCCCTGATTTGGATGCGGGCAACATAGGATACAAACTTGCCCAAAGGCTGGCGAAAGCGGAGGCGTATGGCCCTGTTACCCAGGGTATAGCCAAGCCCGTTAACGACTTGAGCCGCGGGTGTTCCGCCGAGGATATCGTCGGCGTGGTGGCGATCACCGCCGTACAAGCGATTTAATTATAAGATCATAAGATCATTCCCGCACCCCATATTGTCAGGAGATTTTTTCATGAAAATACTTGTGCTTAATTGCGGCAGTTCGTCGCTTAAATACCAACTTATCGACATGGATGGCGAAGTCGTTTTGAGCAAGGGACTTTGCGAGCGCATAGGCATAGACGGAAGGCTGGAGCATAGCGGTAAGGCGGACTATCGCGCCGATATTGTTATGGACAACCATACCGACGCTATTCGCTGTGTACTTGACGTGCTGTTGGACAAGGCACGCGGAGTTATTAATTCTTTGGATGAAATAGGCGCTGTTGGGCATCGCGTGGTTCACGGGGGAGAATTTTTTTCAAGCTCTGTGATCATAACCCCCGAAGTCAAGAAAGCTATAGAAGAGTGTATAGAACTTGCGCCCCTTCATAACCCGCCTAATCTGCTTGGCATAAAGTCATGTGAAATTCTCATGCCCAATGTGCCGCAGGTCGCGGTGTTCGACACGGCGTTTCACCAGACCATGCCACTCGAGGCCTATCTATATGCTATTTCTTACGAGTTGTACAAAAAATATAAAATACGCAAGTACGGCTTCCATGGCACCAGCCACAAATATGTAGCGCAGCGGGCCGCCGCGCTGTTGGGCATGCCTATCGAATCACTCAAGATCATAACATGCCATTTGGGTAACGGCGCTAGCTTGTGCGCGGTCAAAAATGGCGCCAGCGCGGATACCAGCATGGGCTTTACGCCGTTAGAAGGTCTTGCCATGGGTACTCGCAGCGGCAATATAGACCCCGCCATAGTGGCTTACTGGATGGAGAAAGAGAATCTTTCCGTCAAAGATGTTATCAACAAGCTCAATAAAGAATCGGGCGTGTTGGGCGTCTCTGGCGTTAGCAGTGACTTTAGGGACATAGAAGCCGCGAAGAAAGCAGGCAACCAGCAAGCCGCCTTTGCGTTAAGCGTATTCCACTATAGGGTGGCAAAAACAGTGGGCGAGTATTGCGCGGCAATGAACGGTTGCGACGCGATTGTCTTTACAGCCGGGCTGGGCGAAAACTCCGCGTCGTCCCGCGCCGCGATCTGTGGATATCTGGGTTATTTGGGCGTGCGGATTGACAGCGACAAAAACGCCATACGGGGCAAAGAAATTGATTTTTCAACAGGCGACGCCTCGTGCCGCGCCCTTGTTATTCCAACAAATGAAGAGTTGATGATAGCTCGCGAAACGCGGGAACTGGTTAATTGAGCATCCATACAGCGATATTATTGCTATGGATGGTTGTATGTCATTAACATTTGTGTCAGGGGCTTCCTCGTTGGTATAAAGTGATAAAACGCGCCCCCTTGACATTGCACAGGTGATACGCTAAGATGTGGATCTATGTAAAAGATATGATTGCTGAAAGCGCCCTTCCCCTCGACTTTACCTATTCCGTCAGCAATAACAGAATCAGCTCAACCGATAGCGGTTTTCTATCGGATGATTCGACCGATAGTGATGCCTCGCCAAACGGCGTAAAGTTGACATTACATTTCGTTGGCGCGGTGCGCAAAACCGGTGAAGGCTATGCGTTAGAGCTGAGCGCAGCCGGAAAATTGAGGGCTGTGTGTGACTTTTGCCTTAAGCCGGTTACTGTCGATGTCGCCTTCGACGTTAACGAGAGGTTTATTCGCGGTGACACTCTCAAATACGGCGGGGCTATAAAGCATGACACGCCCCGTGATGTGCCACGCGCTAGCCCCCTTGCCAAGGGCGGTACTGTTTACGCGGAAGAGGAAGACGTCTTTGTTTTTAACGGGCAGGGTTTTGATATTGCGCAGGCCATTGATGTTAATGCGAGGCTTAACCTACCCGAATATGTGCGTTGCCGCGATGATTGCAAGGGTTTGTGTCCCATGTGCGGGCACGATTTAAACGAAGGCGCGTGTGCTTGCGAACGATCGGGAGACCCCCGCTTTGATGTGCTACGCAATGCTTTTTATAACGAATAGGGAGATGTAATACCGATGTCCATATGTCCAAAAGGTAAACATTCTAAAGCTCGCCGCGACAAGCGGCGCGCGCAAACATGGCGAATCGCCATGCCTAGCCTGGTTGTGTGTCCGAGGTGCGGCGAGAAAATGCGTTCGCATAGAGCGTGCCGCGCCTGCGGCTCTTATAACAGGCGTGAAGTGCTTGCGGTGGAGAAAGCATAGACAGCTTTGCTGTCTTTTTTCAATGACACGGGTAAAAGATAAAGTTTGTTAGGTGGTTTGATTTGTGCCAAACAATATTACAATAGCTGTAGACGCCATGGGCGGCGACAATGCGCCCGGCGAAATAATCCAGGGCGCGCTCGCGTCGATAAACCAAACGGACTATCACCTGTTGCTGGTAGGTCGAGAGAAAGAATTAAAGGAAGAGATCAATAAACATAAAATCTTGGACGGTCGCAAGGTAGAAATAGTTAACGCTGATACGATAATCGGTAATGCTGACCATCCTGTGCAAGCCATACGCGCCAAGCGTGACAGTTCTATGGTTGTGGGTCTCAACCTGCTAAAATCAGGCGAGGCGCAGGCGTTTTTATCAGCGGGTAACACGGGCGCCCTGCTTACCGGCGCGACACTTGTAGTAGGGCGCGCGCGCGGTATAGAGCGGCCCGCGCTGGGTACCTTGCTGCCCAATGCCAAAGGTTTTGGCTTTCTTATAGACAGCGGCGCGAACGTGGACGCCAAACCATCTTACCTGCCGCAGTTCGCGCGCATGGGGTCGCTCTATATGGAACATATTATGAACATGGCAAATCCCCGTGTGGGATTGCTAAACATAGGCGCTGAACCCGAAAAGGGAAACGCGCTCACGCGTGAAGCCTACGGCTTATTGGTCGCGCAAAAGGGTATCAACTTTATTGGAAATGTAGAACCTAGAGACGTGCCCTTGGGCGCTGCTGATGTCATTGTTTGCGACGCGTTTGCCGGTAATGTGATTCTAAAATATACCGAAGGTTTTGCCACGGCTATGATGGGTATGATAAAAGAAGAATTAATGGCCACTACAATGTCTAAAATAGGAGCGACTCTAGCCAAAGGCGCGTTTAATAGTCTTAAAAAGCGATTCGACTATCGCGAGGTGGGCGGCGCGCCTCTGTTGGGCCTAAAGGGCCTGGTTGTAAAAGCTCACGGCGCAAGTGACGCGCGCGCCATCCAATCGGCGCTTAAAATATGCGAAGAATTTTGCGCCAAAGACGTTGTATCTAAAATGGCGGAGTAAAAAATCCGCTGTTCGGTTAACATGGCAAATAAGGAGGTCTACATGGAATTTGAAAAAATTCGAGAGATAGTGGCGGAGCAAATGAGCGTAGATATGGATAAGATAACAATGGATACCACATTTACCAAAGATCTGGGCGCTGACTCGTTAGATGTGTATCAAATTGTTTCTGAATTGGAAACTGTGTTTGGCATGGAATTCTCCAACGAGGACGCGGAAAAAATTGTAACCATTGGCGACGCGGTAAATTACCTAAAGAGCTTGCGGTAGTATGGGGGCCACATTTGACGAGATAAAACAGCAATTTGGCAATCAAGAATTGCTGGAGCAGGCCATTACACACGCGTCTTACGCGCACGAGAACAATATGGAAGAGCATAACCAGTATGAACGGCTGGAATTTTTGGGTGACGCCGTGCTGGAACTGGTCGTAAGCGAGGCGCTGTATACGAGGTTTCCGAATTACGCGGAAGGCCAGCTCACCAAATTTAGGGCAAGCCTGGTGTGCGAGGCGAGTTTATCTAAATTGTCCAGAGAAATGGGTGTGGAGCCGTTCTTAAAGTTGGGCAAGGGCGAAGAAGTCGCTGGCGGGCGCCAGCGAGACTCTTTGTTAGCCGACGTTTTCGAAGCCATTTTGGGCGCTATATATTTAGATAAAGGCTTCGACGCGGCCCGTGATTGCGTGCTGCAATACCTTGACGACGATATAGCGAATACCAAAGAGAGCTATGAGGCGTCAGATTTTAAGACGTTTTTACAAGAACACCTGCAAAAAAACAGCCAGAATTCCATTAATTATACCATTACAAGCGAAAAGGGACCAGACCACAACAAAACATTTGCGGCGATGGTAGAGCACGAAGGAGCTATATTGGGCAATGGCGAGGGAAAAAGCAAAAAGGAAGCGGAACAGGCCGCCGCTTGGTCCGCGATAAAAAGATTGGGGTTGCAGCGGTAAATATCTGGCATGCGTATATTTTCCTCTTCTGTGCGCAAAATAACGCTATAGTGTTGCCAATTCTCCGTTCGGCGACCAAGCACTGCAACATGTTTAATCATAATGCAGGACAGGGAGGAAGTTACATGGAAACGTTAAAGGTTTCGTCAACATCAGTGCCGAAGTCGGTGGCGGGGGCAATTGCGGCGGTATCACGAAATGATCAGCCTGTTGACTTGGTCGCCATAGGAGCTTCGGCAGTTAATCAGGCTGTTAAGAGTATCGCGATAGCCCGAGGTTATGTTGCGCCAAATGGCATAGAGCTAGTTTGTATACCGTCGTTTTCACAGCTTGAGGTAGACGGGCTGCAAAAAACGTCTATACATTTTTTGGTAGAAAAAAGGTAGAAAAGCGGGCGGATTAATCCGCCCGCCAGTATTTGAGGTAGCACATTGGCAGGAATAGGCACTTTAGGCGAAAAATCGCTGCACCGTATGTTAAAATGGCATTATGAGCCTACAGGCAAGTTTCATGAAGTGTCCGTAGGGCGATACATAGCCGACATAAAGCAGAATGAACATATTATGGAGATACAAACGCGGCAGTGGCACAAGCTGCGTGATAAGCTAAACCACTTTTTGCCCGATTACATAGTCACGGTCGTTTACCCTGTTGTTTATGATAAAAGGTTGTTGTGGGTAGATGGGCATGATAGCGTAATAAGATCCCGGCGCTCACCCAAGCATAGCACATATCAAACTGCCTTTATCGAATTGTATGCCATAAAGAGTTTGTTAACCCACAAAAACCTGCGGCTTAGGCTGGTTATGGTCTGCGTGGATGAAAAACGCGGGGAGCGCGGCAATCCGGGTGCGAATCATGTACCCGGCGCTCACCACGATAAAATTGACACAATTTTAAGGAGCGTGGCAGCCGAATTGGTAATAGAAAGCCCTGCCGACTACGCAAAATTGCTGCCGCCGGGGTTGGGCGAGCGGTTTACATCGCAAGATTATGCCACTTTTGCGCATATTAACAAACGCCTCGCCGGTGTTTCATTAAATGTGCTGCTGTCTGTGGGAACCGTAAAGCGCGTCGGCAAACTTGGCCGGTGTTTTTTATATGAACGCGCGCAATGACATCGGCATATAATAATTGCCGTGTGATTTCGTAGGGGCGCGCCGTGCGCGCCCGTGAGGTAGCCGGGCGATTGCCGAGAACCTACACCAATATCGAATAACCGGGCGATGGCCTATAAGACGCGCGGGCGCGCACTGCGCGCCCCTACGAGATCAAGATCTGCGTCTCGCTTTCTAGTAATTCAGCATATAGTTGTCCGCTGACTGGCTTGCCCCTAAAATGGCGGCTTCGCTGTTCAGCTTTTTTTGCTTTAGGGCTTTGTCACTTTTCAGCAGGGTGCTGAACAGGACGTCCATTACGAACAGAAACATCAAGTTATTGGACAGTGAAACAGAATTTTGAGCGATTATTTTATCCGATGTAATAAACTTAAAATCAAGTATGTCGTTTTGTTTCGGCGACTCGTAGCTGATAGCCGCCATTATAAACGCCCCTCTGTCTTTCGCCATTGCAAGGGTTTGGTACAGCGCGTGAGTAATTGTCGGAACCAGTACCAATAATACCTCCCTTATTTGGATATTTGAAGCGGCCACACGGCAGTAATCCAAATCCGTTACCGCTTTCGCGCTTATCCCGGCAGTAGTCAGCCTGAATTCCATGTCGAGGGCAACGCAGAGCGTAGCGCCGTCGGCGAATATATATACACGCGGAGCGGACTTTATACAAGCCGCAGCTTGAATCAAATCGTTTTCATCCAGCATTGCGGCGGTATTCATAATCATTTTATTATAATCCTGCCGTACGGAGGATATCAGACTGAGCCCATCGTGTTCGCCGCCCTGGTTCATTGCGCCGTAAAAGTTTTCCTGTGCCAGCGCGATTTTAAGGCTGTTAAAACCCTTAAACCCCAGTTTTTTACAAAACCGGTTGATACTCGCTTCCGATGTGTTTGTATTATGGGCTACGGCAGTTATAGTGCTGGTTACTACATCGTCCATGTTATTTATGACAAACTGCGCGATTTCATTCTCACTTACAGTGAAGTTATTCTGCATTGATATTATCTTAGGAACAACGGCGGCCACTATTTTCCCTCCCCAACTACTGATTTGGCGTCATTATAGCATTTTTTATACCTCAATACAATTCATTCCGGGTTGGAGCCTAAACATTCAAAATATTTCAATATTTATGAAATTATTTTTTCACAACTATTGACTTTTTTTGGAAGATATGTTATATATAAACAAGAGAAAAATTTTTAATGATATTTATTCGACTATATTTTTCTTATATCGGTGCAGCTGTTAGCTTTTATTATAAATTTTCACAACAGCAGTTATCGAACAAATTTTCGTGATAAGGGGCGGATAAATGGGAAAAGAAGTTTATGAGCGGATGTATGACGTAATAGTGGCCGGAGCGGGGGTATCGGGATGCGCCGCAGCCGTGTCTGCGGGCAGAGCGGGGGCTTCCGTTCTGGTTATTGAAAAAAACGGATATCCCGGCGGCACGTTGACCGGGTGCGGAGTCGGCCCGATGATGACGTTTCATGCCGGAGATAAGCAGATCATCTGCGGCTTTATGCAAGAAACGGTAGACCGGCTTATGGAAAAGGGGTATTCACCAGGGCACGTTCCCGACACCAAACAATACACAGACACAATAACGCCATTTCGAGCCGAAGGTTTAAAGACCGTTTTGGATGAGATGCTGGTAGAGTCGGGATGCAAAGTCCTGTTGCACACGTTCGTAGGCGCCGTAGAACGTGAGGGGGAAAAAATTAAAGGGTTAACGCTCTGTAACAAGGACGGTTTGAATAAGGCGTGGGCCAAGGTTTTTATCGATGCCACCGGTGACGGAGACGTGGCTGCGTGGGCGGGACTGCCCATGACAAACGGTCGGCCGGAGGACGGCGCGTCACAGCCGATGACCATGAAAATGAAATACTGCAATGTCAGTACGCAAAAATTAAAAGAACATGTGCTGACGCATTTGGACGAATTCCCAAAGCTGAAACCTCACGAGAAACTGTTTAAGGAAGATATCCCGATTGATTTGGAAGGCTTTGACGGCGAGGTAGCCCAGGCCAAAGCCCGGGGCGAGCTTTCCATGGCCAGGGAAAATATCCTTATGTTCGCCACTGACCGTGAGGGCGAGTACATTATCAATACAACGCGGGTCATAGGGTACGACGCCACGGACGCGTCCGGCCTTTCGGAAGCTGAAATGGCGGGGCGTCGGCAGTGCGCCGAACTGGACAGATTTTTGAGGAAATATGTGCCTGGGTTCGAAAACGCGCTGCTGGAGTTTACCGGACCGTCGATAGGCGTTCGCAGCTCCCGCCAGCTAAGGGGAGTATATACGCTGACCGCCGGCGATATATTAAGCTGTAAACCCTTTGACAGCGCCGTCGCGCACAGCGGGTATCCTATTGATATTCACAACCCTTCGGGTGAGGGCGCGGAAGCGATTTTTTTAACCGAACGGGGCGATTATTATTCTATCCCGTTTGAGATTATGGTCTGCCCGGAAGCTTCGAACCTGATTGTAACAGGGCGCTGCGTATCAGCTACATTCGAGGCGCAGGCGGCAATAAGGGTAACGCCTTCCGCCGGGGCGCTTGGGCAGGCGGCAGGTACAGCCGCGTTTTTAGCGGCGAGAAAAGACGGCGATGTGCGCAAAACCGAACTCGCCGCCTTAAGGGAAGCTCTGCTGCGCCAGGGTGCTTATCTGGATTTGGCGCGGGCGTAATATTAAAACAGGGGGTTTAATAAATGCAAGCATTCGTTATTTTCCTTATTTTTGCCGTAAGCGTCGTGTTAATGATGATGCGGAAACTGCCGACAATCCTTGCGTTGCCTATTATGGCGATTACAATCGCGTTTGCAGCCGGGATACCCTTTATTTCCGCCGACGCGGAAACATTTACCATTGCAAAAGACGTTTTGGAAGCCGGCGCGATGCGTATGAGTACAGCCATAGCCGGTTTGATATTCGGCGGATGGTTTGGAAAGGTACTAACCAAAGTAGGCATAACGCGCACGATAATTCGTAAGGCCGCCGAGTTGGCCGGAGATAAACCCCTGCCTATCGCGCTTGCTTTCCTGGCTGTGTGTTCAATAATCTTCGCGGCTTCCAACGGCCTCGGAATGATTATTTTGGTAGGCACTATCATAATTCCAATTATGATAAGCGCCGGAGTGGATCCTCTTACATCCGGCATAGTTCTCCTGCTGTCCAACGGTATCGGCGTAACCTTCAGCGTCGGCACCCTGGGCGTTTATATAGATACTTTAGGGCTGCCGCTTGAGACTGTCACATCATATTCATGGCTCTGCGGTTTGCCGCTTATCGCGGTCGCGGTTGTAATTGTGGTGTTTTTCATAAAATGGGGCGGAAAGATACGCAAAGCATGGCCTATGCCGCTGGAAGAACAGCCCGCCGGCGAAAAAAACGTTCGTTACATAGCCCTGATAAGCCCCATAATCCCCGTTGTTCTTGTTTTCGCGTTCAAACTACAGCTTGTTCCGGCTATTATGATAGGCATTGTTGCCGCGCTTATTTTATCCACGCCTAAGAATGTGGTGCAAGTGGTTTCCGGCGCTTTTGTAGAAGGCATACAGGAAACGGCCGGGGCGGCCGCGCTTATGATAGGCATCGGCATGGCGCTTAAAACGGTTATGGCTCCTGAAGTGGCCGCTGTGCTTCAGCCTGTTATTTCGGCTATTATCCCATCCAACCCCATAGTTTTTGTACTGGTATTTGGGCTTTTAAGTTTCTTGGCTATTTATCGCGGCCCGCTTAACGTGTGGGGTCTCGGAAGCGGTATTGTGGCCCTGCTGGCCGCTTCTGGCATGAACCCGATAGCGGCGATGGTCGCCCTTCGTCTGGATTCCAACGTGCAGGCGGTTTGCGATCCCACCAATTCACATAATGTCTGGGTTTCGGATTTTACCAAAACGGACGTCAACGAAATTCTCAAAAAGACTATACTTTGGATTATGGTTTCCACATTTATCGGATTGATTATCGCGAGTTTATTCATAAGCTTATAATAAAGGGCGGACAGTTACATGGGAAAAGTGAGAATCGGCATTGACGTGGGCGGCACGTTCACCGATGCCGTCATAATAGACAACGATACGTTTGAGCTGCTGGCTAAACGAAAAATACCGACGACGCATGATCGCGGAGTCGCCCACGGTGTTGTGCGGATTATCACTTTATTAATGGAAGAAAACGGGATAGCGCCGGAAGATGTGGCGTTTATAGCCCACGGTACTACTCAGGCGACCAACGCCCTGTTGGAAGGCGACGTTGCTTCCGTTGGCGTAATCGGAATGGCGGAAGGCATAGACGCTGTAAGCGCCCGAAAAGAAACTGATATAGGCGATATTGAATTGGCTTATGGCAAGTATTTACAAAGCGCCGCCGTCTTTGTGGATACGAAAAACATAACAGAAACTGCCGTTAATTACGCACTGGACGAATTACTGAAAAAAGGTGCTCAGGTTATTGTAGCGAGCGGCGCCTTCAGCGTTGATGATCCATCGAAAGAGCTTATGGTGATGAAAGAGGCGTCACGCAGGGGCCTGTACTGCACCGGCGGCCATGAGATAAGCCAGTTGTACGGGCTCAGGATGCGTACCCGCACGGCGGTGGTCAACGCCAGTTTGATACCAAAAATGATGGAAACGGCCAACATGACGGAACGCGCGGTCAGAGATACCCGTATAGAATCAAACCTTATGATTATGCGATGCGACGGCGGCGTTATGAGTATAGACGAGGTACGGAAACGCCCGATTCTGACTATGTTGTCCGGACTGGCCGCCGGTGTCGCGGGAGCGCTGATGTATGAAAAGGTAACGGACGGCATCTTCTTTGAAGCCGGGGGAACCAGCGTAGATATCAGCGTGATAAAAAACGGCAAAGTGATGATTAAATACGCGCAAGTGGGCGGGCATAAAACATATCTTCAAAGCCTGGATGTGCGCACGCTGGGTTTGGCCGGCGGCAGTATGATACGTATAAAAGACGGCGTTATTGTGGACGTGGGCCCGCGCAGCGCGCATATCGCCGGTATGGAATACGAATGTTTTACACAAGCCGAAGATTTTTCTGGCGCGGCTGCCGGGCTTGTAAGCCCGCGTACCGGTGATCCACGTGAATATGCCGCCATAAAGGCGCAAAACGGGAAAGACTATGCGCTGACTCTGGCGGGGGCAGCCAATTTACTGGGATATGTGCCTGAAGGGGATTACGCTCGCGGCTCTGATGAGCGAAACCGCGCCGCATGGGGCGCCTTTGGCGAATATCTGGGCTGCGGTGGGGAAGCCGCCGCCCGGCGGGTAATAGACCTTATGGCAAAAAAACTGTCTGCCCTCGTGGAAGGATTAATTAAGGAATATGAACTTAACCGTAATATGGTTACGCTGGTGGGAGGGGGCGGAAGCGGCTCGGTTGTGGTCGCGCCTCTGGCGGAAAATATGGGCATTAAACACACAATGGCAAAAAACGCCCCCTATATCTCCACAATCGGCGTGGCGCTGGCAATGGTACGCGAACAGATGGAGCGCACTGTATTAAATCCGGCGGAAGCTGATATCAAGAAAATCCGCGCGGATATTATAGAGCGAATTGTGCGTTCCGGCGCGAATGAATCCACTGTGGACGTTTCCATCGAAGTGGACGCTCAGAAGAATATTTTGCGGGCAATAGCCGTAGGTGCGACCGAATTGCGTCGTAAAAATCCCGGCGCAGCCGAATTGGCGGACGAACAGCTTGCCGAAATATCAGCGCAAATTATCGGGGCGGACAAGAGCGCCGTAAGTTTACTTCACAAAACAGGCCGATGGAGCCTTTACAAGGGTGTTGTGGAAAAAAAGCTGCTGGGCGGGCTTATCAAAAGAAAAACAAAAAGTTTAGCCATGCTGGACAGGGAAGGCGTTGTGCGGCTGTGCAAGGAGAACGCGGCGTGCCTGAAATTTATAAAGGCGCAGCAGGATAAGGCGTTTAACGCTTTTTTGGATGAAAACACTACATATTCAGACGCGAATGCTACCATTCCGAAGGTGTTTATGTTTTACAAAGAAAAAATGCTGGATCTTACCGGAATGCAGACGGCGTCGCAGCTTTATTCCGTTTTGAATGTGGAAACGGAAGCCCTGCTCCCGGAAGAGGAATTGATAGCCGTCGCCTATAAATGAGACTCTAACCGTGCGTTTTCACAAAAGGATTTTGATCTCGTCGGGGCGCGCAGTGCGCGCCCGCGCGTTACCCGGTATCGGCGAGGCTTGGAAAGGATCACGGGCGCGCACTGCGCGCCCCTACGAAATCATACCCACTGACCGTTGCGCATCCATATCAAATTTAGAAAATGCACGTTTAGAGAATAAGAAAGGGGCGCTGTTTATGGACGACAGGCTTTTAGCCTTATGTGAGATCTCCAATGATCTGCTGTTTGAAAAAATTCCGAAGGGAAAACTGGCTTATTATGTGGATCATTCCCTAAAAGCGGGGCGAAACGCCGCCGAAGGGCTAAAAGGCAGGGAAATTCACGAGATTTATAGTGAAAACTGCATAACCGTCGCAAAACACGCGCCTCAAAAGAGCAGTTTCGGCGTGATACTGCGGGGAATGGCTACAATGAGCGAAAAAGGCTGCTCTATTGAGGTGTATGGGGATTCTGTCCGGGAACTGGCAAAGTATGCGGGTATGGATTACGGCTTGGCGGAGCGTGTACACCTGGCGCATGAGTTGTTCCATTTCCTGGAGTATAAGCGGGGCCGTTCGTTTTCGGATGAGTTGGAAAAAGTAGTAACAGTTCGTATATTTGGGTACAGTCGTAAGGCGAAGATAAACCGCTGCGAAGAGGTGGCGGCTCACGCGTTCGCGAAAGAAATGCTGGATTTGCCTTGCCTGCCCAATTATTATGATTATTTATACCTTGTCGGCGCAGGTAAGATGACCCGCGAGGCGCTTGACGGGAAACTGCGGGTGTGTTCTGATATGCTTAACGCGGCATAGTGAGCTGCGAGTAGATTTTCATAATTAGCAGTTGATAATTGAATTATGAAAGGAATGAAAAAAGAATGATAAAGCAGTTAAGACGCCTTCTGCCGGCGTTTATGGCGGCGATAGTGCTGATGGGCGGTTTGGCCGTGCAGACCGCGCGGGCGGAGGATCCTACAACGTGGGATTTGCTGGATAATTCGTTTACGGCCAATGGCGGGAATTATGGAAACAGCGGCACCAACGCGACAATTTCAAAAGAAACAGATTACCTGTCGATTGTAAATACGAATAATTCAGCCAGCTACACTTACGCGATTTTTAACGCCGCTAACAATGGCTCAAACTTTATTTTGCCGTCTAACAACTGGACAGTAGAAATAAAAGCAAAGGCAAGCCGTTACAGCGGTAACTCAATTGGCGTCCGGACATCGGCAAATAAGACATATCATATTTTTTTGGACGCGTCCGCTGGTTCCGTTATGCAGTACAGTAAAACCGAGTCAAAATCAATAGACGTAACACAATGGCATACTTACCGCTTTACGGTGGGCGCGACAAACAATAAATTTTCTCTTTACGTAGACGGAGATTTCGCGTTCGAGGGTGACGACCGGACAGACGGATCAGGCACGCTTATTAAGGTAGGCCATGAAAGCTCTAGCAGCACGATTTCAGCGCAATGCGATATTGACATTGAATATGTAAAAGCCGCCACTGGAGTGTTTATTCCCGAGCCCTCGGGGGGGGGGGGGGGGGGGGGGGGG
>JAISGK010000101.1 GCA_031263155.1 Clostridiales bacterium
ACTATACCGCCAGGGATGAGACTATTACTTCAAGCACGTCATTTAATAAATATACAGACTGCAAGGTGTTAACATCTACCGGCGGTATTTATATTTACATGCCTTCCAACGGCCAAACGTCTATCACACTTGAGCTTAGGCTTAACAATGTCACTAACCCGGCATATAATTATGACAACACATATCAGTTTGCGATTTACAAGGTGTTTATGGTTGGCGGCGATCCATCTGCGACAAAACTTACCGCCTATGGCGTTGAGCCTGTCAAAGCCGCCATAATGGAATATTTTAACGCGTATGAAGGTATTGATGACACGACGACAACCACGTTCTATGACAAATTAAATAACGGTTATACCAAAATTTTACCGTAGTGTAGGCATATCGTTGGAGGCGCAACCATCGCTTCCAACGATAGTACATATAACAAAGGAGGTATTTTATGGACAGCAAGCCGAAAGACGACATCGCCGCCCGCAAGCGCAAACCATCCAAAAGATCTGTCACATGCGGCATAGCGCTGCTTATTATTGGAGCGTGCGCTATATTATATCCCTTTGCGCGGGCATGGTACTATGAATACAAACAAGCAAAATTACTGAATGACTTTAATCATGCAGCGCTGCTTAACTCTCCCCGTGGTGAGCATATAACAGGCAGCCAACAGATTATACCGCTAGACTATACAGATTCGTTGCCTGTGAAGCAATTGACAGCCGATGGCGTATACGAAGAGGACACCGATCCAGGATTGTCTGACGAATATATACTGGCCAACGCGATTGGCGCCATAAAGATTCCGAGCATTAACCTGGAGAGCATAATATTAAAGGGAGACACGCCCAATAACTTAGACATAGGCATTTGCGAGGTTGAAGGCTCTGTGGGGATGGGCGACGCGGGAAACTATATTCTCGCCGGGCACAAAAGTAGAATAAAGGGCAGGCATTTTAGCAGATTGCACGAAGTGCGCCTTGGTGACGATATAATAGTGAGTGACGGAATAAAAACCTACACCTACCGTGTAACGAATATATATAAAGTGCTAGAAGCGGACACATGGATAATGGACGATGGCTCAAAACCAGAAATAACGTTGATCACCTGCGATTATACGCAAAACCCCATAGGAAGGCTTGCGGTGAGAGCGGAATTGATAGATTGATAAACAAGTGACCTGCTCCCGCCGACTAATAGGCGGGAGTTTTTCGGCAATTATTGTTTACCCCATATTGGATAATATTCCACTCTTCAACAGAAAATATATCATCAGGAGGGTGGATACATGAAGATACTGGGAAAATTTCTCTCTACGATGGCTTTTATGGCAATACTGTTCATTATCATATTTATTGCCGCTTCTGCGTTAATGTCCACCAACAAAGATGGAACATTCACTGTAGGTGATTACAGCGTATTCAACGTACTTACCACCAGTATGCTCCCCGAGTTTGGTGAAGGCAGCATAATTCTGGTAAAAAAAGTGTACGACCAGAACGATCTTAAAGAGCAGGATATAATAACGTTTTATCCGCAAGATGGTAACACAACAGTTCTTACGCACAGAATAATCGCTGTTTCTAACGACGGGGACATGAGGGTATATCAAACCAAGGGCGACAATAATGACATACCTGACAATTTTGATGTAACGTTTAACAGGGTTATTGGCAAGGTTGTTTTTTCCGCCGATGGCATTGGGCAGCTTATGCAAAAGATTCGCTCGCCGTTGGGTATAGGCATTGTGGTTAGCGTGACTCTGCTGTTGATTCTTATTGTACATTTGTTTGAGGATAAAAGTAAAAAGAAGAAAAAGCGCAGACGCAAAAGCTCAACTAATGTGAGGGATATAAAAGGCAAGAAGGGAGGCAGACGAAAATCATCGAACAGGGGATCGCGATCGCGGCCTGCGGCGGCATCGCGTAAAGAAGCCAAGTCTGATGAAATTTTCTTTGGCACATCGACCCGTGCCGGACATAATTTTAACAATTCAGCGCCTTTCGGCTCAGACTCCTCCAACGCGCCACCCAACATAGCAATGCTAAACGGATCGGGGCAGGATAGTCCCATGCTAAACGCCCAGATGCCGGGTTATCATTTTGACAACGCGCAGATGGCAAACTTTCACAATCAACCGACTCTCATAGGCGGCATGGATAATATGTATGACGATTATAACCAGACGGGGCGTAAAATTCCAAAGAAGCGCCCCGAAACAAAAAAACCGGCTGCCAAAAAATCCAGGCCGGTACAATCCGATTCAAAGAAGAGAAATACTAATCCCAATGTCAAACGCGCCAAAACAAAACGGGAGGATACATCAGAGCTGCCAATGGAGATACCTCCGTACTAAAAAATGTTTTGGCGATGGAGGATGTCTAATCCCTCACGCAATAGTCGGCGAGCGGATTTATTTTGATTGTTCCATCACAACGAGGTCGGTGACTATAAGCTTGATGTTACTCACTCTTTCACCGCTCTTGTAGCCCAATAGCCGGGGTAATCGCCAAAATCCGCCGTATCAAGGTCATCAAATACATTTGTCAGCCGAAACCCCGCCGCAAGTTGGCCGCCAATCTGCTCGTCAATGCCGTGGCTAAACTGTATGCCGTCATCATTGGCAATCAGCTTTGCCATCTGCTCCGGATTTTTTAACGGGTCAAACGGATAAGTGTTCTGTACAGTCAACGGGCGTTCGTAGGTGTCAAACAGAAAGTTGAACCCGTTATCCAGCCCCGCCAGCAAGATGCCGCCGCGCTTTAACACACGAAAACACTCGCGCCAAACATGATGCACACTTTCAGAAGAAATATAGCAGTTGCTAATAGGATGAAAAATCAAATCAAACGCGTCGTCGTCAAAAGGCAGCCGCTTCGTCATATCGGCCTTGATTATCTCAATGTCATAACCCTCGCGCTCCGCGACAAGGCGGTCTTTGGCAAGCATTTTCTCCGAATAGTCAAGCACCGTACATTCCGCCCCAAGCACGGTGAATATCGGCATTTGTTGGCCGCCGCCGCAGGCCAGACCCAACACCTTCGCGCCTTCCATCGGCGGAAACCATTCGTGTGGAACGGGCTTGGTAGGGGTAAGCAGAACGTCCCAACTGCCGCGTTTGGCGTTTTCATAGATCTCACGCGTTATCTCTTGCCCCCAAACCCAGTTGTCGTCAACCCAACGGCCTATTACGGCAGAGTTGAGTTCGGTATAGTTGTCGGGGGTGATAGCGGCGCTATGGGGTGGCTGCTTGTGTGAAAGATATTCTTCCGATAAAATGGCGCGATCGGGATATTCGCCTTCGCGGGCTTGGTAACCGCCTCCCGCCATGCGCGATTTCACACATTCTATTAGCGCGTCGCACTCGTCCGTCGCAGTAAGCCATGACGTGACGAGCCGACAGATCACTCTGCCGTCGCTTGTTACACCCATTCGGTGAAACGCAAAATCGCGCTCCAACCCCGTCGCGAAGTCTTTGCCGAATATAGGAAACAGCATATTCGTCGGGCTGTCATAGGCGAACTGTACGCCCAACGCGGAGAGGCTTTCGCGCAAATACGCCGCCATAGCGTTGGCGCGCCGGGCAAGTTTAAGCCATAGCTCATTCGACATCAACGCTTCAAATTGTATCCCAATGGCGTGAGCCTTTGCGAGCATTGCCCCGCGCTGTTTGAGAACGTATCGAAAATCTGGTTTTAGCGCGTCGTTTACGATAACGAGCGCCTCGCCAAACAGCAATCCGTTTTTTGTGCCGCCTATATAGAAAGAATCACACAGCGCGGCAATATCGGCCAGCGTTATGTCGCTGGCGGGCGAGGCGATTGCCTGCGCGAGCCTTGCGCCGTCGAGATAGAGATACAGATCGTGCCTGTCACATACTTCACGTAGCGCCGATAATTCAGATTTCGTGTAGATCGTTCCCGTTTCAGTGGCGTCGGATATGTACAGCAAACGCGGCTTGACCCTGCGCTCATCGCAGTTGTGCGCCATAGTCGCGAGCACCTTGTCTGGCGTGATTTTTCCATTCTCCGCAGGTACGGTAATTATCTTGTGACCGCTGGCCTCAATCGCGCCTGTTTCGTTGTCGGCAATGTGCCCGCCGTCAACGGCTATAACGCCCTCGTGCGCCCGCAGAAACGCGGCGATTGCGGTCAAGTTTGTCTGCGTACCCCCAGAGAGAAAATGAATCTCAGCGTTTGGCGTGGCACATAGTTCGCGGATAAGTTCGGCGGCTCGTCGGCAGTGATCGTCCTCGCCGTATCCGTCGCATATATCCGCGTTAGCGCTAATGAGCGCGTCGAGCACTGCCGGGTTGGCCCCCATACCGTAGTCATTCTTAAAATGATACATAGATTATCTCTCTCCGATACTTTATATTTTGCGGTTGATAATCGGCTTATGTTCGGCGGTTACAGCGGTTTTGTGACCGCCGCGCTATTTCGGAATTATGCGATAGCCTAAAAATCTAAGTCGCTGTGCGAGCCTATTCTTGTTAAGGTCAATACAAGAATATCATCTTCCGATTTGTATACAAGCAACCAATCGGGTGTTATGTGGCATTCTCTAAAACCTTTCCAGTCACTGGTTAGCGGATGGTCACGGTTTTTCTCAGGCAATGGTTTGCCGTCTGCCAGCATAAGGACGATGTCTTGCAACAATCCTAAGTTTTGACCGCGCTTTTTTGCAAGCCGATAATCCCTCTTGAACTGTATCGTTTGCTTTACTTCATATAGTGTATCACTCATCGGCATCTAAATCCTCGAAAAGCGCTTTCATATCTCTGTACCCTTTTACATTCGGGTCACGACTGATTCTCTCCGATTCAGCCATAGCGGCTATAGTTACGGCGTTCGGCTGTCTCGGGCGCAGATCAAAAGGCAGACCGCCAACGTTACATGATTGATGGATAAAAACCGTCACGGCTTCCGCAAGGGATAATCCGTAATGTGAATACACGCTCTCAGCGGTTTTTTTAACTTCTTCATCTAACCTAATATTCAGGCTTGCAGTCTTAGCCATCCAAATCACCTCTTTCACTAATCATTGTACATCAATCTGTTCACAAATGCAACCAATAAGAAGAAAACTCTATGTTGCTGTACGGGAAAGACTACCGAGCTGCCCTTCGAGCCAGTTGTCCGATATCGCTCTTTACAAATCTTCATCGACCGGTACCGCGCATATTTTCATAAAATCACCGCATACTGACAATAGGCGGTGGTTGATGTGGCAAAACTCAAAATGGCTCAAGAATTTAAACACGGCATAACGCCGGTGGAAAAGCGCAGGAGCTTCTGGCGCTCACTGCGAAGCACAGAAGCGGGAGAGGACATTACGGACATGGATCTCGACACAGAGATTTCTCTCTTGCTTGAGCAAGATAGAAAAGTAAGCGCGACAGTGCCCGATTTGGACGAGATGAATTTAGTGCCCGAGTTTACCGTTTTTGATCGCGAGAGGCGTTCATTGGAAGACGCGTTGAAAAATAGCCAGCCAGAGCAGCAGCCGATAACCACAGAGGGTGACGGCGCAGACTATAAAACGCGCAAGCAGCTAAAGATAGCCATCATGCTCGCGGGGTTATGCGTTGTCTTTGGGACGTGTGCAATGGCGCTGGCGTTTTCGATGCCGGTTGTAACCGCCGTTATCCAGGGAGAAACGATAACGACTACTCCGGCGCCCGAAGATAGAGGAAGCGACGGAACAAACTTTGGCGTTAACCCTATTCGCCTCAAACGCTCACCCATTATCGAAAACCTCACGCTTAGAAGTGGGGTCATAGGGCAAGATGGGGTTAGCCTGACGTTTAGTTTGGCCGAGGGATCTATTGATGTCGCCAGTAGCACAAAGTTTTATTTGTTTAACCAGGCTCAGAAAGTGTCGGCGAAACATGGAACGGGAGTAGAAGCGACGGCCGCTGTTCGTGAAATGAACAATGAAAAACTGCTTGATGTAGAATTTTCACGCCTGATTGGCGGCGTGGGGCCAGTCACACTGATTATAAAGGGTATGGTAAAACGCACACAATTAAACATACCGCTGGAGACGGGGCGGTTATTTAATTTTGCGGAACAGGGAGAGTCGCTTTTGGAGGTTGGGGACATTAATGTCATACTCGAAGGTATGGACTACAATCGCGACAATATAGTGTTGGTGCTGCATGGAGAAATCAAGGGAGCGTCCGTTCACGTGCCGGTCGTCGCATTTGCCGATTTGACAATGAGCACAGCGTCAGGTGACGAAGTAGTCATACGCGGGGCGTGTCAATACAATGATCAAGGCACTGATGTGCGCTTCATGCTGCCAAATAACAGTAACCTTAACCTGGACCCCTTGTCCATGTCTTTAACGCTTAACGCCATCGAGACCCCCATGCCCGACGTGAATTTCATCATACACTATTGAAGACTTATCGTGAAGAAGACTCTAAACGCGCGTTTTCACAAAAGGATTTTGATCTCGTAGGGGTGCGCACACCGACTGCGCCAAAACTCCAGTTTTTGCCCCAAACGATGCCTGAAAAACGCAAAAAATCGTTTGAATTCAGGCGGATTTTAGATTGTTT
>JAISGK010000065.1 GCA_031263155.1 Clostridiales bacterium
AGAACATACATCGTATTTATCAATATGCACAACAGGGTATCCCTGAAGATGAAATTTTTGCGCTCTGCGTTTAGTGATTTTGTATATGTTTTTTATTTTTGCACGTTTAGAGTTATATAAAAAAGTCAACAATTAGTGTTGTATACGAAAGCGGGTGATACTATGCGCCGCAATGTCATATTTGATATGGACGGCGTGTTGATTGACAGCCAGCCATTGCATTTTCGCGCGGACCTAGATGTGCTTAGCCACGTATCTGCGGGTAAACACAAACCATCTTACAACGATGTGGAGCTTATGGCGGGTACGCCGAATAATCCGCGCTGGCAAAAATATATCAACATGTTTGATCTGACCCAATCGGCGGAAACACTGATAGATATGTACTATAAAGCGTTTACTGGCTTGTTCAGGCGCGGCGAATGTAAGTTGTGTCATGGCGTTGCGCAATTGCTTGCGCTACTTAGAGCCAACGGCATCAAAACGGCGGTCGCTACGTCCACTTATATGGATTTGGTAAGCATCATTTTTGATACATTAGGGCTTAATGGATTTGACGTGATGGTGACAGGCGAGATGGTGACAAACGGAAAGCCCGAGCCGGATATTTTTTTAAAGGCCGCCAAAGAACTTGCCGCCAACCCGGCTGATTGTCTGGTCGTAGAAGACAGTTATAACGGTGTGAAGGCCGCAAAGGCCGCCGGAATATATTGTGTGGGCTATCAAAACCCTACCAGCGGCAATCAGGATCTCTCCGCCGCCGACATGATAATCAGCGACTTTGACACAATCAACAACAATCTGGAATGGCTATGACTGATCTAAAATTCACGCGCGTTAATGCGCGCGATCACATTCGCGATTCCAAAACATATCTACCATCAACCGGAGGACTTATGTACAACAAAGTAGACACAAGTATGGACTTTGCCTCACGCGAAGCAGACATCCTAAAATATTGGCAAGAAAATCACATTTTTGAAAAAAGCGTCGCTCGCCCGCAGACGGAACCCCCTTTTGCCTTTTACGACGGCCCGCCCACGGCGAACGGTCGCCCGCACATAGGGCATATCGAAACACGCGCCTTTAAAGATATAATCCCCCGCTACTATTCGATGAAAGGGCGCAATGTACTGCGCAAGGCAGGGTGGGACACCCATGGCTTGCCCGTTGAGCTTGAGGTGGAGAAACAGCTTGGCATTAACGGCAAGCCGCAAATAGAGCAATACGGCGTGGAGCGGTTTATAGAGAAATGTAAGCGCAGCGTGTGGGAATATAAGAGCGAATGGGAAAATTTATCTGAGCGCG
The DNA here is from genome assembly GCA_031263155.1 of Clostridiales bacterium. Classification (GTDB taxonomy): domain Bacteria; phylum Bacillota; class Clostridia; order Lachnospirales; family WQUN01; genus JAISGK01. The sequence continues at coordinate 1,309 of JAISGK010000065.1, forward strand.
TCGGTTTTTGGGCGGACATGGCACATCCTTACATCACCTACGAGAATAACTATATTGAGTCGGAGTGGTGGGCGCTAAAACGCATTTGGGATAAGGGGCTTTTGTATAAAGGGTATCGCATTGTGCCTTACTGCCCGCGCTGTGGCACCGCTCTTTCGAGCCATGAGGTCGCTCAGGGATACAAGGATGTAAAAGAAACCTCCGTTTTTGTTAAATTTAGGTTGAAGAACGAAGACGCCTTTATTCTCGCGTGGACGACTACCCCATGGACTCTTCCCTCCAATGTCGCGCTATGCGTTAACGCGCATGAGACCTATGCGCGCGCGCGTCACCACGGTGAAGTGCTCATACTCGCTCAATCATTGGCGGAACAATTACTCGGCAAAGATTTCGAGTTGCTGGAGTCGTTCCCTGGGGCTGCCCTGGAATATATGGAGTATGAAAATCTGTTCGGCTTCTATGACTCGCCCGAAAAAAATTGCTATGTCGTCTGCGACGATTTTGTCACGCTAACGGACGGTACAGGGGTTGTGCATATCGCGCCCGCGTTCGGGGAGGATGACAATCGCGTCGGCAAAAAATACGGGTTGCCGTTTATCCAATTGGTTAACCTACAAGGAAGATTTGTCGAGGATGCCAAGCCATATGCCGGCATGTTTGTAAAGGACGCCGATCCAATTATCGTAAAGGATTTGGCGCAAAGCGGCAAATTGTTAAAATCGCTTAGGTTTGAGCACAGCTACCCGTTTTGCTGGCGCTGTGACACGCCGCTGTTGTATTACGCTCGCGACTGCTGGTTTATTCGCATGTCGTCGCTTCGGGAAAATCTTTTGTCAAACAATGAAACTGTTAACTGGTACCCCGACAACATGAAGCACGGTCGGTTCGGCAACTGGCTAGAGAATGTCAACGATTGGAGCCTCTCTCGCGAACGCTATTGGGGTACTCCCCTCCCCGTTTGGGAATGTGAGTGCGGCCATACCATAGCGATAGGCAGCGTGGAAGAGCTGCGCAAGCTTAGTCCAACAACCCCCGCCGATATTGAGCTGCACAAACCATACATTGACGATGTATTAATTCCCTGCGAAAAATGCGGCAGCCAGATGAAACGTGTTCCAGAGGTAGTAGATTGTTGGTTTGACAGCGGGGCCATGCCTTTCGCGCAATGGCACTACCCCTTTGAGAATAAGGAGCTTTTTGAAAAATACTTCCCGGCGGATTTCATTTCCGAGGCGGTCGATCAGACACGCGGCTGGTTTTACACGCTTATGGCAATCGGTACGCTTGTCTTTAACAAGGCCCCGTACAAAAACGTCTTGGTGCTGGGGCATGTGGCGGACAAAAACGGTGTGAAAATGTCCAAGCATTTGGGCAACGGCATAGACCCGTGGATCGCGCTTAACGAACGTGGCGCCGACGCGACGCGATGGTACTATTATGTAAGCGGCGCGCCATGGCTTGCCAATCGCTTTAGTTTGGATTATGTCGCCGAAGCCCAGCGAAAGTTTATGGGAACATTTTGGAACACCTACGCGTTCTACGTTTTATACGCGGAGATTGACCAGTTTGACCCGACAAAATACGCGTTGGACTTTGACAGACTGGGTACCATGGACAGGTGGATTTTATCACGTCTGCACGCGTTGATAATGAGGGTTAACGAGAATTTATCCGCCTATGAGATAACGGAGAGCGCGCGAGGGCTTAACGACTTTGCGGATGAGCTGAGCAACTGGTATGTGCGCCGCTGCCGAGAGCGATATTGGCAAGACGGCATGAAGCAAGACAAGATAAACGCGTACATGACCCTATATAACGCGCTGGTTAGCCTGGCGAAATTAAGCGCGCCGTTTTGCCCGTTCATGACCGAATCCATATACCTCAACCTTGTAAAAAATCTTGACGCCGACGCGCCGGAAAGTATTCATCTTTGCGACTACCCAACCCATAACGCGAATTGGATGGATACAAAGCTGGAGCGCGATATGGATATAGCCATCACGGTAGCGCGATTGGGCCACGCGGCGCGAAACGAAGCGGCGATAAAAAATCGTCAGCCGCTTGAAAAACTGTATCTTGTTTATGACGATGCCGCGCCCGATGGACAGTACGCAGACATTATCCGTGATGAGTTAAATATCAAAACGCTAGAGATTATCAACGATGCCGAGCGCTTTGTCGATTATGTTTTTAAGCCGCAGCTAAAAGTTGTAGGCAAAAAATTTGGCAAGCTGGTGCCGCAACTGCGCAACGCTTTGGCTGCCGCGAACGGTTCGGAATTGATGGCGGAGCTAAAGAGAGACGGCGCGTTAAACATCATTATCGACGGGCACGATCTCCGCCTGGTCGCAGAGGATTTGCTAATAGAAACCAAGCGTCGCGAGGGATTTGCCTCCGCCGCCGAGCGCGGCATCACAGTTGTTTTGGATACCCGCCTCACACCCCGGTTGATAGAAGAGGGCTACATGCGCGAGTTGGTAAGCAAGGCGCAAACCATGCGCAAAGAGGCAAATTTTAACGTGACAGACCGTATTAGACTGTACTACAGCGGATCTGACGTTATTAAAAATATATTTGATCAATACGGAAAAGAAATAGCGAGTGACGTGCTGGCGGACAGCATAGAGAGCGCCTTACCCGCGTCGGGAGCGCTCGTGCCGAGCATAACGCCCGTGCCAGGCGTATATAGTAAAGACTGGGATATTAATGGTGAGGTTGTAACGATGGCGGTGTGTAAGGTGCAAGCCTGAACGGGAATCATCAGGCAACGGGCACTTGGCAAGAAAACGCGCGTTTAGAGATCTTTATTGATGGGGAGTGATATAATGGAGCAACGCAATCGCACGTTGTTTTTGACTCAATTCTCAATACTGTTAGCGATAGAGATAATTTTTTGCTTTACCCCTTTGGGCTCGCTGCCTATAGGAGCGATTGTCGCGACACTGGCGGGCATACCTGTTGTATGCTGCGCTATATTGCTGGGCACTGGCGCGGGGGCGCTGATGGGGTTGCTAACCGGCATTTTTTCGCTCATAATATGGACATTTATGCCGCCTCAACCGCCTCTTGCGTTTCTTTACTCACCTTTTTATACGCTGGGAGAAATTAAAGGCAATTTCTGGAGCCTGGTAATTAGTATTTTCCCTCGCGTGATGATAGGGGTGTGCGCGGGCTTCTTCTACAGGCTATTTACAAAAATTTTGAAAAGCGCCAACACCGTTTCATATGTTATTGGCGGCGCGTTGGGCAGTTTGGCAAACACTCTCTTCACGCTGGGGCTAATATATCTTGTTTTTTCCGAGCAGTTCGTGCGGGTAAGCGGCGGCGACGTGGCCAACGCAAAAGTTATTGTGCTGGGCGTTATTGGAGGGATCGTGGCGAGCAATGGTATTTTAGAGGCTGTGATTTGCGCGCTGGTCGCCGCTGCGGTGTGTCAACCTCTTAAGTCTTACCTGGGCAAGCGGCATTGACAACGTCAATTAATTAGCATCCTTTATAGGGGCGCGCGCCCCTACGAAAAACGCGCGTTTAGCGTTAAAATAAATCAACGGTATTACAAAAAGCGTCGGTGTTATTGACCGACGCTTTTCCATACCCGCTTATCCCTTGGCAAGGGTCTGCTTACGCGAGAGATTTATTCTACCTTGTTGATCGATCTCCGTAACCTTTACTTGCACGATATCGCCGACGCTAACGGCATCTTCGACCCTTTTTACGCGCTCTTTGGCAAGCTGAGAGATGTGTATCAGGCCCTCTTTCTCTGGAGCGATTTCACAAAACGCGCCAAATTGCATCAATTTCGTTATCTTGCCCGTGTAAACGCGTCCGACTTCAGGGTTAGACACGATCACCTGTATCATGTCTATCGCCTTGCGAACGTGATCTATGTCGCGATCGGCAATGAAAATGCGCCCGTCGTCTTCCGTATCAATTTTATCTACCTGACACTCTTCTATGATACGCTTTATTACCTTGCCTTTGCTACCGATAACCTCACTTATCTTTTCAGGATCGATTTTGATCATGGCTATCTTGGGGGCAAAGGGCGATATTTCCGCGCGCGGTTCAGAAATGGCTTTTGCCATTACCTCATCAAGAATATACAAACGCGACTTGTGCGTTTGTTCCAGCGATTTTTGGATTATCTCAGGCGTAAGCCCGTTTATTTTTATGTCCATTTGAATGGCTGTTATACCATCTCGAGTACCCGCAACTTTAAAATCCATGTCGCCAAAAAAGTCTTCCACGCCTTGAATGTCAGTCAAAAGGACAAAATCATTGTCACTATCCCCTGTAACCAAACCGACTGATATGCCAGCCACAGGTTTTTTGATTGGCACACCCGCCGCCATAAGCGATAGAGTACTGCCGCAAACCGATGCCTGCGAGGTAGATCCATTAGAGCTGAGCACCTCAGATACCAGGCGTATAGCATAGGGAAATTCGGATTCTGGAGGGATAACAGGAAGCAGAGCGCGCTCCGCCAAAGCGCCATGACCGATCTCGCGTCTGCCTGGCCCGCGCGATGGCTTTGTTTCGCCGACAGAAAAGCTGGGGAAATTGTAGTGGTGCATGTATCGCTTGGTCTCTTCCATGATATCCAAGCCATCCAAACGCTGCACCTCGCCCATAGACCCCAGGGTAGTGACAGTGAGCACCTGTGTTTGCCCGCGTTTAAATAACGCGCTGCCATGCGTCATAGGCAATATATCTACTTCGGCAAGCAATGGGCGTATCTCATCAAGCCGCCTGCCATCGGGGCGTTTGTGATCCTTAAGGATCATCTTGCGTACAGTTTCTTTCTCAAATTTATATATGGCGTCGCCTATAAGTGAAGCGTGTTCTTCTTTATCATCATAGTCGAACGATGGCAACAGATTGTCCATCACATCGTCGGTAATGGCGTTTACGCGTTCGTCACGCTCCTGCTTCATGTCTGTAAAAACAGCTTCTTCCATACGTTCGTCGGTAATGTATTCCTTTACCTTATTGTACATGTCCACAGGGACAACATGCTCTACATATGACCGTTTGGGCTTGCTGTTTTCGGCGGCAATGGCGTCGATAAACTCCACAAGTTTCTTGTTTTCGGCGTGGGCGAGCATTATGGCGTTAAACATGGTTTCGTTATCGACTTCGTTGGCCCCTGCCTCTATCATCATAACTTTATCACGTGTGCTGGCGACGGTAAGCAGTAGATCGCTAACCTCGCGCTGATCGGCGGTGGGGTTAATAACGAGTTTTTTATCAACCAAGCCAATGTTAACAGCCGCCGTTGGCCCGTTAAAGGGAATGTCAGAAATGCACAAAGCAATGGACGCCCCAAGCATGGCCGCTATTTCAGGGCTGCTGTCTTGATCGACGGAAAGCACAGTCGCGACGATGGCAACGTCATTGCGATAGTTCTGTGGAAACAGCGGGCGCAGCGGGCGGTCGATAAGGCGCGAGGTGAGCACTGCCTTTTCGGTTGGCTTACCCTCGCGTTTAATAAATCCGCCGGGAATTTTACCGACGCTGTACAACCGCTCTTCATAATCTATGGAAAGCGGGAAAAAATCAATGCCCGGTCGCGGTTTGCCAGAGGTGGTTGCTGTAACCAGTACCATTGTTTCACCGTAACGCATGATAACTGCGCCACCGGCAAGCTCGGCTACACGACCTGTCTCGGCGGACAGTTCGCGCCCGGCAAGCTGTGTTTTGTAAATTTTAGTCATACCTATTTCCTAAGCCCCAATTCTCCAATCAATTCGCGGTATTTCACAACATCTCCCTGCCTGATGTAGTTTAGCAGTCCTTTGCGATGGCCGACCATTTTGAGTAGACCCCGGCGAGAGTGAAAGTCTTTTGGGTGCTGCCGCAGGTGGTCGGTGAGGTGGGTAATGCGTTCGGTCAGCAACGCGACCTGAACCTCGGGTGAGCCGGTATCGACTTCGTTGCGGCCATATTTTGCCACGATGGCCTTTTTGTCAATCATGCGAAACCTCCTATAAATTTCCTTGCCTACGGCGGGGTAAGGGGCGGAGCAACCGCATACCGCGTCGAGGTGCAAATGAATGATGAACGCCCGGACTTTAAGCTGTCTCAAGGCTTTTCGTAGTATAACATAGCTTGCGACGCTTAGCAATACCGATATTTGCGGCAGAGGTATTGAATTGGCGGGCATGAAGTGCTATAGTACATATTACAAAATACATCCCGAAAGGGGTTTGAAACGCCGGTAAGTGATTGCTCTTCTTGCCGTAAGGCTCAAGAGTCGCGTAGTCTCCGCCACCCCGAAAGGGGTTTGAAACATACCTTAGGGATCAATACCGATGGAGCTGAAACTATGGAAGTGAGGAAATTTTGGAGGTGGAGATATGGAGATAGCAAAAGTTACCGCGACGGGACAAATTACGGTTCCTATTGACGTTCGGCGCAGGTTGGGGCTGAACGAGGGCAGCAGTATGCTTTTTATAGAGCAGGGGAACGGGTTTTTCGTGGTCAATGAGAACCTCTTTGATATGAACCTTCTTCGCGAGGCAAAGGTTAAAACGCCTCCTAGTCGGTGGTCGGATGGCTATGCCGCAGCGGTGGCAGCTTTTGGCGAAACAGTTGACCCGACATTTGTGGAACCGACGGATATTTCTTGGACTGACAGGGGTGAGCTGTTTTGACGACATATTTACTATACACAAACACTTGCGTGTATATTTTGAATGGCAAGTTTCTGACAGCTACAGAGCGTTTTCTTAAATGCGCGAAATCGGACGTAAAGATTCCCTCTGTTGTGCTGTACGAACTGTATTATGGCGCGGAAAAGTCGCAACAGCGTGAACGTAACCTGGGCAAAATTCGGACATTTATCTCCGAGCTTGAAATAGTTCCGTTCGACGAGCAGGCGGCTGAGTGCGCGGGGAAAATCCGCGCCAATTTGGAGAGAAACGGTCAGGTTATCGGCGGCAACGATATGCTGATTGCCGCCGTTGCCCTTGCGAATAACGCCTCGCTCGTTACAAACAACACGCGTGAATTTGAGCGCGTAAGCGGGCTTGTCATTGAGAATTGGGTACAACAGGGCGAATGACTAAAATCCTATGAACCTATAGGTATTTTCGTTAAGGGGGTTCGGACGATGAGTAAACAGGCTGACATGACGCCGGAGCAATCCTTTTTCGCGGTTTTCTGCATTGAGGCCCTGGCCGACGAGTTGCGCACGAGAGGCGATAAGGTTTACAAGACGCTCACGGAGGACAGCGACATCCTAGACACCTACATTGTGCCGCTCTACGACGTGCTACACACGCAAGGACGCGATTGGATTGTTGACGACATCAAAAGATTGATGGCAAAGGCGGGCTTGATTCAATGATTCTTTACCACGGTTCATATACGGTTATCAAAAAGCCCGACCTGGCGTTTTCTCGCAAACAGGTAGACTTCGGCTCCGGCTTCTATGTCACGTCACTCAAAGATCAAGCTGTCAGTTGGACTGCCCGCTTCAAAAAAGAGGGCAAGCCCGCTATCATATCGTCCTATGGCTTTCTGCAAAGACCGGCTGAAGAAATCTTGCCAGACACCATCAAGGTTCTCGACTTCGATTCTCACTCAATAGAGTGGCTGAATTTCATCACCGCTTGCAGGTTGGGCAAGCCCGTTGATGAAGAATGGGATTTGATAATGGGAGGTGTGGCGAACGACAAGGTTTTCGATACCTTGCAACTGTACTTTGACGGGCTGTTACCCGCAGAGGAAGCGATACGCCGCCTACGCTACAACAAGCCGAATTTCCAATACTGTTTCAAGAGCCAATGGCTTATAGACAATTATCTAAAATTCATTAATGCGGAGGAAGTGTGATGGTAGCAAATCGTGTGTTGGTTGGGCACAAATGCGACGGTGTTATCAAGGCGTTTGCCAAACTTGAGAATATTCCGCTGCGCAAGGCGTTTGATACCTTCTACAAGTCGGTGCTCTATACCGAAATCGTGGGCGGTATTTCTGATATGCACTGCCGCAGCGACGGCTATCTCGCCGAGGAATTGTCGATTGAGATGCGCTCGCCGACAAAGCGTTCCAATGGTTGACAACGATTCATATCTCCAAACTATGCTCCCCGCAAAGCGGGCTGTTTTTTTTTTGCCAACTCGAATCTGAGTGCTCCTTAATGAGCACGCGCCCCTACGATATCCACTAGACAGCAGCGATCAGCGCGCAGCGGTCAGTAGGTATGATCTCGTAAGGGCGCACAACCACCTGTGAGCCTTATCAGGTAACGGGCACTTGATTATCTTTCGCTTTCGTCAGCCGCGTTTAATATGAGAATTATAAGTGGAATAAACATAAAAATAATCCAGCCGGGGTGCCATAGGTTAAACATAACGCCCATTATCATATAAATTATGGTAATGGTCATGGGTACGACAGGGATAAGCTTTTTTGTGAAACTTCTATCCTTTTTGGGCGCGTCCGTATAATATTCTGGCGTATCGGGCGCGGCGCTCTCGCTGGGCGTTTGCGATCCGAACTCACGGCTTTGAGCGCGCGCGAACGATGTGTCATACTCGGCGTCTGTGCTTAAGGACAGCAGTGAGTCCAGCGATACGCCATACAGCTTTGCCAGCCCTATAAGGTTATCAGTATCGGGAGACGCTTCGGCCCGCTCCCAGCGGCTGACAGCCTGGCGGCTTATGCCCAGTTTTTCCGCCAAATCTTCTTGTGAAAAATTGAACTGCTTGCGTAGCGTTACAAGCCTGTTCGCTATTTCGATATTCATAATCGTTCCCCCATTTCTATGTATATAATAATATATACGCGCGCAGAGGGAAAGCACTTCATGTTTGCAATATAAATGTTAAAGGTTGCGCAACTATTGGTTGCGCAAAAAAAATTGTGGTATTTTCACTAACCTAGTTTATGGATTACGCGTTTACCGCTTCATATCCGCGCGCTTGCTCCAGCATCATGTCTTTTACCTTCATAAGGCGTATCTGATTAGAGCGCTCGTTCTCATCCAGCTTCATCGATATATATTTTATGGTCTCTGTTATTTCGGGTATAACGGTGTACTCCAGCGCGTTTACGCGGCGGCGCGTTTTTTCTATCTCTGCTGACATGAGGCGCGCGGTTTTTTCCGTCTCCGCCAGCTTAAGCATAACGGGCAACGTGTCAGAAAGGCTTTTTACCGCTATGTCCAGGTCGCCCGATGTAAAGCATAGCCCATAGGGATAAATGTCCGCACTGTTGGCGCTCTTCATTTTTACGTTTAAGGTCGGCGTAGTGACGCCCATAATGTTTTTTGCGCCCACATTCACGCCGATTTCTTGCCCGGTTATCAATAACCCGGTATCAAGCACGGGCGAGGGCATGGACGCGCGCGCTAGCGCGAAGTTTTTGGCGCAAACAGTGAGGCGGTTTTCCATCTCTTCCCGCAAAGACATGTTTTCTTTGGCCAGTATCAAAAACTGCCGCATCAATTCGTCGCGCTTGTCTTTCAAGAGCTTATGCCCACGACGCGCGGTCGCGAGCTTTTTTTTCTGTGAAGTCAGTTCCATGCGGGTAGGATTAACTTGTCGCCTAGCCATTGCTTACCTCATAATATTGATCAAGAAAACTATCTCGAATACGCTTCAACTCGCCGCGAGGCAAAATACGCAATAACTCCCAGCCAAGGGTCAGCGTGTCCTCTATATCCCTGTCCTCCGTATAGCCCTGGTTGATGTAGCGGCTCTCGAACTCGTCAGCAAACTTGGCGTATAACAAATCTATTTGCGTTAACGCCGCTTCTCCCAGCACGGTCATAAGCTCTTTGGCGTTTTTGCCGCGTGAGTATGCCGCGAAAAGTTGGTTCATGGTGTTGGCGTGATCGGCCCTCGTTTTCCCCTCCCCTATGCCCTTATCTTTAAGGCGCGACAAACTCGGCAGCACATCTATCGGGGGCTGTAAGCCCCTGCGATAGAGATCGCGCGACAAAATTATCTGCCCCTCGGTAATGTAACCTGTAAGGTCAGGTATGGGGTGGGTCTTGTCGTCTTCCGGCATCGAAAGAATGGGGATCATGGTGATAGATCCTGTTTTGCCCTCCATGCGTCCCGCGCGCTCATACAGGTTCGCAAGGTCTGTGTACATATATCCGGGGTAACCGCGTCTGCCGGGCACCTCTTTGCGCGCGGCGCTCACCTCGCGCAGGGCGTCGGCATAGTTGGTTATGTCTGTCATAATAACCAGCACATGCATACCCATGTCAAAAGCCAGATATTCTGCGGCTGTAAGACCCATACGCGGCGTAGCTATGCGTTCGACGGCGGGATCATTGGCGAGGTTTATAAACATTACCGATCTGCCCAGCGCCCCGGAGTCGCGAAACGAATTTATAAAGTACGAGCTTTCTTCAAACGTGATTCCCATTGCCACAAAGACGATCGCAAACGGGTCGTCAGTGTTGCGCACCTTGGCCTGACGCGCTATTTGCGCGGCAAGCTGCGCGTGCGGCAGGCCGCTACCGGAGAATATGGGGAGTTTTTGCCCGCGAACAAGGGTGTTAAGCCCATCTATCGCGCTCACGCCCGTTTGAATAAACTCTTGCGGATAACTGCGCGCGGATGGATTCATGGGCAAGCCGTTAATGTCCCTTCGAGTGGTGGGTAAGATATCCGGGCCGCCGTCTATTGGTTTGCCCAAGCCGTCAAACACGCGCGAAAGCATATCCTCCGACACGGGCAGTTCCATGCTGCGCCCAAGAAACCTTACCTTGCTGTATTCCAGGTTTATGCCGACCGAGCTTTCAAACAATTGTACAATAGCGTTGCCGCCATCTATCTGCAAAACCTTGCAGCGACGCACCTCGCCGCTTTCCAGTTCTATTTCACCCAGTTCATCATAGGCGACGCCGCTTACACCGCGCACAACCATGAGAGGCCCCGCCACTTCTTTAATGGTACGATATTCTCTTGGCATTAGTTAGCGCCGCCTTTCTCTTTTACCTCGCCTATCTCTGCGGCAAGTCGTCTATTTATGGCTTCCAGTTGGGGCTCCAATTCGTCGCCCGCAAGATATTTTACGCGCCCGATCTGCTCGCGCACAGGCAAGCTAACAAGGGCGTCCATGTCGGCGCCGTCATCCAAAGCGTTTTGCGCCATTTCATAGAAATTGAGAACAAGGCTCATCATGGCGTATTGCTTCTCCAGCGAGGTGTAGGTGTCCACCTCGTGAAACGCGTCTTGATGCAAAAAATCCTCGCGTATACTGCGCGCCGCTTCGAGCTTAAGCCTGTCTGGCGGCGACAGCGCGTCGATACCGACCAGGCGCACGATCTCGTCCAGCTCACTCTCTTCCTGCAAAAGCAGCATAATGCGTGCGCGCTTTCTCATCCAATCCTGCTTTACGTTGTCGTTAAACCAATTTTCCATGTCCGAAAGGTATAACGAATAGCTGGTCAGCCAATTAACGGCGGGGAAATGGCGAGCATAGGCAAGTTGAGAATCAAGGCTCCAGAACACTTTTACTATGCGTAGCGTCGCCTGTGTGACCGGCTCTGATATATCTCCGCCCGACGGCGAAACCGCTCCAATAATGGACAACGCGCCCTCGCGCCCGTCTTTGCCGATGGCGATTACCCGCCCCGCGCGTTCGTAAAATTGCGCCAGGCGGCTGCCCAGGTACGCGGGGTACCCCTCTTCGCCCGGCATCTCTTCCAAACGCCCGGACATCTCCCTCATGGCTTCCGCCCAGCGCGAGGTGGAATCCGCCATAAGCGCGACGCTGTAACCCATATCTCTGTAATATTCCGCAATCGTAACGCCTGTGTACACGCTCGCCTCACGCGCGGCAACGGGCATGTCAGATGTATTGGCTATCAGCACCGTGCGCTCCATAAGGCTCTTGCCGCTCTTGGGATCTTTCAGTTCAGGAAATTCGAGCAATACGTCGGTCATTTCGTTGCCGCGCTCGCCGCAGCCGATATAAACCACGATATCGACATCCGCCCATTTAGCCAATTGATGTTGCACTACCGTTTTGCCGCTGCCAAAAGGACCGGGAACAGCGGCGGTACCGCCTTTTGCCACTGGAAACAGGGCGTCTATAACGCGCTGACCCGTTACCAAAGGCACAGTCGGGTTTAACTTACGCGCTACAGGTCTCTCCCTGCGCACCGGCCATTTCTGCAGCAGCGTTATGTCGGTCTCTTCGCTTTCGGTAGCGATGACCCCTACGGTCTCTTCAACTGTATAATCCCCCTCGGCAATTGATTTGACACTGCCAGACATGTTGGGGGGTATCATGATCTTATGGCTTACCAGCTCTGTCTCTTGCACCGCGCCAATAATGTCGCCGCCTGTTACGACGTCGCCCTCTTTAACGGACGGTACAAAACGCCACTTCTTTTGCCTGTCCAAACTTGGGGCCTCTATACCGCGTTGAAGGCGACCTCCGCTCATCTGCTTTATCGCTTCCAGGGGACGCTGTATGCCGTCATAAATGCTCTTAAGCAGCCCAGGACCCAGTTCTACGCTAAGGGGCACGCCTGTAGTCTCTACGGGCATGCCGGGGGCAAGGCCGCCGGTCTCTTCATAAACCTGTATGGAGGCCAGCTCATCGTGCAATTCGATAATTTCGCCTATGAGCCGTGTATCCGATACGCGCACAACGTCGAACATATTAGCCCCGCTCATATCTTGCGCCACAACCAGCGGTCCGGCCACTTTCTTAATAACCGCGCTCAATTGGCAAACCCTCCTTTGATGTATGGAACACGTGCGTGGCCACTTTGATCATGGCAAGCCCAGTGGGCACGCAGTGAATCAAGCGTTACTTTTTCCGCCAAACAATATGTCAGAACCAATGGCTCGCTCCACGCTTTTCTTTATCATGGCCACGCCCAAGCCGCTTGTGCCTGACACGCCGGGTATGGGGACAATGGCAGGGGTCAGGGCGTCCTCATATTTTGCTATTTCATTGTGCAGGTAGTGATACACGCGTTCAGTCATATAGATGATGGCGTAATCGCTCTCAGCCAATTTGCGTAGCAATCGCCCGGCTTCATCATTCTCTTGCACTGGGATCACATCCAGACCCACGGCGGCAAACCCGTACACACTCTCGCGATCGCCCATTACCGCTATTCTAGACATAGGTCGCTCCCAACCTCTCTTGCAAAGCGGATTCTCCTACCGCGCCCACTTTTGCCGAAAGTATAAGCCGCACCTGGCCGATCTCGGCCTCGCGCGCCAGAATGTACGCCGCAAGCGGTTCTACGCCCGATATCACGTTGCGTTGAGGTCTTATCAATTTCATCAGTTCGTCATTGCACCATCGTTCAAAAGCGCCGGGGCTGTCAGCATCTGTCGCGCCAGAGTAATGCGTTTCGCGCAAAAAATGTGCGAGTGAATAGTCCTCTTGCTCGTCGTTTTCCGCCAACGCGGCGTTAATGAGATCATCCGCGTTTAGCGCGCCTCCCGGAGCAATCGCCCGTTGCATAAAATCTTTTGATTTGCGCATCATATGGCATCGCGCCGCAATCTTTACATTAGCCATATCGACGGTAAAATTTGCGTAGCGCCTGATAAGATCGCTGCTTGAACTTTTGCCCGCCCTATCTATAGCCAACAGAGTCGCGCGATCAATGATAATTTCGCACATCTGCCCGCTGCACACCTCGCACAACGCATCCCAGCCCTGCTTCGCCGCAAGAGCCATCTCTTTCGGCAGACTGCCGAAATCCTGTGTCTCAGCCGCGCTGATAATTTTATTTAGCGACACGGAACCGCCGCGCATAAAATAGCTGTCCCAATTCGACCTAGGCTCGCCTACATACACCAGTTGCAAGGCGGCTTTAATATTATGGTAATCTCTCTCAAGGCGAAAAACATTAAGCTCTTCCAAGTCGCCCGCCGCTTCTATTATCAAATCCCATGTTTTATCATATTCGGAATTTACCAACGCTTCGGGGTCGAGATTTTGGCGGGTATCCCACCCTTTTGCGGCCAAAACAGAATAGGCTTCATCCAGCGTTGAAGCGGAAACAAGTGCCTCAAGATCCTTGCGCGTTAATAAATCGCGCTCGTGTATGTGTATCCGCGTGACGGCATAAATGAAATCCTCCACTTACTTTGCCCCCTCGAACAAACACTCGCGTATCAAGTCGGTAAACACATCCCGTTTTTCATAAAATATGGCGGAAAAAGAGCAGTTCTCTTCAATTTTGCCATATCTTAGCACGAACCCGCCATCGATTCTTGTTGTATCGCCGCTCACGCTCAAACATTGTTCTGCCGAAAGCGCTAGTTTGAGCAAATTAGGAAAGCTATCGGGCATACGCGCCCTGTCCGCTGTGTTAAAAAGAAGCTCGCCCTGGCCATTTTGAGCGTACATGGCCGCCAATTTTATACACAGGGCAAAATACTCGTTATCGGGCAGATTTAACAATTCTTGCTTTGCGCTATCCAGCGCCTCATTTATAGCGTTCTGGTGGGCCCGCAAAATCGCTTGACGTTGCAGCAGTTTGCGCTCCCCGTCCGATGCCGCTTGCTGTACGGTTAAGCGCCTATTTGTGTTCGACATTATCTGTGCCGATTGCGTTTGCGCCGACCTGCGGGCAAGAGATATTATTTCGCCCGACTTTTCCATCGCTTCTTTAATGATTCGTTGGGCTTCATCCTTCGCCTCCGCGATTATCTCACGGGTTATTTTTTCAAGGCCGCTGCCGCTCATACAGGAATTTTAATGACGTTAGTGACCGCAAGCAAACTGATGAGTAATGAGAAAATAGCGTAAGTTTCTACCATGGCCGGAAAGATCATGGCTTTAGATAATTGATCAGGCTGTTTGGCGATCATATTTATACTGGAAATGGAAACGCGCGCTTGCGATATCGCGGACAAAAGCCCTACAATAGCTACGGGAAGGCATGCGGCTAAAAAGCCAAGCCCCTGCGCGAGGGTAAGATCAATGGGGGTAGAGAATAGTTGAATACTGCCCATGCCTATAAACGCGACCAACAAACCGTAAATACCTTGCGTGCCCGGCAGCAATTGCAGCAACAGCACTTTTGCGAAAAGGCTGGGATCTTCCGTTACGGCGGCAGCGGCGGCCTGACCAGCTATGCCTACCCCGCGCGCCGATCCCAGGCCGGGCAAAATTGCCGCCAGTACAATCCCCGTCAAAGCTAAAACGATACCCATGTTTTCCATTAATTTGCCTCCTCAATTTTTATATATTTGGTATGAACACCAAACGGATTGAATTTCTTACCGCCGCCCTCGTAAAATTTGCCAAAGAACTCCACATATGCCAAACGGTTGGAGTGTACGTACGCTCCCAGCACGTTTATGCCAAAATTAAGGGCCTGACCTATAGCGAATACGATGAGGAAGAGAATAAACCCTACCACGCCGCCGCCGAACATGGAGCCAATTTGATTCATAACCTGCGCGATTACCCCTGTCGCCAGGCCCAGCGCCAAGAGGCGTGAATATGACAGAACGTCAGATAGCCAGCCCGCAAACAGGTTGTATATAGCGTAAATCCCCAGCAACAAACGCACAATGATATTTTTTGAACTCCTGCCGGCGGTTAAAACCACACCCCCCAACATCAAAAGGGCAAAGTACAAAATGAAGCTATCCCAGGGTTTGGGCAGTATGATTGTAAAGCCCGCCAACCCACCAAATAATTCGCTGCCCATAAGTATAAGAATAATCGGCAACATGGCCAGAAGGGGCAGCGCTCCATCAAAAAAAGCATCCAGCGTTTGCCTATTCTTTATCAACGTGAGGGCTTTCATGATATAACCGGCGGATAGGTGCAGCACGCCTATGCCGAGACAGAACATAAGCAATAGCATGGGATTATCCATCGGCGCGAACCACAGCGGGGGTATACCTACCTCACGACCAAAGAAGGTTCGCGACACCACATTTACCACGTCACCAAAATAGCTGCTGAACACAACGCCCCATATCAACGTTGACACCCCGCACCAGAAGAACATCGTAACGTTATTTTTCCAATTCTCTTCCATATTGGTGTACTTTATCAGCGCGAATCCGCATACGGCGGCGAGGATAAATCCATAAGCAGCATCCGAAAACATAAGCCCAAACACGATGTAGTAAAAGATACTCATAACGGGCAAAGGATCCAGCTCATAATACCCTGGCACACTGTAACTTTCCAAAACTCCGCTTAGGGCAGAGGCATAGCGCGGGTTGGACAATAATGTCGGCGCGTCGGCGTCAGCCTGAAACAGGTCAAACGAGAGCGAAAAACGCTCATTCAAACCGCGTCGTAAATCCTCCGCGTCGCGCTCAGGCACATATCCCTCTATGATGAACGTATGTTTTGATTGCGCGAGATTATTGATAACGCGATACTTTTCGGCGCGCATAGTATAATAATCCTGCAAAAGCTCGAATTGTTCCGCGTAGGATGAAAGAGACCTTATCTCATCCTCCATGCTACCTATCAATTCAGTATGGTCTTGTATGATTTTTTCCAGATCCGCGACGCGTTCGACCGGGGGTTTGTCATATGACGGCTGCGCGGCTTTGCTAAAACCGTGCGCGTTAAGCCTCTGCTCTACCTCGCGCTCTAATTTGCGCGGGGCGATAACGAAGAAATGCGTTTGACCCAAGCCCGCGTAAACAACCTCCACATGCACTCGGGAGGATAGATCGCCATCGCTTGACAACTCACCCTCCGAAGCGTTTTCGGCAAACAGTTTTATTATCGCCTCAGCGGTAAGCTCCCATTGCAACGATCCAATAAACACAACAGTACGCCGTGTACCGGCAAAACGCTCAGACACCGGCAGCCCACTCCAGGCTTTTGTAAGGGCTATATGCGTTTGCGCGTTATTGATGTCCGCGCGCGCCTTGTCTATCTCTTCCGCAAGCTCAAGCGCCCTGTCCGCTTTGCGTATGATGTCGGTGGCGTCCGCCGCAACTCGCTTAATCCGTTCTTCGCCGATAACGCGCCGACCACGCAAAAAGGCCGGTCCGACCTTCTCTCTCGGTTGAGCCTTATCAAGTATTGTGATAGCTCGGGCAACCCGTCCGGAATTCTTGGCGAAATATATGTAGTCCGTTTGGGTATCGGTTTTGGTAAAACCTTTGTACGGATCGTTGGTCGTTTTTATCTCCGCCACGCCGCGAATCTGCAAAAATTCGAGTATCGCTTTGCGTTCGCGTTGCATGGCGCACAATTGAAATCCAAGCATATTAAGTTTTGCCATATATTTTCCTCAGTTCGCCATCGATATAGACTCGGAAGACGCTATTGCGTCTACAATAATTTTAATGGCCCGCGCTTGGTTCTTCTTGGCCCTAGCTAGAATATCGGTCTTTTCCGCTTCGAGAGAGGAACGCGTTTGTTCCATTAAAGCGCTTTCGATACTGTTCGCCTTTGCTTGCTGTTGCGCCGAATCCTCTTTGGCCCTTGTGATGATCTCATCGCTAACGCGCTCCGCTTCCCTGTTCGCGCTTTCGGTAATGTCTGCGGCTTTGCGTCTGGCTTCGGAAATTATAGCGTCCGCTTCGTTCTCGGCGTATCTAATTTGTTCAAAGGCGTCTGGCATGTCACACCTCCATAACATTTTGCCACCATCTTACCACTTTGTGATAAACTTATCAACCTTATTATCGAATTTGGAGTGTAGTAGCTACACCCATTATAGTTTCCGCTACTTTAAGCATATAAATACGCAAAAAAAAATAGCAAGGCAAAGCGGACACTTCACGCGGCGAGGCGCCCGCTTTTTTATGTGGAGTATGCTTACAATTTCTTGTTCAAATCTCTTTTATTGCCGCCATGTACCTTTATCATGTGCCTCCAACCCATCTCTGCCACTAATTTATACAGGAATTTCGGCAAGCCAATCGAAGCATATATATTTTCTTGCGAGGAGCTCGATAATATCACTTCACTGAATGCAGAAAAGACTTTCCCCAAAGAGGTCTTTGGCCCACGCCCCAATGGTACGTTTTTCATGCTTGCCAACGCTCCGCCGCCGCCAAAACCGATACCCCCACCCCATTTCAGTCTTGACTTAACGCACCAGTTTTCCATCACCGCTAATGCATTGCGGGCTTGTTGGCCATCGTAAAATCCGAGGTTAACAACGGCGTATACACAGATATCTTTATCCACAGCTTTGTTGCTTTCAATTTGGCGCATAGCCGAGAGTAGATGCGATGGCACAGCGTCAACATAAAGCGGAAAAGCAAATACCCATGCGTCGAACCGTTGCAACTCTTCAATAGCGGTTTCGGGCATTGATGGGTCGTGAATCCCAAAGATTTTAGTATCACAATCAGTGGGGAATAAACCTTTTAACCCGTCAAGCAAAATTCCGCTTGCACTTTCCGCCTTTTTGGGGCTTGCGTTTATCAAGGCAATGTTCATGCTAACGCTCCTTTTATTTCGTCAACAGAATTATGAAAGACAATTCCATTCACGACTGCGGAAAAGTTTACGGCGTTGGCAGCAATAATGTTAAGTACTGTGGCTTTTTCTTTTTCTGTGATATTTATGCCGTAAAAATGGGCAGAAATATTGATGATGTTGTCATATCTTTGCTTATGGTGCATTTCCTTGTTGCGAGTAGTAAAGTAGGGGGAAATGTACGAGATTGACCTATCAAGCACATTTTTGACAAACGGGCTGAACCCGCCATACACACATTCACTTACAAGGATTAACTCATTACAATGTCCGAGCAACTCGCCCATATTCATATAATTGTCTTTTATGATGCATTGACCCGGCGTTTTTATCCAACAACCGAAACAACCTATACAATGATGGATTTTCAGCGTACTGTCTGGGATTATCAATTTGTCCCCTGTTTTACTGGGCAAATTTAAGACATCGGAAATAATCAATCTCATAAAAACCCCCCTCCAAATCTTACTTTGAACAGTTATGTTTATACGCTACTCCGTCAATCATGCACAAACACTCGTCATTAAGAAATTCAGTTTGCGATGTCATTCTTGCCGGAAAATTATCCTTGTCAAAATAATCATAAAAAACATCTCTCGCTTTGCCAAAGTCGTCAAGGTTCTTCAAATACAGATTAATTTGCACCATGTCGTTAAGTGCCGCTCCCACGGATGCCAATGTGCTTTTCGTCCTATCGAAAGTTGCTCTCATTTGATGTTCAATATCTTGCTTATCGAAGCCACCTGCATGATGAGCAAGAAAGACAAAATCACCAGCAACAACACAAGATGAGCATGTATCGTCTCCGCAATGGGTAGGCATTTTTTTCAGCATAACAATTCAAACCTTTCGCACATTATCTAAAATTTTGTTCGCATAGAACAGCAGCCCGGCAAACTTTCGATAGTGGTATGCAATTTATCCAAATTTGCAAGCAGCGTGTTTCCCACCAGCCGCTTACAGATTTCTTACATAATCTATCGGTAAATTAGTACATTCCGCCACTATTTCGGCGGTAATACCTTTTTTAAGCATAGCTTTGGCGATTTCCATTTTCTCTTCTGCCTTACCTTCTGCCTTAGCTTTCTTCATACCGCTGTTATAATCGATCCTGGCCATCTCGCGCAGATGATAGAGGCGTAACGCCTCTTTATCGTTGGCTAGGAAATTCATCCGCTCGTCTGCTTT
>JAISGK010000068.1 GCA_031263155.1 Clostridiales bacterium
AAGAAGGTTGGGGGCGATTTTTCAGAGGTTTTCAAATCCATAACTGCGGACAATGGCAGCGAGTTTTTGGACAGCGCGGGGATAAAAGCAGCGTCCAATTGCGGTGAAGTTTACTATGCACACCCATATAGCAGCTGGGAGCGAGGGAGCAACGAGAACGGCAACCGGATGCTTCGGAGGTTCATACCAAAGGGCACGGATTTAAGTGACTTAACAGAGAAAGAACTGCAACAGTATGAGGACTGGGTGAATAACTATCCGAGGCGAATATTGAAATACTTGACTGCCAACGAGGCGTTTGCCGCGTAAGAAGGGCATAATTAAGGACTTTACGAAGAAAAGCGCTTCGCAAAGCCCCCGAACCATTATCGCTGTCGCGGCTTCCGTGGGTCAAGGTCGGAGAGTATTTTTTTGAGGAAGAGCTCCTCAAAAAAATCTTCCTCCTACCCTTGACTCCTCTACTGAACAGATTTTAGCTTACAGATATTGGCATTTCGGATAGGACAACTAAACTTGCAATCTTCAGCTTGTTTCGCAGGATGTTATTCGCATTGACATTCTTGATTTAAAAGATACATCAGACAATGAATCCATCGCACTTATCCGTGATATTTGCGTTTACGGACTGAATTTAGGCAAGAATGTCATTCTTGATGGTATTCTCGACCGCTGGAAATACGGTAAGATGCTTTCGGCCTTAATTGCTCAATGGGGCGAGGGCGTCCATATCTGTTATTTTGACATACCGTTTGAAATAACGCTTGAACGCCACGATAGGAGGCCGCAAAAAGATGTGTTTTCAAAAGAGGATATGCGTAGGTGGTATAACCTCGATAACAAGCTGAACTATCCGAATGAGTTCATATTCGATGAAAATACTACGGTTGATGAAGCTGTTGCACGGATTCTCGCTGAATTGTGTGAGTGATTCCTTGCAGGCTGTTCTGATTTAACCGCCTTCATTCGCCGACCCATCCGAGCGCGACGCGCTGACGCAGCAAGCAGAGGACGCGAAACCCTATTGGGGCCTGCCGCAGGGATATATAGAAGAATGGACGCGCACCCTGTAAGCAAATATCTGCTGTCAACCGACAAGCCGTTTCTGATCTTGCAGGGCGGAAAAGATTCCAGGTATCGCCAGCAAATGGCTTTGAGGCGTACAAACAACTTGTTGGCAACATTAGTAGACAAATGATCTGTTTTCAATCCGTCAAGCAGGGCTTGTGTTCGCACAAACCCTGCTTGGGGCCGGGACAAACCCCTCTCAAAAATCCGTTTGTTGTATTTTGCCAAACACGCAAGCGGTCTGCTGTATGTGTTTATGAATCCTGTTTGAGCGCTTCAAGAAGGATTACCCAATCCTTCAACCGTTATCCGCAACCCATAGAAAAATTGAAGCCACTCAGGTTGTTTTTCTATATCATTCACGTACTCTGCCAACCTTCTTTTGCCGACACGTTTATCAAATATCGCAAACAATCTGACAATGGGATCTTTGGATTTTAGGCTTTCACTGATGCTCTGATTATGGTATTCATAAAAAGCGTCATAAAAAAGGAATTGATCAAAGCCCCCTTTATTGAGGGCCTCCAACTCAATCACATCACACGCTTCTATGTAACTTGAATTTCTACCCATGGCGAGGTTAAACTCTTTCCAAGCAATATCCCTTTTTATAGTCCAATCATACCAGCAGGATTTGTATACTTCTCGCCCGTCAATCCTTATGGCGACTCGACCTTCATTATCATGTGGTTCTCTATAGCGCGTGGCGAAATATTGCACACGGCCTTTTAAAGAGTCGCACAAATAATCCCGCTCTAAACATTTTCGCATTGCGCTCCATGAATAAGCCATGTTCGCCTCCTGTTAAGCATATAACCAATATAGCTTTTATTGCGTGTGCGGCACAGCAAACAATAATTCTTTCTCAACGCTGGGTGGCAAAATTCCTTTCAAATCACCAATCAGCTGTCGGAGTTTATCACCTTGCTGTTTACTGGGCAGCGTAAAAGAGTTATTGAAGGCGGCCAGCCAACTGTTGATCGATGCCAAACCCACCGCACGTATCGTTTCTTCATCCCGCTTCAATGCTTTAAGCATATAGGTAAGTCGCGACCACTTTGACGCGTTGAATAAAATGCTTAAGCATTTTAGCCGCGTGTGTTCAAATATAGTGTTCTCAAAAATCTCCCATACTCTGTCGTAGTCGAGCCGAACGCTTTTGAGAATTAGATTGCGAGCGGTCTTTACTATGCCCGCTCTACTGTCATCCAACATCTCGGTTACGACTTGGCAATATTTTTCGCTATCCAAGCGCATTAGAGACGCCATTGCTGCCTTTACCACGCCAACGCGGGCGTCGCCAAGGTACCCCTCAACCTTTTCCGCGTCACATGGCAAACCCTTCTCGCCTAAACCGAGAATGGCCGCGATGGTATGAGAGTTAAGGTGATTGTGGTAAAACTCACGAAAATCAAAATCCGGCAATTGTTCTCGTATAAAATCTTGGGCAAATGTTCTAACCGCCGCGCTTTTGTCTAACAGTAAATCTCTGGCAATTTCGCTCCGATTATCCGCGTGGATATTGAGAAGATAGCGAAAGGCCAATAGGCGGTTTGCGGGATATTTATCGCGCAGAAACTCTCTGATAGCTTCATCCATATTCTGCCCAAGCACAACCAACTTTTCAAAAATTGTTGACCTTAAAAAGGGATCTGGCTCACGGGTCATCTGTTTAAAAGCCAACGACATATTCGGACGCGGCACACTAAACATCGCGTCTATACAGATTCTGCGCGTTCTAATATTTGAATCTTCCAGCCCCGCCATCAAGTCGCGCTCGTTTTCCGGCGAGGTCAGAGCAAGGAGGAATAGATTGTCATACCCGTCTTGCCTAGCTCTGCCACTTCTTTTTAATTTATCTGCAAAGGGCAGCGCGGCAAGTATTTCACCCTTTGATAAGTGGCACAAACGATATTGGCAAGCTACAGAGGCGGCTTGCCGAACCTGCGCTGCCCAGTCGTTCTGCCGCAAAATAATATAAGGCAAAGTTCCATCATAGCCAGACATCAATCGAACAGCACGTTCACGAATAAATCCGTTTGGGTTGAAAGACGCAAAAACAATAAGCGCGCGCCTTTCATCATCATTCATTTGGTATGTAAAAAAATTCTCTATATCCAGCTTGCTCCAGTCAATGCCCCACTCTATTGAGGTAGTCTGGCGCATTTGCTCGTCAATGCGAATGATGTCGTCAAAAATCAAGACCGGGAGTGTTTTACTCAATGCCCTTGCGGCCTCTAATTTTGAAAGGTCATGGTTTTCGGAAAAGACGCAAAAAATCCACGATATTCGGCTGTAATCCCCATCGCGCAACCCTTCGAGATTCTTTTCCAATTGGCTGCCATACCAGCCTTGCTTCTGTCGCCAAAACATGCCATCTACCCCTTTGCTTTCGCCTTACGCTATCTACATAACAAAATTATGCCACAGATAGGGCAGAATCTCAATGAAATAAAATAGGAAAACGCAGAATTCGTTCGCAACTGTTAAGATAATCGAAAGCGGACGCTCTTGACAGGGCGCCCGCTAAACTATTTTACAGGGTCAACGTGAAAACTGCCTACACTGTTGTTTTAATTTTTGCTATACGTTTCGTTCAATGTATTATACACAGGATTGCGTAAACACAGAAAACTTGAAACCGCTCCGATCACACCTACGATAAAGAACATCACCGCAATACCCGAACCTTTGCCTTCGCCGAAAATCCCAGAGATAAGGGGCAGACATCCCGCCGTCATCAGCGGCTCGAACACATTGTCCGCGAGAACTCCCCCAAGGAATAATCCAAACGGAATTGTGCTGTATTGAATTGTGTCGCGAGTCGCGAACACTCAACCCTGCAACTCAATCGGAATATTCGTGCGCATTACAGCGGTCAGATTCGCGTTCAGAAACGCCATAGGCACATTTGAGACAAACGCGGGGATCACCCACATCAGCAGCGTCTTTGACAGGCTCATTCCGAACTCGCCGAGTAAGAACGATAACCCGCACGCGATAAAAATCACGCGCACGCGGTTTTTCGCAGGGTTCAGCAACGCTACAGAGGCTGCGCCAATTAGAGATCCAAATCCACTGGCGGCTGCGACAATGCCGAACGCGGTTTGGTCGCCATTCGTTCGTCCGAGTATTAACGCAGGCAACATGCCATAGCCGCCCATTTTGGCGATAAAGTTGATGAACGCGAAAAATAAAATAATCCTTAGTAACGCCGAATGTTCTCGCAAAAAACGTATGCCAGCGGCGCAGCTTCGCACAAAGCTCTCTTTGACATCTTCCGTCTGATCTGTATTCGGGATCCTGATGAGCAGGAGCAGAATTGTGAACCCGACCGCAAACATCGCCAAGTCTATGACGAGTACGGTTTTCAAGCCGCCGACCGCGAATATGGCGCTACCGAGCGCCGGCGCGATTATCGTTACCGCCGAAGCCGAAAACGACTGTAAACCTCCCGCCCGAACATAGTGTTGTTTTGGCACGAGCAGACTTGTCGCCACATACTGCGCGGGATTCTGAAACGCGTTCATGAAACTCAGCGCAAAACTGATACCGTACAAATGCCACAATTCAAGAGCGTCAGCTAGATGAAGAATCAGTATCGTTAACGTTCCGCAAGCCGCAAGCGCGTCAGACAACAGCATTATGCGCTTTTTGTTCCATTTGTCGGCGATTGTTCCCGCGATAAAGCAGAACAATATTGACGGCAGAGCGAGACTCGTCGCCGTTCCTGTCCGTTCGTAAGCCCAAATGAGAAGCGCGAAGTTAATCATCGCCGTTCCGAGCGTTGACACGCTCTGCGAACTCCAAAGAATGAGAAATTGCCGGAGATCTCTTAAATATTTTAGTATCATTGCTTTGCTCCTTCAAATTTTGATGTATTTGAAAAGCAAAGCCTGATATGGGACGGCTGTTGTTCCGCCGCTCCACGCAAATCCGCCCTCTATCAGGCTTTGCGCGGAGCCAAAACTTCTGTGGCAGGTAAAACAATCATTGTATCATCCCCCCAGTTATTCTTAACAAGTTACGTTTAAAATAAGGTTATCCATCAAATTTACCATCCTTAGGGGTATAAGCCCCTGTTACCTCAATGACATTGCCA
Organism: Clostridiales bacterium; assembly: GCA_031263155.1. Taxonomy (GTDB): domain Bacteria; phylum Bacillota; class Clostridia; order Lachnospirales; family WQUN01; genus JAISGK01. The sequence continues at coordinate 5,168 of JAISGK010000068.1, forward strand.
TCAGAGTCTGTCAGTTGAACGAACTCTGTGGTATGCAATTTATCCAAATTTGCAAGCAACGTGTTTTCCACCAGCGCTTACAGCTTTCTTACATAATCTATTGGTAAATTAGTACATTCCGCCACTATTTCGGCGGTCATACCTTTTTTAAGCATAGCTTTGGCGATTTCGTTGTCACGTTCCGCTTTGCCTTCCGCTTTGCCTTCCGCTTTGCCTTCTGCCTTAGCTTTCTTCATACCGCTGTTATAATCGATCCTGGCCATCTCGCGCAGATGATAGAGGCGTAACGCCTCTTTATCGTTGGCTAGGAAATTCATCCGCTCGTCTGCTTT
>JAISGK010000044.1 GCA_031263155.1 Clostridiales bacterium
ATAGCGTTATAGGTATTGAGGACTTGAATGTATCAGGTATGACCAAAAATCACAAATTAGCTCGGGCTGTTCTTGATATGAGCTTCTTTGAGTTTCGCAGACAAATGGAATATAAAACAGAAATGAAGGGAGGACACGTTATCCTTGCGGATAGATTTTATCCATCCAGCAAAACCTGCTCTGATTGTGGTTATAAATACGATGAATTAACTCTGTCGATACGTGAATGGACATGTCCTGATTGCAAGACACACCACGACAGGGATGTCAATGCCGCAATAAATTTGAAAAATTACGCCGTGAGTTACATGGTATCAGCCTGTGGAGAGTTAGTGGAAACAGTCACCTCTAAGAAGCAGGAACTCAACATCACTACTGCATAGGTTTAGTTACCTATAAGTAGGTATGAGTAGGTTTGAGATAACGGTAAATTTCAATGAGTGGTTACATAATGGCATTGGATCAAGGGACCACGTCTAGCCGCGCCATACTATTCGAAGGCCACAGAGTGATCGGACTGCACGGTAGAGTGCATGAACAAATTTTCCCCCGTCCTGGGTGGGTTTCACACAATGTAAGCGAAATATGGTTTAACATAGCCGAGTGTATGAAACGGGTGTGTGCCGAAACAGGCGTCGACGCAAAAGAAATAGCCGCCATAGGAATAACCAACCAGCGTGAAACAATTGCTGCCTGGGATAAACGCACTGGCGAGCCGGCAACCGACGCTATTGTGTGGCAGTGCAAACGCACGGCGAATATTTGCCAAAAAATGTTTGCCGATGGAATGGAAAATACCGTGCGGCAAAAGACCGGCCTTTTGATAGACCCCTACTTCTCCGCCACAAAGATCAAATGGATGCTGGACAACGAGCCGGAAGTGAGGCGCTTGCGGGATGCCGGGCATCTGGCGGTAGGTACGATGGACAGTTATTTGCTTTACAAATTGTGCGGCAAGCACGTAACCGACGTTTCAAACGCCTCGCGCACAATGTTGTATAATATTTATGACATGCGATGGGACTACGAGTTGCTGCGATATTTCGGCATACCAGAAGACATATTGCCCGAGGTAATCGACTCGTCGGGCGTGGCGGGCATTACAGATGTGTTGGGGCCCGCGATACCCGTGGCCGGTGTGGCGGGGGATCAACAGGCCGCGCTTTTCGGGCAAAAATGTTTTTATGGCGGCGGTGTGAAAAATACCTACGGCACCGGTTGTTTTCTGCTTATGAACACAGATAAACCGGTCTTTAGTAAGAATAGACTGCTTACAACCATAGCGTGGAAAATAGGCGACAAGATCTCTTACGCGCTTGAGGGCAGTGTGTTTAACGCTGGTTCCGCTGTGGAGTGGTTGATAAACAGAGCGAAACTGGCGGTAGATGTAAGAGAGATAAACGACTTTTGCAATAGCGTAAGCGACAATAATGGGGTGTACTTCGTACCCGCGTTTTCTGGTCTTGGCGCGCCGCGTTGGGATATGAACGCGCGAGGCGTTTTGTGTGGGCTTGATCTCTCGTCTACCAATCGTCATATCGTCAGGGCGCTTATGGAGGCCATAGCGTATCAGAGTAAGGATGTTATGGACGTGATGAGGGCTGATAGCGGTTTTGGTATAACCAAGATACGGGTGGACGGTGGGGTAAGCAATAGCGATTTTGTTATGCAGTTTCAGGCCGATATATTGCAAACGCCCGTTGAGCGACCGTCAATGACGGAAACAACCGCGCTGGGCGCCGCGTATTTGGCGGGGCTTGGGGTGGGGTTGTTCTCTGGTCTTAATGATATTACGGCCACTGATGAGTCTAAAGTGTTTGTACCCCAAATGGCCAAGAGCGAAGCGGACGCTCTGTGCGCCAAGTGGCAAAAGGCAGTGAAAAGGGCAAAAGATTGGGAGGGTGATGAACCCATATGACATGGCGTGAAATATGGCTTAAAATTCGCGGCGCGATGGACGCGAGCCTGTTTTTCCGCGCTATTCTCGCCGTGTGCGGTGGGCTTAACAAGGTTTACATAGGCAGTGTGACACAAAAGACCCTCTCTTCTCCCATGCGCGACGAGATTGTGCGGTCAAGCCGCGCGATAACATGGATAAAAAAGGTCTTTAACATTCCCGCGTGGCTAAGGGTTACTTTTATCAAAGACGCCTATGAGCAGAGCATATTACACAAGTTAATGAATGTGATTGGCAGGTTGGGAGAGGGGAGCATCGCGCGGCGCGCGTTTTGTGAGCTGACAGGCGCGCCAAGATTTTTTTGTCCCGAGGTTCTCCTTATGGCCATTGTGGCGGCGACCCCATTTTTGGAGACTATGCGCCTTGCCGCCGCGCTCGGAGCGTGCGCGTTGCTGCTTGTGTTTAAAATAATGACTGACCCGGCATACGCGCTTCCGCTTAACTCAACAGGCATTATGATCGTTATCTACGCGATCGCGGGTCTTTTTGTCGCGGTCACTTCACTGGCGCCCGCTGATAGCGCGCGTATCGCCTTGCTTACGACACTGTTGATGTCTGTGCATATTCTATTGGTGGCCATAATCAACAGTCGAAAAAAGCTGGAGGTCATGCTGTTTGTTTTTTGCACCTCGGCGGCGTGTACGGGATTGTATGGCGCGTGGCAAAAACTTTCAGGCTATGTAAATCGCACCTGGGTTGATAAGTCTTTGTTTGGTGATGTATCACTGCGCGTGTTTTCCACATTCGATAACCCCAATGTCTACGGCGCGTATCTGCTGCTTGCGATACCCGTTAGCGCGGTGATGATCTATATGTCGCGCAAATGGTTTGCCAAGTTGTATTATGCCGCGATCATGGTCTTATTGATATACAACATGGGCTATACATATTCGCGCGGATGTTACCTGGCGCTGGCTGTCGGGCTGTTCGTCTTTATCATGTTTACCGAAAAGCGTCTAATAGCCCTGTTGACAGCAATAATTGTTTGTGTGCCCTTTATCCTCCCCTCGTCAATGCTTGCGCGGCTTGTTAGCATAACCAACCTTAGCGACTCGTCCACTTCATTCAGGATTTACATATGGCAAGCGACGCTGCGGATGATCAAAGACTATTGGATGGCGGGCCTGGGGCAGGGGATCGCCGCGTACAATGTGTTGTACCCTCTGTACATGTTTAGCAACGTTCCCGCGCCACATTCGCACAACCTGATTTTGCAGGTATTTACCGAGCTGGGCATATGGGGCCTTATTATCTTTGTCGTATTGCTTATCACATTTTTTAGGGAGCAACTGCTGCTGTTTCATCGCACGCGAAACAACAAACTTAAAATAATGCTGTCCGCGTGGATTGCGGCCGCATGCGCGTTTCTCTTTCAAGGGATGTTTGATTATGTGTTTTACAACTACCGCGTTATGCTCACGTTTTTTGTCTTTACGGGCATAGCGGGGGCATTGGTAAATATTCGCACAAAGAGTGACTTTACGTGAAAATTTTACATGTTTTAACAGACAAAAATATCGGCGGCGCGGGCAGACTGGCTCTTAACTTTGCCGCTTGGTTTATATATAACCGCCGCGACTACGATACGCTGGATGTAGTTCTGCCTTATGGCAGCGCCTTAAAGCCAGAATTTGAGCGGTTAAACGTTGCGGTAACAGAGGCCGAACACCTTGAGAAATCGTTCGACCGCGCCGCTGTCCGTGGCTTGCTGGAAATATTCAAATCCAAAGGGCCTCATATAATCCACACACACGCCGCCCTGTCCGCGCGCGTGGCCGCGCGAAGGTACAAAATGGCAAAGATAATATACACCCGTCACAGCTACTATGATCAGCACACCCCGCTTCCCCGGCGTATTGTAAACAGGTTTATCAATGACAGGTACGCCGACGCGATAATCGCCGTGTCTCCAGCGGTAGTGGAAAATCTTAAGCGCCTGGGCGCGCCTATGCATAAGGTAAATGTTATATTTAACGGCTGCCTTTACGCCACAGTGTATGATCTCGACGAAAGGGCCGAAATAAGAAAGTCGCTGGGGATTAACAAAGAGCACTTTGTCGTGTCAATTATAGCCCGGCTTGTGAGGGATAAGGATCACGACACGGTTTTAAGCGCGGCGAAGATCTTATGCGACATCGATAAAGGCATACGCGTGTTAATAGCGGGTGAAGGCGAAGAAGAACAGAGGCTTAAAGAACGGGCGCGACTCGAAGATATTCATAATGTGCAATTCATCGGTTTTGTGAAGGATATAGAGCGTATAGAGAATATCACCGATGTGATGATTAACGCGTCTGTAGGAACGGAAGCTACAAGCATTGCGTTGCTGGAGGGGCTTAGTCTTGGCATACCCGCAGTCGCCAGCGATTTCGGCGGCAACCCCTATGTCGTTATGGATGGCGTAAACGGTCTGCTTTTCGAAAAAGGTAGATCCATCGAGCTGGCTAACGCGATAATACACCTCAAGAACAATCGCGGCGTGTACGAGCGCATGAGCTTTGAGGCTATGGAGGTCTTTGAAACCCGGTTTAAGATCGATGTGATGTGCCGCAATATCTTTTCTTTGTACGAAAATCTCTTAAAGAGGGATAGTATAAAGTAAAGCGCGAAGATAAACAACGCAAAGAAAGGAGGACGATACCAAAAAGTTCGCGATTAATCTTGTTGTGGAGTTTTGGTATCGGATAAAGGTGAACAAGCATTTGAAGATAGGGAATGTAAGCCTGATTGATGTTGTTGTCGTGATGGCGATTATTGTGTTTATTTTGCTGGCGCGAAGGTTCTCGGCGCCGCAAGAGGCGACAGCGGCGCCAGGTAGTATAACACTACGCTATACGGTAGAACTTCAAAAAAAGCAGCCCGATTTTGCGGACAAAGTGCAGGTGGGCGCGCAGGTGTACGACAGCCAACGGGGATATCACATAGGCGAGGTAGAGGGCGTTACCGTGGGGCCTTATAAGGAAGACGCCCCCGATCACGATGAGCTTATCATACGAAGGACAGCCATAGACGGGCTGTGCTCAGTGTATGTGGATATCGTGGCGCAAGCGACGGTAACCGATCAAACTACGGCAATAGGTGAGTTTGATGTGTTGATTGGCAAAGAAATATACATACGCACAAAGGATTTTGCCTCGGGCGGCTACGTGGTAAAGAGGGTGGTGGAAGAGTGATTATAGACAGCAGAGGGAGAATAGCGGGCAAGGTTAGCGTTATCGACGCCGCCTTGGCGTTAATCGTTATAGGTTTGGCTGTGGGTTTTGCCGTGCGGCAATTTCAAATTAAGCCGACTGTGCAAGAGAATAACGCGACGATATATGTAACGGTAAACATCGAGCCAATAAGGGATTTTTCAATAGAGGCGATAAATGAGGGCGATATATTTTATGAGCAGTACGCGACACAATCTATGGGCAAAGTGATAAAGCTTTCGTCACAGCCGGCCAAAGAGCTTATAAAAATTCCCGACGGCACTATACATTATGTCGAGATGGAAGAAAAATACAAACTTACAGTGACGCTTGAGTGCAAGGGTATCATTCGCGACACTGGTTATTATATAAATGGTAACGCGCAGATTTCAGAAGGCGGAGACTTGACCTTGCAATCCAACAAAGCGTTGTGTTATGCCAAAGTGACAGACATAAGCGAGCAATTACAATAGATCAAAACAGATCATTCGTATCCCCATGCGCACATAATGATCGGTGGGCGTTGCCCCATTGGGTACAATGGCCGGTGGGGTATAATGACTGGCGGATGTGAGTGATGTCGTAGGGGCGCACAGTCAGCCCACGTAAAAACGATCGTCTCGCCAATTTTGCGGATTGTTTTCTATATATTCGGCAATGCGACCGTAATCACATTCGTTCCGGATGATGTGATCGTGGAACGAGCGCTGCCAAAGAGAAAAACCAACGTCTTTGTTTGTGAACCGTTTCAATGTTGAAACGAGCGCCGGTATAACCGCATTCGTAGGGGACGGCGTCCTCGACGTCCCGTTTCCCAGCCCCGACATTCTACGGTTCCCGTTTGATGTCTCGTTGCCCTCGTTGTCGGAAAC
>JAISGK010000062.1 GCA_031263155.1 Clostridiales bacterium
GGCAGAAGCAGTTTGCCCTCGTGATATTTCGTGTGACAGCGCCTACAGAGTGTAATAAGGTTATTTGGCGCGTTGCCGCCTGTCTTGCGGCTTTCGAGATGGTGAACGTGGAATTTTACTTTTACGCCATTCTGTGTATCTCCATGCTTACCGCCGCATACCCTGCATCTATATCCATCACGGTGGAATATGTACTGTCGAGTATTGTACTCGTCGTACTGCTCGCCCAGTTGATAGTTAGCGCCTACGGGCAGTGGTCTACCTTCAAGCATTGCTTTGAGACGTTGAGTGTCGAACTCCGCTGTCTCAATAATTATCTTCGTGATTGGAAGCAAATTGCATACCAATTTGATTAGCTGGATATGTGTATTGATTTTTTGTTCGATTGAGGGCGCAAGCCATCCTTTGTGTTTACCGCGAATACGGTTATTAAATCTTGGAGCGCGATATCTGGTTTTACGGTTGCGACGCGCTCTGCGGAACTCGCGGCGCGCGGACAGATTCTTTGTTACGTCTGTGCGTAGTTTACATTCCGCAGCGTAGAGTTCTTTTGTTTCCGTTGTCGTTGAGACGCCGACTGTTTTGCTGCCGGCGTCGATGCCTAGTGTAACAGGCTGGGTTATGTCTTCAGTGTCATAAGTCAACTGGATTGTGAATGGTGTCCGGCGAACTACTTTAGCCTGCCCGCGTTCAAGCAGATGCCTGACGCGTCCATGCCTGGCCGTCGGCATAATGGGTATTCCTTCTTTGTTTAATACGTATACCATTGTTTCCCTCTATCTGCGGTGTGAACCGCGTAACGCGCCGTTTTGCTCTGGAAGTTATGGCTGACAGCGTTGATTGCCCTTACCCAATGTTGCCCGAGGTTTCAAACGCAAGTAACACCGTTCCTACCCATCAGAACTTTTAATTACTTACCGCAGTGTCGCAGACTAGGACATACATCCGCAGGTGCCTATACATTCTCAGGTAACGTAGTCCCGTATGGGACAGAGGGTAGTCAACGAGGGTTTTGTATGGAAGCTATTGCTTCCTTGCAAGCCCCTGGCTTTAGCTATGGGGTCGTTGACGCGCGCCTCTGTTTCTGGATTAATTGTACACCTGCGGGTAATTCTCTTTTTCTGCGTTGTACTCTTCTTCTGTGGTGACAAACACGTGCGCGCCGCTGCTTTCGTCCGTTAGCAGGCTGTAGAGGTAATCCTCTGCGGCGGGTTGCAGCGCGGCGAGCATAGCGACCGCTCCAGGGTTGCATATAGGGCCCTCGGGCAGGTTGGGCTTGTTATATGTGTTGTATGGTGAATCGTAGTCGATGTCCGCCTCGGTTAGGCGGTCTCTACGCTTACCCAGCGCGTAGGTAAGAGTGGATGGCACGCGCAGGTTAAGCCCCGCTTTAAGCCTATTAATTATGACCGCCGATCCAATCTCGCGCTCCTCCGAGTTTTTGTATTCTTTTTCGATCATTGAAGCAAGGGTAATAACTTCGTCCATGGTCATACTTATACCCGGTGTCGCATTGGATTCAGCATTACTGGATTCAGTGGCGGTAGAATCGCTTGCGCCGTCAATCTCTTCCGCTGTTTCTTCCTTGGCGACAGGCGCTATATTAAGCGCCATTGCATCATATCCGTTGCCGAAGTATATGTCTTCAAACCTCGAAAGCATTTTGTTGATTATCTCGTCGGCGGTGGGATCGGCGGACACAAAGTAGGTATCGGGAAAAAGATAACCCATAAGCCTGTGACGAGAACGCAAGGGTATATCACTCAAAAAGTCATATGAGTAATCGTGATTATCGACTGCCCAAAGAAATTTATCGGGGTCTATAACCTCGTTGGCTTCTAGATACTCTGCTATATCTTCTATGGTAAATCCTTCCAAAATAGTGATCTTTATTTGTTGATCTTGACTTTCACCGCGCAGCACAGAGTTTATTTCTGATGTGGTCATGGTGGGCTTTACGGTGTATACGCCTGATTTGTAGTCGGTATCGGTACCCTTAAGCATGTTCTCAAACCGAAATAATACCGCGTTGACGATCACACCATTTTCTTCCAGTTTGGTGTAAACATCCGAAGCCGTATCGGTGTCTTCGACTTCTATGGATATCTCAATATCTTCTTTTTCGACAACGGACTTTTCCGCAAAGTCAGCGCCATACTCATAGCCTCGCAGCATAAAAACATACATCAGTATCACCGTAACGGCAAGAAACACCCAGTTAAAGGCCGTCCCCATGATAAACGATAGCACATTCCATATCATATACAATATCTTGTTGCGGCGCATTGTGAGCCTCCCGCCCTAACCAGCTTTATTACTCTAAACGCGCGTTTAGAGCCTATTTGACCGTCCGCGACGCTCTGCTACTCTTTTTACTTCTTAACCATGGCAAGGTCTGGCGTTTCTGTTTTCGTCGCGTATAATATTTCCGTTAGCTTATCGCGAAAACCAAGGGGATTGCCTATCAACGAGTCTATGTTGTAAAAAATGTGTCCTTTGACGATGCCCGTACCACGGCTTAGATCTATTTGGCGAGGCATTTCGCCCGCGTCAACCCAATTACCGCTGCCGCCTATTTGATAAACAGCTTGGCCAATATATAGGTTAACGTTAGTACCCTTGCAAACATCAGACCAATATTTCACCAGCACATCGTATGCCGCCGCGTTGTAACCTATTGTCCAATATATCTGCGGAGCGAAGTAATCTACCCATTCCTTAAGAACCCATTTGCGCGTGTCCGCGTAAAGGGTATCATACGCGGACATACCCGCCGTATCTGATCCGTTTGGATCGTCCTTCTTGTTACGCCAAATGCCATTGGGGCTAATGCCAAACGCTACAGAATCATCGTCGGCTTTTATCACCAATTGAACAGTGTGTATAAAGCTGTCCATGTTATCTCTACGCCACTGAGCGCGATCTTTGCCTTTGCCATACGCGTTATAACTCCAGTCGTCGGCAAAGTCACCCACGCCACCGGGGTATGGGTAAAAATAGTCGTCAAAGTGAACAGCGTCTATGTCGTAATTATTCACAACTTCCAAAATAGAGTCTATTACATATTGTTGTACTTTAGGAAGGCCCGGGTCTAACCACAATTGGTTGCCATGCTTTACAACCCAGTCGGGATGGGTTTTATATACACTGTTTGCCGCCCATTGGGTATCGCTTTCGGCGTCCACGCTTACGCGAAAGGGGTTAAGCCAAGCGTGAAACTCCAGATTGCGTTTGTGTGCCTCTTCTATCATGAACTCCAAGGGATCGTAACCGGGGTCTTGCCCTTGCGTACCGGTGAGGTATCGCGACCATGGATTAATGGTAGATTTGTACAGCGCGTCAGCGGCGGGCCTAACTTGTACCACAACGGCGTTAAGGTTCATATCGACCGCCGCGTCAAAGTAGTCGATGATATGTTTTTTTTGCAGTTGGGCTGACTCAATTTTTGGCCAGTTGATGTTCTTCACGCTAGCTACCCATACGCCGCGAAATTCGGTTGTTTCGCTTGCCGCCGCGTTAAGCGGAGTCATGACAAAAACAGCGGCCAAAACGCACAGCGTGCGTGTTATCCTACGTATCAATAATATCGCCCCTCGTATAATAAATATATTGTCGAAACCATTGTTTCCTACAGCACTAATTATAACACGCTATTATAAAAAATGACATAGATTTTTTGGTGGCTTTACGCGCATACTAAAGTCACTATTGACTAAAGCCATTAATGACTTTGTAAACCCATCGGGGGGAGAATATAATGATGGAGTATGTGCCAAATCGCAGTGTAATGATTGTGGACGACAACATAGACTGCCTTCAAACGTTTAAAGATATTTTTAAAAACCGGTACATCGCGTACACAGCGGAGGGAGCTGCGGAAGCGCTGATACTGCTGGAATACGCCATCCCCGGGATAATATTGCTTGATACAAAAATGCCAAAAATTAACGGCTACGACATGCTTAAAAGACTGAAAGAGGATCCACGCTGGCAGAACATACCCGTTATATTCATCACTGACGATTTGACGGCGGAAGATGAAGAGCACGGCTTGCAGGCCGGCGCCGTTGACTACATGTCAAAGTCGGTGCGCGCGGGTATTGTGCTGCGTCGAGTCCAGATACACCTTGAGGTACAAAATTATAGCAAAAACCTGGAGCAAATGGTAGAGACCAAGACCAATCAACTTACGCGCAGCCAGGATACCATTTTAGATATTTTGGCGAACATAACGACGTTTAGGGATCACGAAACAGGTGAACACATTCGCCGTACAACTATGTATACGCAATTAATAGCAAACCATCTGTTTAAGCTGGGGTTTCATAATTATCGCCTTAACAGGAAGTATGCCGACGACATAATTAAATGCGCAAAGCTGCATGACATAGGCAAAGTTGCCATAAAAGACAGTATTTTACACAAGCCTGACAGATTATCATTCGAAGAATTTAACGAGATAAAAAAACATACCATAATCGGCGCGCTAATGATAGACAATGCCATACGCGAATTGGGCGACGACTCATCATTTCTTTTGGTTGCCAAAGAGATAGCGATGATGCATCATGAATGGTGGGATGGCACAGGATATCCAACCGGCATGTCGGGTGAAGACATTCCCCTTTCAGCGCGGATAATAGCCATAGCAGACTCCTATGACGCGTTAACCTCAGAACGCCCATATAAAGCGGAACTGCCACATGAAGAGACGGTGAACATCATGCTCAGCGAAACGGGTTCGCACTTTGACCCGGGTTTAATGCACATTATAAGCGGTATTTTGTCTGATTTTAGGGTGATAAGCAACGACTACAGAGATGGAGCCGTTTACGCGCGCATAAGTGAAGTTTATGTATGAACTGATAAGCAAACTGCTAAGGCGTGAAATAAGACCGGTCGATATGCTACGAGAGTTAAATTACGATCAAATATGCGAGGAGATATTTACGTACTGGTTGTTAATCGCTCAAGCAAATGAGAGCTATCAGCAGATAATAGAAACGGCGGCAAAGGCTTACGCGGATCTGCATAGGCTTAATTTACTGCTGGAGATAGCGTTTGTGGATGAGTTTGACAATTTTTTGGCGCATGTTGTAGCCATGCGATTCACGGAAGCCTTGCCCGCCTTAAGCGGCAAAGATCTGTACGATTTTTCGGAGCGACTCGCCGATACGGCGTGGGAAACAGCAAAGAAATCAGACACGTATATGCTGAGGCTGGAAAACGCGGTAGCCCGCAACATGTCCAGAGCCATACGTTTGAGATTCTATGGGGAAAGCACGGCAAACACAGAAGAAATAGCAAAATTTTTGGAAGACTATTATCATATTCCGGGCAATTCGGGTAGCGCAGAGGCGCAAAACACAGTAGGCGCAAAGAGCGGCGGAGTATTGGCGGCGTATTTGAAAAATATACAAGAACGGCGCAGCGGCGAGCTAACCCTGAATGAAATAAGCCGACGCTGCGTAATCTCTATCGCCAATGTTCACTCTATTTTGGAAAGTATGTCGCTGCCGCCGCGAGATACAATATTTAAGATAGCATACGGATTAAAGTTGTCGCAACAACAACTGGCAGAAATGTTGGACGCGCTGGAGCGCGACGCCCGCGCCCTGGGTGGAAGCGCTTCCATGCAGATAGACAGCGGTAATAAGCGCGATATGGTAATATATAAATATTTGCCGCAGCGTATTTCGATAGAAGAATTGAATATTCAGCTAAAGCATGGAGGTTTCGAGATGCTGAACCACACATATGCGCGCAATAAAACGGTGATGTGAAGCCCTTCGAGAATTTTTACGCTGTATGCCAAGTGAAGCGCAATTCCACTTGTATTTTGCTTGTATGTGACTCCAAAACCGGCACTACTTCAATGCCAACTGGCTCACATTTATATGTAAGATTATAATAAACGCTTTTATACTCGGGGTGACAGGAAGGCGATATTTTGACGGGTTAGCGTTGACATTGTTTTCCGCTTTTAAATGTGCTACAATATTTATGTTAGCGATTGTGGGGAGGGGGCAATGCCAAGCATTTTGTCGGCCTTGGTCTTTGCTGTGCAAAACCCTTATTCGGGTCGCCAAAACGTCGTAAACAGCCGGAACGTTATACGCAATTGGTTAGCTAAATTTATAGAAAAATCATACAAAATAAAACGCTTGAATAAAAAAATTATATAATATATACAGAATTTACAGGAGGGATTTTGTGGAGGCTATAATAATTGACAGGGAAATATTACCTGAAACCATCAGTTCGTATATACATTCAAAAAAAATCAAACTGGTTGAGGACAACGGTAATATTATTTTATCCCCAATTGATGAAAAATATTTAATTCTGGAAAAATCATTTGGGATGTTCTCGGATGGTAAATTATCCAGTGAACGATTTATGAATGAAAAGAGAATTGAGAAGGAATTAGAAGGATGAATATATTTATTCTTGATGCGTGCGCGTTAATTGCAGGCTAAATTCACACTTGTCAAACGCCGTCGATATCAAAAGTAAACCAATATAATGGCACAAAATACCAAGTTACAATCGGAGCGCGAAGTGAGAGTAACTACAAAGCGAGCTGAAAA
>JAISGK010000033.1 GCA_031263155.1 Clostridiales bacterium
ACCTTGCCCATTGCAATTTCACGCCGGATCGTCCGCTCTGATACACCTATTAGTTCAGCTATCTGCTTCTGTGTTATCTTCGCCGCCAGGTAACCTTCTATTTTATAGCGTTGAGCCTCCGTTATCTGTTGCCATGTACGATGTTTTTTGGTATTATCAAGCTGTTCCAATTCCTTCATTCTCCTTCGCTGTTTTGTGGTGATCTCAGCTTAACAGAGAATGGCATGAATTGGAACATTTTTATTTAGGACAATTTATTTTACAACTTACCCATCCGACCTCTTTCGCAAATTTCAGTTGAAGGTGAGGGTGCGAGGTGATATAATACGGGCGTGAGTTTATAGCTCGTAGATAATCATAAACACAGAACCGTAACTGGCCTTGATATTGTTGTAAGTCTAAATTTCAGCCAATATTGTCAGAGCGAAAACGATTCGGTTTACCGAAGCCATAAACCGAATTCGAGGCTATAATATAGTCGATATTAATTCGCCTGTGGTAGTGATTGATAGTGAAAAGTCAGGATACAATCGTTAATGAAATTCACTCTATACGCAGACAGATTCATGAAAAAGCCAAGGGAATGATACATGCCGAAATCAACGCCTATTTCAAAGAAACCGGTGAACGACTTGCGGCTCGGTACGGATTCAAACGCATAGGCGTTGAGGAAGTTCGCGACAAACAATACTAGGAAGGAGGCCGCAATGGGCGATGAAGCAGTGGGGCAAAGGAAAGAAATGAAATCCGAACTTATGAAAATCCCCGGCATCGGGGTAAATATGGCGGAGCATTTGGTTCGGGCGGGGTACCCCACAATTGAAAGCCTAAGAGGTCAAAGTCCCGATGATATTTACACCGCCGACTGCATTGCCCAAGGTATGCCCGTAGATAGGTGCGCCTTGTACTGCTATCGGATGGCTGTGCATTACGCAGAACACGACGGGCAGTTGCCGGAGGGCAAAACAAACTGGTGGGATTGGAAGGATTGTATATAGTGACAAAACGGCGATATAAGTCTTGGTCGGACTTGAAAAAACGGTTGGAGGAACTATTGTGTGAACCGCTGAAAGGCAGAATCGCTTATTTCCTGACCTACTACCATAAGGTGCATAACTCTTACGGAAGAGCGGCGATACGAGTCGATGACAAAGATGCTGTTTGTTTCTCATGGATAGATATGTACTACCAAAGGCGTGACATGGACAAAACATATATAGCAGACCCATCCTTGTCTTGGAAAGAAGCCGCTGAAGCCAACAGAGAGAACTGGGACAAAAACGGCACTTACTGTGAGAGCGATTTTATCAACGCCGTTCAAGAGTTCCGCCAGATGAAAATTGATGACGCCCTAAACGCCGAAAACTATATCATCAAGGTTCTTGCGATTCTTGACAGACGAGTCGGCAGACGAACCTTACAGAAGATTGCCGATTCAAACGAGTACGCCGAATACCCTGATTGGGCGCGGCAGTTTTACAACTTGCGGTTGAAAGCGGAAGGTTTATGAACCTTTTAGCTTTGCCTTAAAATCCTGAAAAGGGGTGTGTATTTCCGATGATGGCTACAGCTACAGCAAGGTAGACAAATCCTCCGAACATGATTTTTCGTCAGTTGTTGGTATGTCCATTAAAATTTCCCGCCTTGTCCATATAATCATTGGTAAAATATATGTGCAAGACGTGTGGGGTAGAACAAAATTGAGCGGCAGGGAGGAGTCTGCGCGTAAGTACGGCTATGGGCGGGCGATTCAAGGAGCTTCGCAATTTCTTATTTTTCTTTTTATTTAAGGCATACGCAAAGAGCCAAAAACCGGCTTTTTGCGTATGCCCTATTTATTTCCATTCGATTAATAGCTTTCTAAATTGCGTGGTAGGGTCGTGCCCCTACCACAATATATAAAAATGCACGTTTAGAGATTCTTACTATCATTAACTTTACTTTTTGATAGTGAACCTTTAGTAATCAGATGAAGGAGCGAATCTCTTAAAAAAGAGAGAATCTATGTAAATATCTTGAAAATTGGTTGCCGTTTAAGGTAGTTTTTGTTATAATGTGGAAATTAGTAAGGTATGTATGCCTCACTAAACTCCCAACGAGCGGACTATCAAAAAGTAAAGTTAATGATAGCTTGCGCACTACGACAAGGCGTGAAGAGGGCTTAGTGATTAGGCTGTCTCTTGTGCAGGGACAAAGTGGGGTATCTAAGCCCCCCAAGAAACGGTAAGGGTCGCCAAGGGTAAGAAATACCCAAGCGAAGGAGTCAAGCCAATTTGAATATATACGACAAAGTCATTATCGGTGGCGGGTTCTATGGGCTGTACGCCGCCATGTATGCGGGCAGAAACGGAGAGCGCGTCCTGTTGCTGGAAAAAGAGTCTGCGCCGTTTATGAGAGCGACATACATAAACCAAGCTCGTGTACATATGGGTTATCATTACCCGCGCTCTATATCGACTGCCTTGAAGTCACGGGGTTACTTCGATCGTTTTACAAGCGACTTCGGCTTTTGTGTTGTAGACCAATTTGAGCAGGTTTACGCCTTGTCTAGTGACTTTAGCTGGACGAACGCGGAGCAGTTTGTAAAATTCTGCCGTGACTCTGGCATCTACTGCGCCGAAGTCTATCCCGAACGCTACTTCAAACCCGGAATGTGCGACGGAGCGTTCATCACAAAGGAATACGCTTATGACGCGCATATTCTGCGTGACCACCTAGTTGCCGAAATTGAAAAGTTTCCCAATGTTGAGTTGGTATTTGGCGTGACCATCAACGCCATTGAAAATGACGGAACGCGATTCCTCATTGAGACGGGAAACGGAAAGTACGCAAGCGAGTTTGTGCTTAACGCCACTTACGCCTCAACCAATCAAATACACGCTCTGCTGGGGTACGAGCCGTTCAAAATCAAGTATGAGCTGTGTGAGATTATCCTCTGTAAAGTGTCCGATAGTTTGAAGAATCTGGGTCTTACAGTTATGGATGGAACATTCTTCTCCATTATGCCGTTCGGAAAAACGGACTTGCACTCGCTGACTTCCGTATCATTTACGCCACATGCAACAAGTTTTGACGACCGGCCAATGTTTGAATGTCAGGCGCGGTCTGGAGGCTATTGCTCCTCCGTTGTGTTAGGCAACTGTAATCAATGTGTCGCAAAATCGGAAACATCGTATCCGTATATGTCACAGCTTGCCCGAAAGTATATGCGGGATGAGCTTGGCTTTGAGTACGTAAGCTCGCTGTTTTCAATGAAGCCCATACTCAAAGCCTCAGAGATAGACGACAGTCGCCCAACTGTAATCAGGCAGTCCAGCGAAAATCCCGACTTTTACAGCGTATTGTCGGGCAAGATTAACACCGTGTATGACTTGGAGGAGATCTTGGATGAAAAACAAGGAAAGCAATTTTGTATCAGCGATTCTCTACGTTCACAACGCTCATGGCATAGTCACAGCGTTCGTAAAGCAGTTAAACTCCGTACTTAGCGACAACTTTAGCAAGTATGAGATTATCTGCGTCAACGATTGGTCGAGCGATGACAGCACATCTGAAATTCGCAAAGTTGCTAAAAGCTGTGCAGGCGGCGCGGTGGTTTGTATGGATATGGGTTTCTACCACGGTTTAGAGAACTCGATGAACGCGGGCGTTGACTATGCCTCTGGTGACTTCGTGTTTGAGTTCGACAGCCTGAATGTTGATTACGATTTTAGTCTTGTTATAGACGTTTATAACCGGTGTCTGCAAGGTTATGACATTGTAGGCGCGGCGCCGCAAGGCAAATCGCGGGCAAGCAGTCGCCTGTTTTACTTGCTGTTCAATAAACACTCTAAAACCCAGCATCCGCTTATGACGGAAAGTTTTCGCATACTCAGCCGCCGCGCTATAAATCGCATTAAGCAGATGAATGTAGCTTTGCCGTACCGCAAAGTTGTTTACGCCAACTGCGGGTTGAAAGTTGACAGCATAAGCTATGCGCCGAACCCCGGAGTTGCCGCTGTAAATAACGCCGAGTTGGCATATAGAGGCTCGGTCGCGTTCGACAGTTTCTTTATTTTCACAGACTTGGCGGGCAAGGTGTCGATTGCACTCACGTTTATAATGTTGGTGTTTTCGATATTTGCGGGGGCGTACACATTCGCCGTTTTCATTAGCAGTCAGCCTGTAGCAGGGTGGACAACGACGATGCTTGTGCTGTCTTTTGGCTTTTTTGGTATGTTCGCGATACTTTCGATGGTAATCAAGTATCTGTCGGTTATTTTAAGCCTGATATTCAAGAAAATCAAATATGTCATAGGCAACATTGAAAGGCTATGATTAAGACCGTTTTACTGCTGCTGCTCGGTATCTTCGTGCAGACACGATAGGAGGTTTTATGGAGATACTCGTAGGGGATACAGGATTTGTCGGAGGCAATATTGCCGTTTGCCACAAATTTGATATGTTGTGCAATTCAAAGAACATATCAAGCGCTTACGGAGTAGAGCCGGAATTACTTGTGTATGCAGGCGTTCCAGCAGAGATGTTTCTTGCCAACAAAGACCCAAATGAGGATAAAGCAATCACGGAGAACGCCGCCGCAAATATCCACAAAATTAACCCAAAGAGGCTTGTGCTGATTTCCACCATAGCCGTACTGGATAATCCTGTTAGCGTAGATGAGGATACGCCGATTGACGGTAACAATCTCACGGCTTACGGTCTCAATAGGCTAAGCCTTGAACGTCTCGCTGCTGATTCCGTTGCGGACTGTCATATTATCCGTCTGCCCGCCCTGTTTGGTAAGGGAATAAAGAAGAATTTCATTTACGATATGATTAATTTTTTTCCAACTCTATTGACCGAAACAAGGTATGCGGAATTGTCATCCCAAGAGTCGCTTATAGCGGAGAGTTACGCGCCGCAGGGCAACGGTTTTTATAAGCTCGTGACCGTTGACAGCAAGCGTGCTGAATTGAGGTCAGCGTTTGAGCGTGTTGGTTTTTCGGCATTAAACTTTACCGACAGCCGTTCTGTGTTCCAGTTTTATAACCTCGGCTATCTGTGGCATCACATCGAAACTGCTACCAAGCACGGAATACCGCTCCTGCACACAGCGACGGAACCCCTCTCCGCAGGTGAGGTTTACAAATATGTGTGCGGTAAGCTGTTCAAAAACGAGCTTGCCAAGCCACCGCTTGAGTATGATTACCGCACCAAATATGTCGGGATATTCGGCGGTGCTAATAGCTACATTTTCGGTCGGGAGCGGGTACTGACAGAGATTAAGGACTTTGTGGAGGGCAGCAAGCGTGAATAAGATTAAAAACTTAAAATTGAACATACATACATACATACATACATACATACATACATACATACATACATACATACATACTATGCCTAATCTTCGGAGTGGCGTCAATTATTATTAGATACCCACAACCCGAATCGCAAAATTATATCTGTGCTGACGCTACTTGGCACACATTGTTGACTATGGAAGCATATAGCGAAACTCCTATCAAAGTACATAAATTCTTGCCGATAGTATCGCTCGGTCAAGCGGAAGATAAAAACATACCGTGGGGAGCGACTATTCCTGACCAATATGGTAATTATTACTATACTTCATTTTCACCGCTTGGATATGCCATACCGTGGCTGTTTGTTAAAATCTTCAATCTTCCGATTAACGAATGTAGCCTGTATATCTTCAATTCGATATTGTATTTGGCGAGTTTCACCTTACTTGCCGCTCTGATGTTGAAACTGTTTACAGGCAAACTGCCAAAGCCTCTGGTTGTCGCTATATCCGCACTATATCTGTTTCAGCCAGAAATTCTGCACAGTCAGGGAATAGTATATTGGCATCAGTCACTATTTCAGGTAGTTTTCTTGTTACAACTCACACTATTCAGTGATTTGCGGGGCAGAGGCAAAAATATAACTTTTTTCGTTCTGTGTGTAGTAGCGCCATATTTAGAGTGGACAGGCTTTATTAGTGACATAGTCTTTGCCATTGGATTTCTGTTCAGGAATGGCGTTGCATTCGGTAGAAGTGAAATTACGCTCAAAACTGAGCGAGTTTTGAAACTGATTGGTGTTGTTGCTTGTGCGGCTCTTTCGGGTGTTTTGTTCGTTTTACATTATCTAACGACCGTATCATCCACCGTTTTTTGGAGAGCAGTCATCTCAAGGTATAACGCGAGGACGAATGCGTTAACCTCGAATATAGGCAAAGGCTACTTGGATTCATTCGGTTTGCTGATTGCCATTACTGCTGTTACATTTGTGTTCACGCTCTCGTATAGACCATTGCGAAAATCGTTTGTTGAAAGCTTGCGTGGAAATGGATACATCCTCTTTGTTATGCTATTCGTGCTGATTGAGAATCTCATCATGAAACAGCACGCGGTACAATATACTTTTGACCGTATGAAAGGCGTAATTCTGTTGATATTTTTACTGATTCTCTGCATTACCACTGTCTGGCAGACAATCGATGTGAAAAACCATAGAGTGGTAGCAATAACAGCAACTTTGTCGATAGCGGTTGTTTGTGCCGTTTCGTTCGGAGGCTACATCACAAGTACGCACTGGAAGTGGGATACGCCATATCTTGAGAATAATCGAGCAATTGCAACAGAACTGGCTGTAAAATATACACGCGACAACAGCGTTTATACTCAAAATGTCGCGACACGCGGTTACTCTAATCTGCTTTTCAGGCGTGGTATATATGAGGGTGTGACCGTTGACCGGGCTACTCAACTCGCAGTCGAAAAAGGTAAGCGCTATTCGGTGGCTTTTGAAGTAAGTATTGGTGAGTGGAATATGTATGGCTACAGCGACTACACAGTAATTGACCTGGAAGCACAGGCCACCGCAAACCTCACCGATGGCAACTGGACGCATGGCGTGGCATCATTCGGAAATATTTTGTTGTTCCCGAATATTGACAAATTCGCAGAACTGCTTTTGCAAAATGCGCCGCAGACTGTAGCAAAGAACGAGTACACTGCTGACATTATGGCTATTGAGGATAAGGGAGCGTGGATATGGGTGACAATCGCGAACGGTGCAGACAAGGATAAATTCCAATATCCAGTGGAACTGACTTTTGAATAACGCAGAGGTTTTATGAATGAAATTATCGTTTTCAAATATAGCTTGGTCGTCCGAACAGGACGAAGAAATGTACTCGTTTCTGCAATCGCGTGGATTTGTGGGACTTGAAATAGCGCCGACACGGATTTTTCCAGATAGCCCGTATGAACGGCTTGATGAAGCGCGAACATTTGCCATAATGCTCCGTGAGCATTATGGTTTAACGGTGGCATCTATGCAGTCCATTTGGTATGGTAGAAACGAGAGCATATTCGGCACAGATGAGGGCAGAATTGTACTCGCTGATTATACTCGCAAGGCAGTAGACTTCGCTGTGGCGGTCGGTTGGGGGAACTTGGTGTTTGGTTGCCCGAAGAATAGGAATATCCCCGATGGATTCGACCGCGCCAAAGCCCATGATATTGCGCATGAGTTTTTAGCGGAAATCGGTGGTTACGCTTGCGCTAATGGCATTATGATCGCGTTAGAACCTAACCCGCCGATATACGGTACAAACTTCATCAACCGCACAGCGGAGGCGTTTGAACTTGCACGTGGCATTGACGGTATTATGGTCAATATAGATTGCGGAACGATAATAGAAAACAGTGAAGATATTCAGATTATCACGAACAACATTGAGCTTGTTAACCATATACACATCAGCGAACCTAACTTGGTAATGCTTGAAAAACGCGCCCTGCACAGGAAAATGGCAAAGTTGCTGATAGACTGCGATTATGACAAATATGTTTCTGTGGAAATGAAGGATCTCGGCGATGTTAGGCTAGTGAAACAGGCTGCAGAGTATGTAGCCGGAGTGTTCGGAGGATTGAAATGGCTGAACAGCTGAAAGATATATATCTTTGCGGCAAAGTTGCTTGTGAACTTGGTTGCCTTGGTACGGAGGTTATATGCAGAATTACACTAACATCCCCGGCGTACCCGATTTCGATTGTGCAGAATACGCCGAACTCAAAACAAAATACTGCGTCCTTATCCCGATAATCAACGAGGGTGGGCGTATTGTTGCTGAACTCCAAACTGCGCTGGCGCACGGTATTGATAAACTCTGCGACATTATCATTTGCGATGGCGATTCTACGGATGGCTGTACGGAAAACCTTGCTGCCTTCGGCGTGAACACCTTGCTCGTCAAACGTGGTGCGGGAAGACAAGGCTCGCAGCTTCGCATGGGTTTCTGGTGGGCGTTGCAGCGCGGCTATGAAGGGTTTATTACCATTGACGGCAACAATAAGGACAGCATTGAAGATATTCCGCGCTTTATCGCGAAGCTCGACGCAGGTTATGACTTTGTGCAAGGGTCGCGGTTCATAAAGGGTGGCAAGGCGATAAACACGCCGTTGTCACGGCTAATTGCCGTTCGGCTAATTCACGCGCCGATTATTTCACTGGCAGCACGGCATTGGTTCACCGATACGACCAATGCGTACCGCGCTCATTTACGCAAGTATATTGAGCATCCGAGCGTTAAGCCATTTCGGGATGTGTTCGCGGGTTATGAACTGCTTGCATATCTGTCCGCGAGAGCGAGCCGGTTGAAACTGAAGACTTGTGAAATTCCAGTAACTCGCTCTTATCCGCCCAAAGGCAAAACTCCGACTAAAATCAGCTTTTTCAAGGGAAATTTGCAGCTTTTAAAAGTGCTGTTCAAAACTCTTAAAGGAGATTACAATCCATGAACTTAATTAAAGAAGCCCGGTTTCTGCGTGATAACACAAAAAACCAGCACTTGGCTGAAAGCAGGTCATTTTACTGCGCGTTATTTTTCGCAGGGCTGGTTATACTGTTTCTACGCAGTACCTACACATTCTCAAGTGAGGTGTTGTATACAGAAGACGGATCGTGGCTAGGTCAAATATACCAAAACGGCTTTTGGCATATGCTCTTTCACGCAAAAGGATCGTATCTTGTATTTGCTAATATTATAATGCTAAAAATTGCCGACACGCTTAATTTGCTGATGTACGGTGATAATGTGAAATATCTGCCGCTGTTTGTTGCGCTCGTGCAGTATCTTTTTTACGCTGCCTGTGCGGTTATGCCTGTCAGCGTGTTCCGTAAGCACTTGCTGCTCCCCGCCCGGTTGTTCATTTGGCTGTTGATTCTGCTACTGCCGATTGGCGACATGGCATTTGAGATATTCGGAAAAATATCCAATGTTGGCTATATGTTCTACTTTGTGGCGTTCTGTTTACTGTTTTACCGCGCTGAAAACAAAAGTAAAATATCACTGATGAAGCTCATTATTGTTGACTTGGGAATATTTATCTCTTGCGCGACGAATCCGACTTGCTATGTACTCGTCGTTGCATTTTTTGCTTTTGATATCATTGGGCTATGGCGTAATAAAACATTGAAAACCGCTTATAAATTGCGCTATGTGCGTTGTTGGTTTGTACTCGGTGTATTGCTGACGGCAGCGTTTGTTTATATCTTGACATTGTCAGGCGAAATGACGCTAAAGGGCAGCGGTGCGGCGAAAACGCTACATAACACTATCTCGTTTATAGCGCGGAATGTTTTGTACCCTTTCACTTTTGCGTTTTATGGCAAACTAAGCATAGACTACGCAGTGATATTATTGTTATTAGTTGGGGCGGCGTTAGTGATTGCCGGGATATTTTCAAATAAGTCCGAGCGCTTGTTTCCAATTGCCGTATTATCCACACACATCTTTTATACCATCTCTAAACGTGCAAAAATAAAAAAGATATACAAAATCACTAAACGCAGTTCGCAAAAATTTCATCTTCAGGGATACCCTGTTGTGCATATTGATAAATACGATGTATGTTCT
>JAISGK010000055.1 GCA_031263155.1 Clostridiales bacterium
TATAAGAGCCAATATGAGGGATGGTACTGTACCCCGTGCGAGACGTTTTTTACCGAACGGCAGCTTAAAGACGGCAAATGCCCCGATTGCGACCGCCACGTCGAATTGGTTAAAGAAGAAGGCTACTTTTTCCGGCTCTCCGCCTACCAAGACAGGTTGATAGAGCACATTCAAAACAACGAAGGCTTTATAAGCCCACAGTCACGCCAAAACGAGATGATAAACAACTTTCTGAAACCAGGGCTTGAGGATCTGTGCGTCTCGCGCTCTTCTTTTAAATGGGGCGTGCCGGTGGATTTTGACCCCGATCACGTTGTGTATGTGTGGATAGACGCTTTGTCCAACTATATCACAGCGCTGGGCTTTTTATCCAACGACGACAGCGATTATAAAAAATACTGGCCGGCGGACGTACACTTGGTAGGCAAAGAGATCGTGCGCTTTCACAGTATTATCTGGCCCGCGATACTAATGGCTCTGGGCGAGCCCCTTCCAAAGCAAATATTCGGCCATGGCTGGCTGGTTATCGACAGCGCAAAAATATCCAAAAGCAAAGGCAATGTTATAGATCCCCTGCTTTTGACCCAAAGGTATGGCGTAGACGCCGTAAGATATTTTCTGCTTCGCGAAGTGGTGTTCGGCGGTGACGGCAATTATACGCATGAAGTATTTCTTACGCGCGCCAATTCGGACCTGGCTAACGACCTTGGCAATCTGCTTTCGCGCACTGTAGGCATGATCGATAAATATTTTGGCGGCGGCTTTGCGGTATCCCACATACCAACAGGGGATAAACTGGGCGTTGCGGATCTGATCACACACACCGTTAACATTGTAGAGACCAATATGGACAAAATGTTCTTTTCTGACGCGCTCGCTCAGATATGGAACCTCGTTAGGCGAATGAATAAATTTGCCGACGAAACCTCCCCCTGGACCCTCGCGAAAGACCCATCCAAAAAAGAGGAATTAGCGGAAGTTCTATATACCCTTGCGGAAACGCTGCGGATTATCGCCGTGCTTATATCCCCCTTTATGCCAAAGACCCCCGGTATTATACGCGATCAACTTAACATTACAGATAAAGGGCTCGCGACATGGGAAAGCACAAAGACCTTTGGGCTTATACCCGCGCAGATAAGCATTACCAAAGGGCCGGTTATGTTCCCTCGCATAGACATTAAAAAGGAATTAGCGGCATTAGCGGAAAATTAACGAATCTATGATAAAAATCCACCATAAAGATCCATCATAAAAATCCATAATCCAGCAGCAAGGAGAAGATATGTTTTTTGAAAGCCACGCGCATTATGACGACGAACGATATGACTCGGACAGGGACGATCTTTTATTGGCCCTTGATGATAACGGCGTAGATACGGTAATTAATATCGGCACGAGCGTGAATTCTTCCATGGCGTCTATACGTCTGGCCGAACAATACGGCTTTGTTTACGCCACGGTGGGTGTGCATCCACACGAGGCAAAAACACTGAACAATGACGAACTGGCAAAACTTAAAGCCCTTGCCGCCCACCCCAAGTGTGTGGCAGTTGGTGAGATAGGGCTTGATTTTTACCACGATCTTTCACCAAGGGATATTCAGCGCAAATGCTTTGCGCGCCAATTGGAAATGGCGTTCGAAGTTGGCAAACCGGTGGTCATACATTCTCGCGACGCGTCGCAGGAAGTGTTTGGGATAATAAAAGACAGCCGCGCGCGAAGCGGCGTGATCCATTGCTTTAGCGACAGCGCCGAAATGGCTTATGAATATGTTGGCATGGGATTTTATTTAGGTATAGGCGGAATAGTGACATTTAATAAGTCGAGAAAGCTGGCGGAAGTCGTCTACAAAACCCCCTTAGACGCGCTTTTGCTGGAAACCGACTGCCCCTATCTCACTCCCACGCCATATCGCGGGCAAAGGAACGAGTCTAAATATCTATCGTTCATTGCCGCAAAAATCGCCAATATTAAAAATACGACCATTGAGAATGTCGCCGAAATAACTGCGCGTAACGCGGCTAACTTATTTTTGTCGTAATTTTCGTTTATCATTAAAATTTGTCAAAGCGCCCTGAATTTGATCGAACGAAAGTTGTTGCAAATTTGTTACGTCTGTGTTAATATAAATGTGCAAATGTGTATGAATTAATTCACAAACTAGCAACACGTTACAAAATTTGCAAATAGTGGCGTCACAAATTTCACAACTCAATTTGGCTCCGCCTACCTGTTATGAATGTTTTGATACCACAAGGGGGATTATTATTTGAAAAAATCATTGTCGATAGCCGTTTTTGTTGCGAGCCTCATTATTTTTGTTTCTATGAACGTGCCCGTTTTGGCCGATACCTCCAAAACGGTGTTCTTCATAGAAGATGGCATATCTAATCCATATGTTACACAAAGCGAATTGGTTCGCGACTTCCTTATCGAGCACAACATTGTACTTACAACAAAAGACACGTTAAATGTTTCGTATACGGATATTTTGGAAATCGGCACAAAAATAGAGTTAAACAGGGGATTTTATATCAGCGTCGAAGTGGATGGCGTAACGGATAGGTACAAGATA
This sequence comes from Clostridiales bacterium, assembly GCA_031263155.1. Lineage (GTDB taxonomy): Bacteria > Bacillota > Clostridia > Lachnospirales > WQUN01 > JAISGK01. Next base: position 2,579 of record JAISGK010000055.1, read on the forward strand.
CGCGCGGGCACCCAGGTTGGCTTTTTCTTAGCGGAGTATGAAGAAGAAAACAAGAAAGATTATTACTTTACAGGAGACTTATCCAGTTACCTTAAGCCTGGCGACTACATAACGCTTACCGAATATTCGTATGAAGACATAATTGAGGAAGTAGACATATCGTTCGAAACCGAAACGAGAGAAAGCGCCGACATGCTCCAGGGCGAAGAGACCGTTGAGCAGGAAGGCGCAAATGGTCAAAGGGTTATTAAAACAAAAATTAAATACCTGCATGGCGAAGAAGTTTCACGCGAAGTAGTTTCCAACGAGATTAAAGCGCCCGCCATTAACAAAATTGTTATAATGGGCACGGCGCAACCCTCGCCTACACCTACACCCTCGCCCAGAACGACTGTCGAAAAGAAAAGCGGCATACACGCCATCGAAATTAGGCCCGATGGTTTACCTGAACCCGGCGAAGAGGGTTTTACCTACAAAAACGTACTCACGATGACCGCAACCGCCTATTCACCCGGCGACGGATTTACACCCAGTCATGGTCGCACGGCTTCGGGCAGATATGTCGAGCCAGGCATAGTCGCGGTTGATCCCAATGTGATCCCATTGGGCACACGCCTGTATGTAGTAGGCTATGGCTACGCGCTGGCGGCTGACACAGGCGGCGCAATAAAGGGCAACAAGATAGACCTTTATATTGCTTCCATAGCCGAATGTTTACAATTTGGGCGCAGAACTGTTACCGTATACGTTTTGGATTAATATTCGAATTAATACTCTTTGAAATTATAGGCATATACATTTGCTGCACTACCCCCGGCTCCCCAAAGCCTGGGGTAGTTTACTATTTAACAGGTTCAGCCGGTAGCGCTTATCTGATAATCATACGATTTAAGGACATTTAGAGCGGCCTCCGCGTCTTTTTCAAAGTCACTATATGAGGCTTCTATGCTGACGCGACCGTTTTGGAGATATCCAATCTCCCGAAGGGCGTCGAAGAATGGCGCGTATTGTTCGCTCGGCGCGGGGGGATAGATCCTGCCGTTGGGTTCCGCGAAATGCGCGTGCAGCAACCTTTTACCGGCAAGCATAATGCCGCTCATGTCTTCGCCGTCTGTCGCCATGTGAAAAAAATCCGCCAGGCAGCCCACATTGGGCTGTCCCGATAGCATAGCCAGGTTATAGGACTCTGTTACCGTGTTAATGATATTGCTTTCCCCTTTGTTAAGAGGCTCTATAGCCAATTGCAAACCCGCCTCGGCAAACAGCCGCCCGGATTTTATCACGAAGTCAAGCAATTGATCGTTTGCTTTGTTTGGCGCAAAACCCTCCGGTACATTACGCGCCCCCGCGCTGCCCAAAACTATCAACTTCGCGCCGATAAAATTTACGCGTTTTATCGCCTCGACAACATAGGCAAACGCCGTTTCCATATCGGCGTTATCACCCGTCAGGCGCAGCCGGCCAGGCAAAAACACATTGAGTACAGGTATCGGCAAGCCGGCGGATTCTTTATCGTTCATCAGCTTGTCAAACTCCGCGTCATCCAACTCCATTACCCCTGATACGGGCAATTCAGCATAGTCATAGCCAATAGCCCGAAGGGTCTTTAGCTTGTCAGCCTCGCGCGCGCCAATGCAACAGCCATATTTCATATCTATCATCCTTCCATGATATGGATCAATCACAATCTTATGTCTTGTCGCAATACCATTATGCGCCACTAAAACCCTCCTGTCAATCAACAGTGATCTTTCCTGTAGAAAAGTTTTGCGTGGTCAGATATAATAATTGCAAAATCTAAAAAGGAGGCTCTTATGAGTTTAAAAGAGCAAGAGATAAGAGAACAGATCTGCGCTGTAGGGCAAAGGATGTACGCTCGCAATATGGTAGCGGCAAACGACGGCAACATATCTGTCAGGCTGGGCAACGGGGAATTCCTGTGCTCGCCCACAGGGGTTTCAAAAGGCTTTATGAGTCCCAATCACATCTGCCGCGTAGATGCGAAGGGCAATGCCATTGAGACCAGGGAAGGCTTAAAACCATCATCCGAAATAAAGATGCATATGCGTGTATACGAGTTGCGCCAAGACGTTAACGCCGTGTGCCATGCGCACCCATCATTCGCGACGGCGTTCGCTATAGCGGGTATCCCGCTGGAAGAACCCATTATGCCCGAGGCTGTTTTATTTCTTGGGTCGGTGCCCATAGCGCGATATGGCACGCCGTCTACGATGGAAATTCCTGACAGCATTGAGGAATTTTTGCCCAACTATGACGCCGTGCTGCTGGCGAACCACGGCGCTCTCTCTTGGGGCAAGGATTTAACGACGGCTTTTCACAAAATGGAATCGGTGGAATTTTATGCCGAGCTGCTGTACAAAGCTAAGGTTTTGGGCGGCCCCAATCTGCTGACAGGCGCTCAAGTGAATAGGCTGTATCAGTTGCGCAAAGAAATGAAGCTGCCCGGCAGGCACCCGGCGGACGCGCTGTAATAATTAGCGATGATTAAGGAGGAGGCCGATTATGCTTGGCGCGATTATTGGTGATATTGTCGGTTCGCGTTTTGAGTGGGACAATATCAAATCCAAAGAATTTGAACTATTAACTCACTGCTGTGAGTTCACGGACGATAGCGTGATGAGCCTTGCTGTCGCCAGGGCGCTGCTTGATTGCGATGGGAAATATGATGGGCTTGGGGATTGCACGGTACGAGCAATGCGTGAGGTTGGGCGACCGTACCCTTATTGCGGCTACGGTGTCATGTTCTTCAAATGGATGTACTCGAAGAATCCGCAACCATACAACAGTTACGGAAACGGCGCGGCTATGCGGGTTTCCGCTTGCGGTTTCGTCGCTGACACCCTTGAAGAAGCCGTAGAGCTTTCCCGCCGTGTTACGGAAGTCACCCACAACCACCCCGAGGGGCTAAAAGGCGCGGAAGCGACCGCTGTTTGCATATTCCTCGCGCGGACAGGCAGCAATATTCTTGAAATTCGCGATTATGTGGATAAACACTACTATCCGATGAACTTCACGCTTGACGGTATTCGCGAGAGCTATACATACAACGAAACCTGCCAAGACACCGTACCACAGGCAATCATGGCGTTTCTTGAATCGACCTCTTTTGAGGACGCGATTCGGAATGCCATCTCCATAGGCGGGGACAGCGATACGCTTGCCGCCATAACAGGCGGCATCGCGGAAGCCTATTACGGCGTGCCGACAGAGATAAGAAAACACGCTCTGACATTCCTTGATGAGCGTTTGCTTGGCATACTGAACGCATTTGAAAACAAATATCCGCCCGCCCTCGAAAAGACCGTTGACGGCGAGCCCGAAAGGTAAACGGCATACGGTCAGGAGATGACAGCGAGCTTATGCCAGAAGCAGCTATTCGGAAATTCCGAAGTGTTCAAACAGGACGCAAAGACGTATCCCAATGACGATAGAAGATTGGGCGAAACGACTGATGTGTGTCAAATTATACGTTCCCCTGACACCCACCCACGATGAACTGGAATCTCTGCTTGGAGGTAAAACAAATGGCTAAGAAAAAAACGCCGGATGAGTTGCGGCTCCGCAACAGCACGGCGGAATTTCTCACATTCGCCTATCAGACTGGCGGCGACGGAGTGGAAGTGCGCGTTCAGGACGGCACGATTTGGTTGTCGCAAAAAAACATGGGCGCGTTGTTTGAAACGACGACTGAAAACGTGGTAATGCACTTGAAGCGGATATACGCCGATGGTGAATTATCAGAACAGGTAACTGCTAAGGATTTCTTAGTAGTTCAAACCGAAGGTTCTCGCGAAGTGCGGCGGTCGCTTAAACATTTGTAAGTATCGCGAAAAACTACCTGACCGAAACCGAGATTGACGATTTGGGGCGTATCGTCAACGCCTACCTCGATTTGGCTGAAAGTCGCGCAAAGCGTAAAATCCCGATGACGATGGAGGATTGGGCGAAACGGCTTGACATCTTCCTCACAGCCGACGATCGCGAGGTATTGCGGGACGCAGGCAAGATAACGGCAAAAATCGCAAAGGCACACGCCGAGAGCGAGTTTGAGAAATACCGCATAGTTCAAGACAGGCTTTTCCAAAGCGACTTTGACCGCTTCGTAGAACTCGAACAGCAAGCCGACGGCAAAGACGGAGGTACGTTCGGAACGTAAAATGCGCCTATGAGCGACACGCGCCTTGCCGCTCTTGATACCAATAGCCTCGTCCCGGCGTTATTACCGGAAGAGGGCAATCCTGCGAAAATGTGGAAAAGGTTTTTGACGGGTGCGCTCTCTTTGGTATTCAACGTGGACATTTTCGAGGAATATCAAGACGTGCTGCACAGATCGCGCCTCCGTATTCCGCCCGAGGACACGGAAACCGTACTTGCCGCCATTCGCCAACATGGGGAAATTGTTGAGTCGCTGCCAAATACCGCCGCCATGGTTGACGAAGATGACAGCGTTTTTTACGACACCGCAAAAAGCGCGAGAGCGTACCTGATAACGGGGAATATGAAACACTATCCACAAGAACCGTTTATTTTGACGCCTGCGGAGTTTTTGAAATTGTATCCGCAACTTTGAGGTAAGTCGTCATGAAGTGAAAAACCGAGCCGGAAGTTTTTCTCCCGGCCCATTTTAAAGGTATTCGTAATGAGTTTGCTATTCGCCTGTTTCCAATCATCGCCTCAATTAACCTCGGAGCATAAAGGCTATGTCCGCAGGGAGAGGGATTATTTTTTCCCCACTGATAAAATACCTATTTCTTGTTATCACTTGGCGGCGGCGATACATTGGAACCCGATTCAGGCGGCGGAGGTGGTGCTGACTGCGTTGAATCCAAAGGTTGGTAGCCCCTCTTCTCCTTCGGGGAATAACCATCGTTGATTGTTATGCGACGACCTCTGGCATTTGAAGTATTCGGACTGCTCTGATTATTGTGATTGCTCATAGTTCTTTTCTCCTTTTGTTCCTTAAATTCAATGTATATACTCTAAATGAGTGGAACTAAAAAAATGACGAACGCGTAAAAAAAATAAAGACAACCTGCACAAAATGGTGTATATTGGATTTGCGGAACCAATAGCCCAACATGGAGGTTGTCTTATGG
>JAISGK010000026.1 GCA_031263155.1 Clostridiales bacterium
GAGTCACACCAAACGGGAGTAGCCCCGGCAAAACCGGACTCGGTGAATGAGGAAGGCATATGCGCGAAAGCCGAAAGGTATAAGCCATGCCGTAGTAGAAATATCTATATATTATCTGATATGTATATATTTTTCGTAGCGGATATGCATCACCCCTATCGATTTATGAACGAATCTCCAGAAGATACCGTTAAGAATCTGGGGTCGTATATTAAGCATGTGCATGTGAAAGATTCTGTGGTGGAAAGCGGGAAGATAAAATATCGCCTTATGGGTGATGGCGACATGCCGTTTACCCGAATGTTCCGCGCGCTTGATTCTATAAACTACTCTGGCATGGTTACTCTTGAATGGACAAAACGCTACACCCCTGATATAGAGGACGGTGGCATAGCCATACCCCAATATGCGCACTTTATGAGCGCCTTTAGCGGCAAAGCGGCTCGCCACTCCCGTTTGTATGACAACAAGAGCGGTACTGGCAAGTACATATGGGAAAAAGAGGCGCTGGTAGATTTAACCTTTCCACAGCTGTTGGATCGAGTGGCGGAAGAGTTCCCCGATCAATACGCTTTTAGGTATACGACGCTAGACTACACGCGCACGTATGAACAATTCCGCCGCGATGTAGATGACTTCGCGCGCGCGTTGATAGCGATGGGGGTACGACGGGGAGATCATGTCGCCGTGTGGGCCACCAATGTGCCCGCGTGGTATATAACGTTTTGGGCTACAACAAAGATAGGCGCCGTGCTGGTCACTGTAAACACCGCCTACAAGATACACGAGGCGGAATATCTGCTGCGCCAGTCTGACACTCATACATTGATCATGACCGATGGCCATAGGGATTCTGACTATGTAGCCATCATAAACGAGCTTTGCCCAGAGCTTAAGTCACACACGCCAGGCGAGCCGCTACACGCGAAAAGGTTATCATTTTTAAGAAACGTTGTCACTGTTGACTCGAGCCAACCGGGATGTCTCACCTGGCAGCAGGCGATGGACAAGGCCGCGAGCGTCTCGATAGAGGCCGTGTATCAGCGTGTGGCCCAGATAAGTCGGCGCGACGTGTGCAATATGCAATACACCTCAGGTACAACCGGATTTCCCAAAGGGGTTATGCTTTCTCATTACAATGTCATAAACAATGGCAAATGTATAGGAGACCGCATGGATTTTTCCACAGCGGATCGTTTGATGATACATGTGCCTATGTTCCATTGCTTTGGGATGGTGTTGGCAATGACGGCCGCCGTGACCCATGGCGTGACGATGTGCCCCATTCCAGCTTTTTCTCCCAAATTGTCGTTGGACTGTATAAACAAGCAAAAGATAACCGCCTTTCACGGTGTGCCGACCATGTTTATCGCCATGTTGCAGCATGAAGATTTTGCCAAAACCGATTTCTCACATATGCGCACGGGTATTATGGCAGGCAGCCCTTGCCCTGTTAAAGTAATGCGTGAAGTGGTAGAAAAAATGCGCATGACAGAGATAACCAGCGTATTTGGGCAAACGGAATCATCGCCCGGCTGCACTATGAGCAGCGGCGACGATTGCGAAGAAACCAAAGTTAACACCGTTGGCCACGCGTTGCCGGGCATAGAGTGCAAGATAATAGACCCAGTGACTGGCAAAGATTTGCCGGACAATTTTGACGGCGAGTTTGTCGCCCGTGGTTATAACATTATGAAGGGCTATTATAAAATGCCCGCCGCGACGGACAGCGTGATAGACGCCGATGGTTGGCTGCACACAGGCGACTTGGCGCGTCGCTTGCCTGATGGCAACTATAAAATTACCGGGCGCATGAAAGATATGATTATCCGCGGGGGAGAAAACATTTATCCCAAGGAGATAGAAGACTTTATCTACACGCACGAAAAGATCAAAGATGTGCAGGTTATCGGTGTGCCCGACAAGGTGTACGGCGAGGAGATAATGGCCTGGGTTATTTTAAAAGACGGCGTGAGCATGACGGAGGACGATGTAAAAACATTCGTGCGCTCGCACATGGCAAAACATAAAACGCCGCGCTATGTGGCATTTGTGGACGAATTTCCAATGAACGCGGCGGGAAAGATTTTGAAGTATAAAATGGTGGAAACATCGATAGAATTGCTTGGATTGCAGGAGGCCAACAAGATAGAGACAGCGTAGAGGCGTTCGCCTGCTCCCTCTTATTTGTGTTCAAGGAAAGATTTCTGTGACAAGAACATTTCGCTGTAGATTCCCTTAGCTCGCATTAACTCTTTGTGTGTTCCTTGCTCTATTATTTCTCCGTCAGACATGACAAGTATCTTGTCGAGCATGGAACACACGCCCATCCTATGGGTTATAATGATGGCTGACCTACCCGACGATATATTCATAAATATTTTGGCGAAGTTGCTTTCTTCAATAGGATCCAGAGCGGATGTCGGCTCATCAAGTATAAAAAGAGCTGGTTTTCGTATTACGCACGCCGCGATAGCAAGTCGCTGCCATTGCCCTCCAGAAAGTTCGATCCCTTCGGCTTCTTTTGTCAGAAACGAATCCAAAGAATCCGCCAAAAATTCCAAACCGACCAGTTTTAGGGCGTCCGCAACCTCCGTATCAGTATAAGTTTCGTGACCCGCGCACAAATATTCGCGTACTGTTATCGGGATTATGGGCACAGGCTGGGTTACAATTCCTGTCATGGAATAATACGACTCTCTATTGATAGCACGAGTAGATTTGCCGCATATATTAATTTCGCCGGAATCCGGCTCGAAAATACCCAAAATCAATTTAGCGAGGGTTGTTTTGCCACTTCCGTTTACTCCGACTATGCCTATGCGTTCACCTCTCTTTAAAGAAAAACTTATGTTCTTTATAACTTGCCGCTTCGCGTCCGGATATTGAAAATATACGTTCTCAACATCAATAAATATAGGGGCGGCTATGCTCTGATTACTGGCGGTATTCTTAGCTATGTTTAAAAATTCAAGCAACTTTTCGTCTTCCATAATAAGTTGATTTAAATTCGCAATTTGTCTGAAAAATACGTATGAGGACGTTTGCAATTGGCTGAACGTTATAAGAGATATAACCAAATTTGAAACCGATATCATATTAAAATAATAAAACAAGGCTATTGATATCAACGACAGTAAAAATACGGCTTTTTTTAAAATTTCAAATATAGATGTCATGTTGCTCTCTTTTTTCTTGAGCAAGCTGAGTTCTTTTTTATAAGATGAATCTAGTTCGCTCCATTTATCTATAAAAAAACCGAACGCTTCATTTACTCTAAGTTCCTTAAAAAACTCACTGGCAAAAAAATAGCCATAATATGTATCCAGCTTTCTGTTTTTGGGCAACTGATCAATCATGGCTCCAAAGAATCTTTTGCCGAACACAGCTGAACTTAGCAAAACCGGAAAAGTAGAAAATATAGAAATTATGCACAGCAAGATACTGCTATTAACAAGTATTAAAGAGATCGAAAAGAAGCTAACGAGCGAACCCGCCAATTCCAGAATCTTATGAAAGGTCAAAGGAAGTGTTTCATTTTCTACAATATTTCGCGATAATCTAATCTTATTCAAATAATCGGAAGTCTCTAATAAAGACAACTTGTTATGAATAATTGTATTGTTAATAACCCGGCGCAACGACAAGTTGCTTACCTCAAACAGCCACCCATTCAACGCGACTTGATTAATAGATTTGCATACGGCGTCCAAGCCCAGAATCACGCCAAAAAAAATTACTATGGGAATCATGTGCGTTAATTCGCTGAATCTCTTATCTTCAATAGTGTTAATAAAGCGAAAAACAGTGAAAGAAATAAACGCGGGGACAAGGCTTATGTAAATTTTTGTGATAACAGTCCAGATCACACCTTTGGAGGCAAGAGTGAAAAGAAGGTTAACCACCCTTGCTATGACGGCGAATCTAGCGCAAAATTTCCTAATGCCCAAGATTATAGTCATTATATAACTCTTTCTGAGTAATATAGAAATTTTTGTATAATCCGTCTTCGCGGATCAAAACTTCATTCTCTCCATCCTGAACTATCTGACCATTTGACATTACGATAACACGATCGGCCATTAACGCAGCCCCCATCCTGTGTGAAATTATAAGGGATCCCTTATTTGAAATAAGGTTTCTCAAATTTACGTACATATTCGCTTCTTCAATAGGATCTAGAGAGGAAAGCGCCTCGTCAAATAAAATGTAATTCTTCCGCATAAATAGTACACGTGCATTTATTAAACGCTGCCATTGACCACCGGAAAAGTTAATGCCGCTGACACTCAATTTTCCGATTTCGGCGTCAATATCAGAGTATTGTTGTAAGCCAACCATTTGTAAATATTTACGGATACCTTCGTCATCACCGCTCAATTCGCGTTTGCCCAACGACATATTATCTCTTATAGATATTTCAAACTTCGCAAAGTCTTGAAAGACGACACCAAAAAAAGAGTACAAAAATGATAGCGGATAAAGATCTATATCCCTTCCCAACAATAAGATTTTGCCAGAATTGGGCTTATAAAGTCTGAGCAATAATTTCATAACCGTTGATTTTCCGCTACCGTTATATCCTATTAAAGCAGTTCGCTGATCCGCGCGCACAGTAAACGATAATTTATTTAAAACAAAATCTCTGCCATTCGGATACTTAAAACTTACTTCTAGGAATTCAATAAAATTATTTTTTTGATTAGTATTAAATTTTTTATTCATTGAACCGCTTACGCCCGTATCTGTACGTGAACCGATAAATTCAGCTATGATAGATATTTTACCGAAATCTACAACTAAATGCGATATTGAGACAGAGATATCTTCGGTTATAAGTAATATGTTGCTTAAAAAAACTATCATTACAATAATGGAAGAGACGTCGATTGAATTAATTGAAAGTAAAAATAATATGTAATAATAGAAACAAATCATGAACAGAGCCCGTAGGATTCTGCCTAATATAGCGGCATGCTGTGAATGATATGTCCTCTGCAATCTCTTTTCTAAAACTTTAGCGATGTAAGCGTCTAACTTTGAACTGATAAAATTTAAAGCGTTATTAATTGTAAAAAACTGTAAAACCGTTGGCTGGACTATGCGTCTTTCAATTTGAGAAACGATAACTTCTTGTTGGTTTTGGGAGTCGAACATTTCGTTCATCGATTTTATACTTTTGTAAAATAATATGGCGTCGATAACAACGAACACAACCATTAATATAACAATTACATTTAATGTTCGTAAAAAATACAAAATCATAATAGATAATTCTACTATACATCTTAAAAAATCGACTATAGTAGTAAAATATTTTGTGATAAACTTATCGGAATATCTAAGGGTATTCATCTTTGCGTTCGATTCCGCATTGTCAAAACGGCTATAATCTATTAAAGAAACCTTATTTAGTATTATTTCTGATATAGCATGCTGGCCGTCAAACTCAAACGAATTTAAGCACAACTTGCTAAAATAACTAAGAGCTGTGATAAATAACTCAATGAAAACGAATGCAATCAAACTAAATATAAATATCGAACGGTCATAAATATTTTTAACAGTAACCTCAATGCACATAAGTTGCAGCGGCGTTAATACAGACAGGAGGATTGTAAAAATCAAACAGGCAATATACACACGTTTGACATTTTTATAAAAGGCGCCAAATATTATGAAAATATTCTTAAACATTAAGGTTCTTCCTGATTCTGTAAACATGAGGCTGGATTTCTTCGAGTTCAGATAGGATTTCTATTATTTTTTTTATACACATGTCAAAAAAAGGTTTTTGGCAAGATGTTTCGAGATGTAGGTTATTCTTGTTATATTCACATCCGCCACTACACATACCATAATACTGACATGAGTAACACCCAAAGCCTTTACGGGTTCTTTTTGATTTCACTATAGAAGCGAATGCATCTGCTGGTCGTGCTATTATATCGTCAATACTACATACATGAAAATCTTTATGCCCCACACCTGTGATGCAACTGTATAAATCTCCATTTGGAGATAAAATTATTTCGTTGGGCAAATCCTTAATACAAATAATACTAGGAAGAAACATAATCATAGGTATCCCTTCCCTAAATATTTCTGCGTATAATTCATAATACTTAATAAAATTATTGGTATTAGATAACGAGTTGACAGAAGTGAACTCGCAAATTTCAAATGGATTACATTCATTGCCGATATTAAAAATAATTCTCGGTTCATCACAAAAAATATAATTAGTAAAAACTTCTTTTAAATAAGCAATTAACCTGGAATATTCGTTTATATTAGTGAAATCAATTACTGTATTAAGAATAATTTTAACGTTTGTTTGTTTCAGGAGTATAGATATATTATTCACAATCACATTAAATGTCTTGCTTTTGTCTTTTTTAAAGAAACGCCTCTTATCATGGACATTACTTAACCCATCTAAGGTAATCTGAAGTTGCGTAAAAGGGTAAATATTAATCATATTCACTATTTTGTCGTTTAATATCGTGCCATTTGTTACTGCGCTTATCGAGTCAAAAACCAAGCCTAAATCATAGGATTTTAGTAGCATTTCCTCTACAAAAGCCGGATCAAAAAAAGGTTCGCCTCCGAATAATGAAAGATTAATGCTATTTGCACCGAATAGCTCTTTAATCACCTTCCATCCTTGAGCACGCTCATGAGGGGTTAACGCCGCACTTGGCATAGGCGTATTTTGTTGCATGCAGTATACACAGGACAAATTACAGTTATACGACGATAGGTCAGTTATAGTTACAACACTATTATTATATCTAACAGTATTAATCAAATAATCGCAAACTTCATAAGAATCAACATAATCTCTAGTTAATATATCATTGTCGATTAATGTCTGGATATTATTATCAACATCCAATTCAGTATCAGCTGATTCAATCTGGAGTCTGAATGACGTATGAAGTAGCGGGTTATAAATGAAATAATAAAACTTACTTGCTTTTAGTATAAAAAGATTCTTATAAAATACTAATTCATCATCATAATACAGCGTCTGAGATTTCATGTATAACTCCTAACAGTTATAGCGCAAATATAACAATATCTGAATGAGTGAGACTAAAAAGCGACGAACATGCAATAAAAAACAAAGACAACCAACATAAAGTGGTGTATATTGGATTTACCGAGCCAATAGACCAAGCATGGAGGTTGTCTTATGGGTATCAGTATATTAGCAAATAGACTAATCACCTAGCAGAACTCGCGGCAAAATACATAGAGAAATCTGATATCGACTCGTTACCGATGGCGAATACTATGTATACTGCTATGAAGGCGAATCGAATATCAATTAAGAGGCCTTAGCTAATGGCACTCTTGCTTTAGGCGTTTTTAAAGATAAATTAAGGCAACGCTGACCGCCACTGACACACCCACTACACTCCGCAAACCCACCTGCGCGAATCCTTTTTAATCTAGAGATCATTTTTTTCTTACCTCCCTAAAGATATTAAGGCTACCACGGAAATTCTGAGATCTAATAATCAACACCTCGGCCTACTTAATCCAAGCGAAATCTCCATAGATACCTTTAACAATAAATTACATCTTCATATTATCAATGTCAAGGCAAAGTTTTCGACAATATATAATAAATTGGAGTGAAAAACAAAAAAACCATACAAAAAGTCGAGCGCTTAGAGGATAAGCGTCTACAGGGTACGATGTTAAATCTTAGGTTGACATGAGGGGTATAATGGCAGCCTGTATGCACGAGTCCCAACCCCAGTTCCTTATTGTTCATTTATATAGTGCGCCCAACATGCTCATCCTGTCAAAAAAACAGTTCTATAAAAACAGATTTAGTTTTAGAGATTAGGTGGTCTGCCGTTTGATTTGCGTCCATCCGCGCCAAATGACGAAACTTTGGAAGTGATAAGAGAAGGTAACAAAATAATTAAATCCGGCAAAGCGCGGTTTGACAACGCCGACGATATGCTTCGGGAGTTTAAAGAGTAAACACGCTCCCGCTAATGTTTATACAAACGGTAGCCGATATTTTATATGTAATAATATTTACAGAACGAGAGTGATTCGATATTTTGTCCGCATGTTGGTAAGAATATAGGAAGTGATTTATCTAATAGGGGTTGGTCGTATGGAAAATACTGCGCCGAGAACTCACCATAAATTTGAATGGGAAGATTTGGGCGATATAAAAGAGGGGCGAGGGGATCTTGGCGAAGAGATGCCAGTGCTCGTCTATCGACTTATGCAATATACCATGCTCGATGTATTGTCGCGCGAATTCGGCCCTGAGCGCGCTAATGACTTTTTCCGCGACGCGGGGTATATCGCCGGGCAAGCTCTGGCAAAAAATACCCTCAACCTTAAAACTGACTTTGACTCGTTTTGGGCCGAACTGCAACAAACACTGCAAGGATTAAAGATAGGTATACTTCGCATGGAATCTTTCGAAACCCTGTCGGGTAAAATTACTTTAACGGTTGGGCAGGATCTGGACTGCTCTGGATTGCCGGTAACAAATGAAAATGTTTGCAACTATGACGAAGGGTTTATAAGCGGCATATTGGAAAGCTATACCGGTAGACCTTACGAAGTTATCGAGGTAGATTGCTGGGCCAATGGCGATCGTGTATGCCGTTTCGAGGGCGTCACCAAAGATGAAAAACCATATCCCAGGAATGCCGGCTACGCTAAAAGGGCTGATGGGCGCAAAGAAGCGATAGACTACATGTTTGACTATTTGCGAGACGTGTTTTATCGCCCCAATCACGCGCGGATGGACTACGACCGCATTACGCCCGATCTTACCAAGCTTGCCAAAGGGCTGGAGTTTTTTGTATACTGTGTCACAGAGTTGCGCGCCTTTTCAAAAGCCATAGCCAAGGGCGATCTCAACTCGTCGCGGCCTTCGGCGGAAAATGAGTTAGCTTCGTCGCTAAAAGACTTGCACGCCACGCTGAAACATCTGACTTGGCAAACCCAACAGGTCGCCAAGGGGGACTATAGCCAACGCGTAGACTACCTGGGAGACTTCGCCGTCTCTTTCAATACGATGACTAAGCAGTTGGATGAACGCTACAAAGACCTTAAAGAAGAGATAAAGATAAGCAACCTTAAATCTCAACAACTTGAGCAAAGTAATGACCTATTTGAAATAGTCACCAAAGAGAATTCTCAGTGGATGGTTGTAGTCGATAAGCAAACGGGCGAATGGTTGTTCCATAACTACCCTGTGACTAACATATTGATAACGGAAGACTTTATGCCGCAATTGCGCAATTGGATAGAGTCGCGATTAAACGCGTCGTATGTTGAAGGGCAAGACAACGATGAGCTTGAGCTTGCGTTTGGCGGATTTTCTCAATACTTCTCTGTTATGTCCCGTAGCGTAACGTGGCACGAGCATGACTCTGTTATGTTTATGCTAACGGATATTAGCGCGGACCATCAGTTTATAAAAGAGTTGGAAACCGCAGCCTATTATGATAACCTGACAGGGTTGTACAATCGTGAGTATGGAATGAGATTACTTTCAGATTTGATAATGAATCGCTACAAATTTGTTTTGATTTTTGTGGATATGGATAAGTTAAAGTACGTTAATGACAAGTTTGGGCATTTGGAGGGCGACAGATATATTAACGCGGTAGCGACAGCTCTACGTGGGTTCTCGCCTTCCGTCGCCGTATGCCGCTTGGGTGGAGACGAATTTATGCTGCTAGAGCAAGGCTGGACCGAAGGGAGCGCGGCGGTGAAGCTGGAAGAACTGCGCAACCAGCTCATACGCCATAGCGCGGAAGGCGACGCGCTTTACGAACACAGCATCAGCTACGGCGTGGTTGACGCGGACGAATATAACGAGTTGGACGCGAGTCAGCTGCTTGCCATTGTTGATGAGCGTATGTACGCGTATAAGCAGGCGCACAAAATGGAACGCAAAATATAGCGCGTTTGCCAAAAAACTGTTAGCTCGCATAATCCAAGTATAACCATAGATATAAAAACTGGCAATGCAACCCTCCATTGCCAGTTTTTACTTTAATAAAAGAGGCAAAAAACATTGTTAATTTTTGTCTCATTATGTTATAATTATTACGCAAAAAAGTTTATCAAGACACGGGGTGATGACAATTTGATACTACAGCATGTATATTTAGGATATTACGATGGTGACGATGGCTACACTTTGCGCATGTCACGCGGACTGGGCGGTATGCGGCACTTGCTGGAAGAATTAAGTTCCGGCGCGCCAGGCGAACAAAAATCATTCATTTATTACCCGATTGTGACGGAAAGCTTATTTGTGCTTGGACAATCCACACGCATTACCGAAAACAACCGCCCGGCTTACATACAACATAATCTGATATTGGACGCGGAATCGTTCGGGTTGTTGATGCCCGATTCGGAAACGTATTTGCGCGCGATAGAATTTTATACCACTCTCGAATCTGTACCTTCATTCATAGAAAGTATCACCATGCCATCGGTGAGCGATGTTCGGCCATATATATTGCCACGACTAAACTGGGATGTAATAACCGACGATCTCTTTTCGGGTCAAACATGTAATTGGGTGTTTTCTCACAGCTATGCTGATGCCGAAACGATTGCCCGTATGGTTCTGGCGCGAATATTTGCCGTTATGCCGTTTGAATTTGTAAAGCGCATGCCGGGTGTTTGTACCTGCGCGGGCAGCAATTTGCCATCTAAATTATCCATGAGGTTTTATCTCAGGCCGCAAACTGAAAGCTTACACCTGCATGTTATCGACAGTATAAATCAGCTGCCGCAAAACACGCATTACACGGTGAATCATATATCGTCAATGCTAAGCAGCGAAATGACCGAGGCCATGCCGCGCCCTCTAAGTGATATTTTATCTGTAAGGGCCGACGATTTGTACAACCTACCACTTATAAAAGATTTGTTGGCGTTTTTTGCGGCCGCGCAAGAGTATGACTTTGACCAGATGACAGCGTCTTATACGGAATTGAGGCGTAACGGAATCTACAGCAATTGTAGATCTACCCTAGAAAATTACATATTAGCTATGCTGAAAGACCATCGCGACAATCCACATATAGATCAAATTTTAAACAAGCTACAAAATGAAACACCTGAAACATATACAAAGTTGCATAAACGTTGGGGTGTCGAACCGTCGTCTCCGTTAGTTAACTCTGTGAAACAGCCTGAAGAGACGACAACTCCATTTATTGTACCAGAAACGGATACGGCGACCTCGGAGTCGTTGTGGAAAGGTGGTGATACTATTTCCGGAGAGAATCAACCAGTTAATCAGCATGTCGCGAATGATAAGCGTGTTGGCGCCCAAGGAATTATACGTCGCGCTGATTATGATCCAGAGCTGGCTGAATACAACGCTTTTAGATTTTCTGGAGCGCAAGAATCTTCAGCTGCGCCTGATATGAGAAATGAGCCGGGCAAGACTGCATTTTCTTCAAGTAAAACGTATTCGTCTGTGCGCGCGGGAATACCTCAGCCATTACGACAACCAATAGGCTTGGAACAGCGAGCGCCATCGCCCGCGCAAAACTTATTTGAACAACAACCGCCATCGCCCACGCAAAACTTATCTAAGCAACAACCGCCATCGCCCGCGCAAAACTTATCTAAGCAACAACCGCCATCGCCCACGCAAAATTTATTTGAGCAGCAACCAACATCGCCCACGCAAAATTTATTTGAGCAGCAACCGCCATTGCCTGCGCAAAATTTATTTGAACAGCAAGCGACATTGCCTACGCAAAATTTATTTGAACAGCAGCCAACATCTCCCGCACAAATTTGGAATACCTCACAAATGTCAGCATATGCGGCTCAAGATACAAAACCTACACATCGTTTTGCCGACTTACAAACGTCTGCGCCGCCCTCAATGGGCTATGAGTATTCAATGCCGCCAACCACCGGACCAACTGATACATCGCTTCGGCGGGCTGAAAATCCTTTTGCCATCAGCATCAAATTTCAGTTGGAACGAGATTTAATACTAACAACAGAACTTGAAACCTTAAATGACCTTATGATATTTTACGCGAGCAACACAAACATAGATCCCAAACTTTTGTCACGCATGGCGGAGCATCGGCGTGAGATTATACACAAAAGGAAGTTGGCCGAATCTTCTTCCGCCAATAAGCGCACAAAAGGTGGACATTTTCTTGATTTATTTCGCAAAACAAATAAACAGGAGGCTGAACCAGAGGCGACGTCATCAGCAAAAGTGCCAAAAGGTTCGGAATACGACGATGCTGATGAGTATGAGAAAGAATATGACAATGAGTATAAGAAAGAATATGCTAATGGGTATGAAAAAAAAAATAGTTATGATCATCATGAAGAGGGTGGGAGCAGCGTAAATAAAACCATTCCCAATGTTTTCACGATAGTGCTTATAGCAATAATACTAATGTCGCTGGCTGTATTGTTTGAAAACGAGATGCGACGCGGCATCGCGATAATAGCGGGCATTTTTTCACAGCAGTTACAAGGCGCGATAGGATCCAGTCCTTCGCAAAGAAACGGTAACATGGCGAATCAAGGGTCCACCGGCAACGGCCAATCGCGGAACGAGGGGGAGGTGGCCCAATCTCCTTCAGAGGCCTCCAGATTAATGGTAGATGACGATACAGATGTGGCGAATGTGCCAACAAGCAGCGAGCTGACCACCATTAAGTATGACCCAGATAATATGCCCCCGCCCACTGACATTGACGGCGATGGCGAAATTGATCCGCCGCCTACCGACCTGGATGGTGACGGCTGGATCGATTCGCCCAACAGGTAGATCACGCGACAGTGGCATTGGAGTCATCACCGTCGCGTGGTTATAGAACCTCTAAACGCGTATGTGCGCTTCTTCCAATTGCTTTTCGGTTATCTCGCTCGGGGCGTTCATCATGAGGTCCTGAGCGTTTTTGTTTAAGGGGAAAGCAATGACTTCGCGTATGTTTGGCGCGTTCGCCAGCAACATAACAATGCGATCTATGCCGGGGGCGATACCCGCGTGAGGCGGCGCGCCATACTTAAACGCGTTATATAAAGCTGGAAACCTCGTCTCCACCACGCTTTCGGGATAACCCGCTATGGCAAACGCGGCCTTCATAATTTCGGGGCTATGGTTACGAACCGCGCCGCTGGATAGCTCTATACCGTTACATACAATGTCGTATTGGTATGCTAAAATATCAAAGGGGTCACTTTTTTTTAACGCGTCAAGCCCGCCTTGCGGCATGGAAAACGGGTTGTGCGAAAACTCCGGCGCCCCCGACTCTTCATTTGGCTCGAACATGGGAAAATCTACTATCCAGCAAAATTCGAACGTATCCGGCTTGATAAGATTGTACATGGCCCCCAATTTATTTCGCAATACGCCGGAGAATTTCAACGCCCGCGCTTGTTCGTCGGCTATGATAAATATCATATCGCCCGCTTTAGCGCCCGCCTTCGCCAGCAAACCTTCTCTTTCATCCTGTGAGATAAATTTTGCCGCCGAACCATTTAGCTTCCCCTCTTCAACCTTAAGCCACACAAGCCCTTTCGCGCCTTCCGCCACTATGTCTTCCGTCAGGCGGTCTAATTGTTTGCGCGGGGTATTTATCGCGTTATTTACCACGATTGCTTGAATATTTTTATTTACAAACGGTTTAAACTCCGATTTTGCGAATACGTCAGTAATGTCGGTGAGTTGCAGCGGTATGCGCAGATCTGGCTTGTCTGACCCAAAACGGCGCATCACTTCGCGATAGGTAAATCGCGTAAATGGCGGGGCCGAGATTGAGCGCGTAGAAAACTGGCGAAACACATCATACAAAACAGTCTCTATGACTTGAAACACGTCCTCTTGCTCCGCAAACGCCATTTCTATATCCAGCTGATAAAATTCGCCTGGCGCGCGATCGGCGCGGGCGTCTTCGTCTCTAAAGCATGGAGCGATTTGAAAATATTTATCGAAGCCAGACAGCATGAGTAATTGCTTAAATTGCTGCGGGGCTTGTGGCAAAGCATAGAACATGCCGGGGTTTAATCTGCTGGGTACTATATAGTCCCTTGCGCCTTCGGGTGAGGTGCTGGTGAGTATAGGCGTTTGAATTTCCAAAAAACCCAGCTCTGTCATTTTGTCGCGCACAGCCTTTATAACCTTGCCGCGAAGCATGATGTTGTTGTGCATCATTGGGTTACGCAAGTCCAAATAGCGATATTTTAACCGTATGTCCTCACGCGTATCTGTTGAGGCGGCAATTTCAAACGGCAGAAGCTCCGCACATTTGCCCAAAACCTTTATTTCTTGTGGAACAATCTCTATCTCGCCCGTCTCCATATTCGGGTTAATATCGGAGCGAATCACAACCTGGCCCTTTACTTGCGCAGTGCTTTCGCGGGATATTTCGCGTATAGCGTTTTTTAACGCTTCGTCTTCGGTCACGACCTGTGTGACGCCATAATGATCGCGCAGAGTCAAAAAAAGTATTGAGCCTTTGTCACGAATATTGTTTATCCAGCCGGCCAAGGTAACGTTTTCTCCGCAGTTAGATTTTCTTAATTCGCCGCAGGTGTGCGTGCGATACATAATATATCTCCTTCATCTATTATCATATTGCCACTATTTTTTCTCTTATTTTTTTCTATATGATTCTTTTAACGCCGCTATACGATTAAACCTGAGTTTTTCGCCCGGCTTACAGGCTATGTCTACCACAAAATAACCGTGGCGCAAAAATTGAAATCTGCTTTCGGGGGCGGCGTTACGAAGACTCTCTTCTACTACGGCGTTGCTCATAAGCACTTTCGAACCCTTATCGGCGGCGCCTTCCCAGTCCGCCTCCTCACCGCTTATGTTCTCGTTGGTTAACAATCTACTGTACAAGTAAACGTCGCATGGAAGATTTTTTTCGGCGTGCACCCAATGCAGCGTAGACTTAACCTTGCGGGTGACATTACCGCTGCCGCTCTTTGTTTCGGGGTCGTAGACGCATAGCAATTCGATCACTTTTCCGCTATCGTCTTTTATCACTTCTTCGCACTTGATGAAGTATGCCCCTTTGAGACGGACTTCGTTGCCAGGGTACAGACGGTGAAAACCCTTTTCAGGCGTTTCCATAAAATCATCACGATCTACAAGGATATGCCGTCCAAACGGCAGCGCTCGAGTGCCAAGCTCAGGATTAACATTGCTATTTTCAACTTTGACGTACTCAATGTCACCTTCGTAATTGGTTATCGTTACGCGCAAAGGGTCGATTACGGCCATGACGGATCCAACCTTAGACTTCAGATCGTCGCGCAGGCAACTTTCCAGCATGGAAATATCGACTGTACTCATGTCGCGGCTTACACCTATCTCGGTTAAAAATCTATGGATACTGCTTTGCGTGAATCCCCGACGGCGCAGACCTTTTACCGTGGGCAGTCGGGGATCGTCCCAGCCATCCACGTAGCCCAGCGATACCAGTTGCCGTAAATAGCGTTTGGACGTAATCGCGCCGGTGATGTTAATGCGACCAAATTCACGCTGTTTTGGCGGTTCGGGAAACGCGAAATCCAATGAGTTTAATACCCACTCATACAATGGCCTATGATCCTTAAACTCTATAGAACACATGGAATGGGTTATATCCTCTATCGCGTCTTGAATGGGGTGCGCGTAGTCGTACATGGGGTATATTTTCCACTTGTCGCCGCTGCGGTAATGCGTTGCGTTAAGAATACGGTATATAACGGGGTCTCGCATGTTCATATTGGGAGACGACATGTCGATTTTGGCGCGGAGCACGCGCTCTCCCGGGGCAAACACGCCCTCACGCATTCCACGAAACAGCGTAAGATTTTCTTCTACGGAGCGATCGCGATAGGGGCTGTTGGTTCCAGCTGTGGTGAGAGTGCCGCGCTTGAGGTGCATTTCTTCGGGCGTGAGGTCGCAAACATAGGCCAATCCACGTTCGATCAACTTCTCGGTAAGGTCATATATCATTTGGAAATAATCTGATCCAAAAAAAACATTGTTGCCAGGGTCGTATCCCGCCCACTTCATGTCTTCGATAATCGCGTTGACATATTCCATGTCTTCTTTAAGGGGGTTGGTATCATCGAAACGCATATTAAACTTGCCACCGAACCTTCGCGCCGCGTTATAGTTAAGGTTTATCGCGTAAAGACTGCCTATGTGCAAGTACCCGTTAGGCTCAGGCGGGAAGCGCGTATGAACGGGGCGGTGGTACACATTGTTTTCAACATCTTCCTCTATAATGCGCTCTAAAAAATTTACCGCGCGTGTATCGTCCATCTTATCCTCCTATGCTGCTAATGTGTGGTAGAATATCATAAATCTTCGCTACTTTCAAGCACATCAAAATTAGGGCAAACTCAAAAGGCCAACTTTTTGAGTTTGTCCTAATTTTATTAGCAAAAAAAATTCGCATGTTGAAGATAAAACTGGAAATAATAACTTTGGAGGTGTGGTAATGATACCCATAATGAAGGTGGAATTCAGCGAAATTTTCTCAAACACGCGGTTTTTTGTTGAGCTAAACAAAGTTTTATTTGGCGCCGAACTGGCATTGGCGTATGCCGGAACTCCCGACGCCAAAAAACAAGATATAAAGAACAGGATTGTACGCAGCGCGTTCCCGGATATGGATTTGGATTACGCGGGAATGTTCACGTCCGCGAGCGGCGGTGAAGCATCCGATGTGGTACGCATTGTAGCATCGCCAAACCCTTCGGAAGCGCAGGGCGCGTCACCTTTTTCTGGAGGCGAAAACCCGGCAGAAACATACACATCACAATTTGGAGAACCGGATGTTGATTCGTTTGGCGGCGAGTCCGCATACCCCATACGTTCTCCTTTCATAGAACAAGAAGAAAAGACTGACGCGTACAACAGCAATGGGACATCCGAAGGTTATATCACAGAATAGCCTCCGTTAATCTGTTTTGGCAATCGATCCAATTACCAATGCGGGAGGCAAGCTATGCATCACGCACCCGATCTCGTAGGGGCGCGCAGTCTGAGAGCGCCGGTATAACCGCATTCGTAGGGGACGGCGTCCTCGACGTCCCGTTTCCCAGCCCCGACATTCCACGGTTCCCATTTGATGTCTCGTTGCCCTCGTTGTCGGAAACCAAAATAATCATGT
>JAISGK010000089.1 GCA_031263155.1 Clostridiales bacterium
TCCCCCCTAAAATATATTATGAACTTATTGTTCATTTATATAATGCGCTCAACATGCTCGTCTTTTCAAGGAAAACAGATCTACAAAATCAGATTTAATTTTACAGATTAACCCTAAACGTGCAAAAATAATAAGTTCGTCATTTGGCGAAAACGCATGTCTGATGGTTTGCGACCTCCTGCTACAAAATCCCTATTGTTGGATAGGCTCTAAATAAATGTCAAACGTTCACCGTCGCCATAAACGTTGTGGCTATGCCTGTAAACGTCCATATCATAATCCCCGGCAATAAGCACGTCGCACGTTTGGGTAAGCGATACGCCAGCGCGCCCCTACGAAAGAACGTGCGGGTCAGTCGATACAACCCGCCGCTCTCGCGTGTGAGCGTTTTTTTATGTGGGTCAGTGATTTTTCATTCGCCGCGATCGCTTGCTCGACTGTCGTTCTGGCAGGGCCTCCCGTTAGCTTTCGCGCACTCACGCAGGTTTGCAGGTCTATCGCGTCGAAAATGTCCGCCTCAAACACGGGCGAAAACTCCCGCCACTCTTGCAGCGACAATTCATCCAGCGATTTATCATGGCTAATACAGTGCAACACTAATTTTCCGATAATCTCGTGCGCCTCGCGAAATGGCACACCTTTCTTCGCCAGATAATCCGCAGCGTCGGTGGCCGTCACAAAGCCCATGTCGCACGCCTTGCGCATACTGGCCTTATTTATTTTTATGGTAGACAACATACCACAAAAAACCGACAAACACGACTTCACCGCATCGACCGCGTCGAAGCACGCCTCTTTATCCTCTTGCATGTCTTTGTTGTAGGCAAGCGGCAAGCCCTTCATCACTGTCAAAATCGTGAATAAATCACCGTACACCCGCCCGCATTTGCCGCGTATTAATTCCGCCATGTCTGGGTTTTTTTTCTGCGGCATTATGCTGGAACCCGTCGCGTAGGCGTCGTCCAGCTCCACGAACTTGAATTCGTGGCTACTCCACAATATGATCTCTTCACAAAAGCGCGATAGATGCATCATGATTATCGCCAGCGCGGAGAGAAATTCGATCACAAAATCCCTGTCGCTTACCGCGTCCAAAGCGTTGGTTGTAATGGAGTCAAACTCTAACAGGCTTGCGACAGCAGCGCGATCTAGCGGATACGTCGTGCCGGCCAGCGCCCCCGATCCCAAAGGCATAAAATCAGCGCGGGCGCAGCAGTCGGTCAATCGCTCAAGATCTCTTTTAAACATCTCATAATAGGCCAGCAGATGAAACGCAAAGGTTATAGGCTGCGCCCTTTGCAGGTGTGTGTAACCCGGCAGCACTGTTTCTGTGTGCCGCTTGGCGGTCGTGTTAAGCAGGGTCAACAGATCTGTAATAAGGCTGTTGACATTGTCTATTTCTACGCGAACATACATTCTCATGTCCAGCGCCACCTGATCGTTACGGCTGCGCCCTGTGTGAAGTTTTTTGCCCGCTTCGCCTATACGCTCAATCAGCAGCTTTTCTATATTCATATGGATGTCTTCGGCGGCTATGTCAAATGTCACTTCTCCATTGCGAACGTCTTGCCGTATGTCTTTAAGCCCGTCTATAATGGACTTCGCCTCAAACTCCGGTATGATGTCCGCCTGCCCAAGCATTTGGGCGTGGGCGATACTACCGGCAATGTCTTGCTCAAACAAGCGGCAGTCGAATGATATTGACGAATGAAAGCTGTCCGTTTGGCTTGAGGGCGGCTTGGTAAATCGCCCTCCCCAAGGCTTGGAATGTGCTTGGTGATTATCCATTGCCCGCCTCGTTTTTCGCTTTCATCATGGCGCGAACAGTCAGCGGCAGACCGAAAAGTTTAATAAAGCCATTGGCGTCGTGGTGGTCGTACAAGTCGCCGGTTGTAAAGCTGGCGATGTTTTCGTTGTATAGTGAGAAGGGAGATTTCGTACCGGCAAAAATAATGTTGCCCTTGTACAGTTTAAGCCTTACCTTGCCCGTTACGGTTTGTTGGGTAACGTCGAAAAACGCGCTGAGCGCTTCAAACAAAGGGGTAAACCATTCTCCGCTATAGATTAATTCGGCGTATTTAACGCACGCAACAGACTTATAGGCGGTGGTCTGCTTGTCAAGGCACAAAAACTCCAGCTCTCTATGCGCCTTCATCAAAATCGTACCGCCGGGGGTCTCGTATATGCCGCGAGATTTCATCCCAACCACGCGGTTTTCGACCATGTCGGCAATACCGATACCATTCGCGCCGCCAAGTTTGTTTAACCTATCCATTAAAGCCACGGGCGGCAACGCTTCCCCATCCAGTTTAACAGGTACGCCCTGTTCAAATTCCAATTCTATATAAGTAGGTGTATCAGGGGCTTTTTCAGGAGGCACAGACAGAGTGAGCAAGTGATCATAATCGGGCTCGTTTGCTGGGTCTTCCAGTTCCAGGCCCTCGTGGCTGATATGCCACAGGTTTCTGTCACGGCTGTAGCTTTGGTCTTTTTTCATTGGCGCGGGTATGCCGCGAGCGGCCAGGTACCGCAATTCTTCCTCACGAGATTGCAAATTCCATTCACGCCACGGAGCTATGATCTTTAGTTGCGGCGCAAAGGCTTTTATCGTAAGTTCAAATCGTATTTGATCGTTGCCCTTGCCTGTGCAGCCGTGGCACAAGGCGTCAGCCTTTTCCGCCAGCGCGATCTCGACCAATTTTTTCGCGATAAGCGGACGCGCCACAGAGGTGCCCAGCAGATATTTATCCTCGTATACCGCGCCGGATTTGACCAGCGGGTACAAATAGTTGGTAATGAACTCTTCGCGCACATCCAAAACGATACACTTTGCCGCGCCGATAGACGTCGCTCTTTCGATCAAACCATCCGTTTCCTTACCTTGGCCGACATCGACGCATACCGCTATGATTTCGCGCTCGGGGTCTTCCTCTTTAAGCCAGGGGATTATTACAGTGGTATCCAGTCCCCCGCTGTAAGCCAGCACTATCTTTTCTCCCATTTCAACTCTCTCCTAATCATGCTATAATATATATGATTAATAATTATACACATAATCAAAGTATATTGCAAGCGTAATGAATATTATTGCAAATATTTTTGGATTGATGTATAATTATTCATAGGCGATTTTTTGATGATAGGGGCGAGCAATGATTAAGGTTGGTATCATAGGCGCGACAGGCTATGGCGGAGGCGAACTCGTGCGGCTTTTGGCATTTCACCCTGCCGCGAAGGTTACGGCGGTAACCAGTCGAAGCTATATAGGCAAGGCTTACAGCGAGGTGTTCGAAAATTTTCGTCATCATGAGGAGCTGATGCTTCAAGAAGAGCATATAGAAAGCATGGCGCGGGATTGCGACGTGCTGTTTCTTACCTTGCCGCATGGGGTAGCCAGCGGTAAGATCACGGAGTATGTTTTGCAAAAGACGCGCGTTATAGATTTCGGCGCGGATTTTCGCATAAGTGACGCCGACGTATACGAAAAATGGTACGGCGTGAGCCACGCGGGTCGAGAGCTGCTGCCCAGGGCCGTATATGGGCTTTCTGAAATATATAGAGAAAAAATCATATCGGCGCGCCTTGTCGCTAACCCGGGGTGCTACACGACCGCCGGCATTCTCGCTCTGTATCCCCTGCTTAAAGAGGGCGTTATCGATCCGGATTCTATAATTATAGACGCGAAGTCGGGCGTGAGCGGGGCGGGACGGGGGTTAGACCTAGGGGTGCACTACGACGAAGCCAATGAAAGCGTAAAGGCGTACAAAATAGGTAGCCACCGCCATGTGCCCGAAATGGAAGAGCAATTGTCTCTTGCGGCAAATCGGCCCATAGTGCTCTCGTTTACCCCTCATTTAATTCCAATGAACAGAGGCATTTTACTTACCGCCTACGCAACGCTTAATGACAAAAAGGCGGCCTACGACGACATCTACGCGGTTTACGAAAAATATTACAAAAATGAATTCTTTATACGCATAACAAAAAAGGGCGCTTCACCCGAGACAAAATGGGTTAAGGCGTCTAATTTCTGCGACATAGGATTCACGCCGGACACCCGCACGGGCCGCGTCATTGTTATATCAGCGCTGGATAATCTGGTAAAGGGTGCGGCGGGCCAAGCGGTGCAAAACATGAATCTAATGTTCGGGCTGGAGGAGAGCGCCGGTTTGGATATGATGCCGGTGTTTCCGGCGTAATCGTTTTATTTGATAATGATTGGCGGGCGCGATGTCGCAGGGACGCGTAGCGCGCTCCCGGATTTAACCCGCGTCTTGGGCGTAGAATTTTATAAAAATGGAGGGATCTCGTGAACAAAACCATTACCGCGCCCCGTGGATTTAAGGCCGCTGGGGCGCATGTGGGCATAAAAAAAAGTAAAAAAGATTTGTCTATCATACAGTGCGACGTGCCAGCGACGGCGGCCGCGTGCTTTACTCAAAACTTGGTGAAGGCCGCGCCCGTTGCGCGTGACATGGCAATTATAGACGCAAAGCGGCCTGTTCGCGCCGTGGTTATAAACAGCGGAAACGCCAACGCCTGCACCGGCAAGCAGGGCATGAGGGATTGTGAGGCGATGGCGGCGACTCTGGCAGAATTGACAAAATGCAAGCCTGATGAGGTGCTCGTGTGCTCTACCGGCGTTATCGGACAGTATCTGCCTATGCAGTGTATCATACCCGGCATCGCGAGCGCCCATGAGCTTCTTGGTGACGGCGAACAATCGGCCCAAGACGCGTGTCTTGGTATTATGACCACTGATACGTATCAAAAACACGCGTATGAAGAAATCAAAATCGCCGACACCACGGTCAAGATAGCGGGCATGTGCAAAGGATCTGGCATGATCCATCCCAACATGGCCACGTTGCTGTCTTTCATCACTACCGACGCGAATATTTCAGGCGATATGCTGCAAAAGGCTTTATCATGCGTCGTGCGCGACACATACAACATGATAAGCGTTGACAGGGATACCAGCACCAACGATACGATTATAGCGCTGTCATCATGCCTTGCCGGCAATGCGATTATCAACGGCGAGAGCGAAGAGTATTATAAATTTTTATCGGCGCTGGGGAGGATTAACCAATCGTTGGCCAAAGAGATCACCCGCGACGGCGAAGGGGCGACAAAGCTCATCGAGATAGATCTGCGCGGGGCCAAAAGTGACGATCAAGCAAGGGCTCTTGCTCGCTCCGTGTGCTCATCCAATCTGTTTAAGGCGGCCTTGTTTGGCGCGGACGCCAATTGTGGGCGTGTGCTGTGTGCCATGGGAAACAGCGGCGAGGGTTTTGATCTCGCCAAGGTAAAGATAGCCTTCACCAGCGAGAGAGGTTCGATCGACGTGTATGTTGGCGACCCCATCCACTTTGATGAAGAAGTGGCAAACGCGATTCTATCTGAGCGCGAAGTGAAGGTAACGATAAATCTAAATGAGGGCGAATATAACGCCAAAGCGTGGGGGTGCGACCTGACTTACGACTATGTTAGAATAAATGGAAGTTACAGATCGTGAGGGAATATATCGAAAAGGCAAAGGTTTTGGTAGAAGCCTTGCCCTATATAAAACAGTTTAACGGCTGCACGGCGGTGATAAAATATGGCGGCAGCGCTCTGATAAACGACGAGATAAAATTGTCGGTGATAAAGGATATCGCGCTGATGAAATTTGTCGGTTTTAAGCCTGTGGTGGTTCATGGCGGCGGTCCGGAGATAAACGGACTGCTTAACCGGCTAAATATAAAAAGCGAATTTGTGGGCGGCCTGCGCGTAACAACAGAGGAGACCATGGAAATGGTTGAGATGGTTCTTAGCGGCAAACTTAACAAGGCCATTGTGGCGGACTTGACCATGCAGGGCATTTTGAGCGCGGGCATAAGCGGTAAAGACTGCGGGTTGCTGCGGGTGCGTAAATTAATGCCGGGCGGCGTGGACATCGGGTTTGTGGGCGAGGTGAGCAAGGTTGACACTACGTTGATTAAGACCTTGATAGACAACGACTTTGTGCCGGTAATCTCTCCCGTTGGCGTTGATGAAAACGGCGCGAGTTACAATGTTAACGCCGACATGGCCGCCGTAGCCATTGCGGGCGCTCTAAAAGCGCAAAAACTGGTATTTCTGACAGATGTGGAGGGCGTGTTGCGCCACAAAAATGGCGACGACGGACAGCACGAGGTCTATTCACGTTTAACGGCGTCGCATATAGCGCGGCTAATCGATCGGGGCGTGATAACCGGCGGCATGATTCCCAAGGTGCAAAGCTGTGTGGCCGCTGTGCAATCGGGGGTAAAGCATGTGCATATACTTGATGGGCGCGTGGAACACTGCCTGTTGCTGGAAATATTCACCCAAGAGGGTGTCGGGACAATGGTAGAGGGAGATATGGCATGAAAATTATTGATAAGGGCAAGCAGTATGTGATGAATACCTATGGCAGATACGAGTTGGCGCTTGATCATGGCGATGGATGTTATGTGTGGGATGTGGATGGCAAAAAGTATTTGGACTTTGGAGCGGGTATCGCGGTCAACGCGCTGGGGCATAACCACGCGCGGCTGGCGGAGGCTATCGCTAGGCAGGCGGGCGAGATGCTGCATGTCTCCAACCTGTACTGGACAAAGCAGCAGGTAGAACTGGCGGAAAGGCTGATCACACATTCACCGTTCGACAAGGTATTTTTCTGCAACAGCGGGGCCGAGGCTGTAGAGGGCAGTCTGAAACTGGCGCGGCAATACGCGTACAAAAAACACCTTCAAGATAAAGATATTCATCACGATAAATGCGACGCTATCCCCGAGATCATTTCAATGGCACATTCGTTTCACGGGCGCACATTCGGCGCTCTTAGCGTTACCGGCCAAACGAAGTATCAAAAGGGCTTTGCCCCATTGCTGCCGGGGGTGAAATTTGCGGAATATAACGACTTTGATTCTCTTTTGGGTCAGGTGACAGATAACACATGTGCCATAATTTTGGAGCCGATACAGGGAGAGGGGGGTATTCACCCCGCGAGCGCGCAATACCTGCAAAATGTGCGCGCGCTGTGCAACGAAAGGGATATTGTGCTTATCTTTGACGAGGTGCAGTGCGGCGTGGGCAGAACAGGCAAGTTTTTCGCGTTCGACAATCTTGCCCCAACGCCGGGGACTGATGGTAATAGCGACTCTGCGGAGGCGTCCCTCGCGCCGGGAAGCGACACAACCTGCGGCGTTGTGCCCGATGTCGCGTGCCTTGCAAAGGGTTTGGCGGGAGGCGTGCCCATAGGCGCGGTATTGGCAAGGGGCAAATTCGCCGACGCCCTGCAACCAGGCGAACACGCCTCTACATTTGGTGGAAACCCATTGGCGACAACCGCCGCCGCCGTAGTGCTGGATGAATTATTTAACAATGAGCTTTTGGAGCATGTCACAAAAGTGGGCAAATATTTATCTCAATCCTTAACGTCACTCAAGAACAACGGCGCGGTGAACACCTACACGGTGTTGGATGTGCGTGGGGTGGGGTTATTGCAGGGCATTGAGCTTAACCAACCCGCAAGTGAAATCGTGAACAGATGTATGGCGGCGGGTTTGTTGCTAGTCCCTGCCGGGGCCAATGTAATACGCTTTGCGCCTCCGCTTATCGTCACCGAACAACAAATTGATGAGGCGATTGGTATTTTGCAAAAGGCGCTTGAATAGCCTGAATGGTATCAAGCCGGATCAGATCAGATCAGATCGGAGCAGATCGGATCGGATCAGATCTGATCAAACGGGATGGGATAAAAAAGGCCGGGAGCATTATTGCTCTTGGCCCATTTTTTTGTTGGTTTAGTCGAATTTGCCCGTGTCACACTCATCCAGTTTAAGTACCACCGTATTTCCATTTTGCACAGAGGTTCGCAGGTTGTTGTAAATCTCGCGAAGTCGAAAGGATTTAATATTGATCATATTAATGTTTTTAAAGAGATACAGCACCGTACACGCGTTCACGCGTTTGACCTCTCCGGCTGATCGTGTGATAAGCTGCATGTCGCGCACATTTTCGTAGGTGGGCGTGTAGCTTTGAGTAAACGCGGGGCGCGTGTCAGCTATGCGTAGTACAACACCCTCGTCGCGATAAGCTCTCATTTGTTCCGCCTTAATGTCATCAAAACCGTTAATTGTTGAATCATATATGTACAGTGTGGCGTCAACATGTTTATTTGTTGTATGCTGAGTGCTTTCCGAAGCCCCGTTGGACGCGGATAAAAGAAGCGCCGCGCCAATGAACACAGCCGCGACGATGAAGGCCAAGCCGCCAATGATGAAAAGGGACACATAAACCTCCTTTAGCCACAACGCCAATATGCCGTATAACGTATACTAGCACAGTTCTGGAGTTTCGTAAACAGGCGGATGCTGGATCACTTTAGCGAAATACTCCTTCGCCCCAGCAAAGAGCGTAATTTACCCCCTATAAACGGCAGGCCAGATATATCCTGCGGGCGTATGCCGCCAATTAATATCATAATAACGCCGTAAGCCAGCAATCCACACGCAACGGCTACAGCAACGCTTAATAAATTGGAGCCGATTAGAGTCATAAGAACCTTATAAGCGGCCAAGGCTATGATCCCCATCACCACCGACGCCCCCAGCGGTTTGAAAAATACGGATCCGAAGTCCAGCTTTATCTTTGTGCAGCGAATGAGAAAGTATAAGTCAATACTCGCCGCGGCTATATAGCAAACGAGGGTAGACAGCACAGCGCCAATTACGTTGATTGCGGGATTGCTTATCAGCACAAGATTTAGCGGAATTTTAAGCAGCGCCCCACATACCGCTCCCACGACCGGTATTTTCACGCGGCCTATCCCTTGCAGCATACCTGTGCATATCTGCGCCATCGACAAGAATATAACAGCCACTCCGCCCCAGCGCAGCAGCTCTCCGCCGCCCGGCGCGCCAGGGAACAGCAGCGACAGTATACCTTCGCCCAATACGGACATCCCAATGGCCGCAGGTACACATATGAGCATAGATGCCCTCAACCCCGTGTTGATCTTCCTGTTGACAGCATCGCGTTCTTTTTTGGCGACCGAGGCGGCGATGCTTGGCACAGAAGCGGTCGCCATAGCCGACGATATGGTGACGGGTAATGTAATTAGCACTATGTATTTGCCAGAATATTGGCCAAATTTTTCCGCTATTTCTACTGCGGTAAACGCGCCGGATGCTCTAAGGCATTGACCGATCATAAAAGTATCTATCATACTGCTTATGGAGAAGACGGCGGTACCGACAATGATGGGAAACGAAGTTTGCAACAATTTTATGATAATGCTTTTTTCGCTTTCTTGGCGGGGAACAGAGCGGCGAGTGATTCTACGTATGCGCGGAAGGTTGGAGTTATATATAATAACTATTACTATAAGGCCTGCCAGTGCGCCCACCCCCGTGCCGGCGGTACCACCTGCGGCGCCGAACTCCGGCCCGCGTGTGTAAAGCAGGTAGGCCAACAATACGCTGAAAATGACATTGAATATTTGCTCTACAATTTGAGAAATAGCGGTCGGCTTAGTTGTGCCCAATCCCTGAAAATATCCGCGAAAAACAGCTACTATTGCGACAATCAACAACGTGGGTGATAGCATAAGCAACGAATAATAAGACAGCGGTTGAGCGGTAAGCGATGAGATAACCCTTGCGCCAAACAGCACGATTAACGAGCAAATCATACCCATAACGCACGCCAGCGTTAAAGCTACGCGAAACACGGCGCGGGAGTCACGGTACCGCTTTAGCGCCTCACGTTCGGATACCATTTTTGAAATGGCCGCAGGAAGCCCCGCCGACGATAATATCAAAAAAAAGTTATAGATTTGATAGCCGGCTGCGTAGTAGGCGTTACCCTCGTCACCTATAAGATGCGTAAGAGGCAACCTGTATAGAAATCCCAAAAAGCGTGAAAAGATCATCGCGCTTGCTAAAATTGCGGCTTGCTTTACATAAGTCGTGTTTTTGCTTTCCATTTATCGCCACCCCAGCTAGTCATGTCCAATATTATAGCATATTTTGGTATTGTAAGCAATATCCAATTACGCCACCATAATTTGTTTGCCCTTTACTCAAACCGCGACTTTGTAGTATACTAGAATTATAGTTGCAAACGTAGGCATTGGGAGAATTGGTTATGAAACGAATTGTATTAACCGGAGGCGGTACGGCGGGCCACGTTACACCCAACCTCGCGCTGGCGCCGTCGCTCGTGAGTAACGGGTTTGATGTGTGCTACATAGGCGGTAGAAACAGCATGGAGCAAAATTTGGCGTCTTTGGCCGGTTTGACATATAAACCTATTTCATCTGGTAAATTGCGCAGATATTTGGACTTGAAAAATTTTACAGACGTTTTTCGCACCGCAAAAGGCGTTGTGGACGCGTTGATTACGCTGCGAGAATTAAAGCCTGCTGTGGTGTTTAGCAAAGGCGGCTTTGTTGCCGTGCCCGTCGTTGTCGCCGCGCGTATGCTTAAAATAAAAACGATAATTCACGAGAGCGATATTACGCCTGGACTGGCAAATAAAATTGCCGTGCCTTTTGCCGACTGCGTATGCGTCAACTTTCCCGAAACGTTACAGCACCTCCCCAAAGACAAAGTCGCGAGCGGTAAGGCAACGCTTACCGGCACCCCCATACGCGCCGAGCTTTATGCGGGGGATGTCAAATTGGCGCGCGACATATGCGCCTTTAAGGATCAAAAACCCGTGCTGCTGGTTATGGGAGGCAGCCAGGGCGCGGTGCGCATAAACGACTGTTTGCGCGGGGCCTTGCCCAGCGTTCTTAAACATTACAATGTCATACACCTTTGCGGCAAAGGCAACCTGGCCGACTCAGAGCCAAGGGGTTATAAACAATTTGAGTACGTTTCGTCCGAGCTTCCGCACTTGCTGGCTTACGCCGACATTGTTATATCCCGCGCGGGGGCAAATTCAATAGCCGAGCTATTAGCTTTGCGCAAACCCAACCTCCTAATACCATTATCAAGACACGCCAGCAGGGGAGACCAAATTCTTAACGCGCAATCTTTCGAGAAGCAAGGGTATAGCATGGTGCTCTCTGAAGAGGACTTGACGGTGGAATCGCTACTGCGATCTGTTAACGTTCTATACCAAAAGCGCAAGGCGTTTGCGGAAAAAATGTCACTCTGTCAATCAGCGGACGGAACCAAGAAAGTGTTGCGAATAATTAATGAATTGTGCGAACTGTAAAGTAAAATGCCAGCAGTCACTTTTACCGTGGGAGGAATTAATGGGAACACGAAGTTTATCTAAAATGGTTTTGCCAGCAGAATTAAAGTCTATCCTTTTATCAGATAACATAAACGTTATAACGCCGGAAACGCGCGAAGAGCTAATTGAGCTTGCCATGGGCGGTAAAGACAACATGACCTACGATGTCACTTTTGACGTAAAAGATAAAGGAAAAGTGCGCGAGGCATACATCGTTAAATGCAAGAATGGTCTTGTGGTAAACTACGACGACGAGTACATGCGCCGCCGGGATCCTGACAGCATGGTTATAGCCGATGACCTGCCTACCGATAAAAGCACCCACATGGAGCGCTTTGGCGTACCCTTTGATGACATACGCAAGGAAACATTCGAATGGCTTAAAGATAGAGATTTGATATGCCTGCCCTTTTTGTCTGGCAATGACGAGATGGGGCTAGGCTATGCCTCTTTGCTCATCGCGCCGCACAACGCCGCTTTCTTTGCTCTCATGATGGCAGACTTGCAAGGGTTTATACCGAAAAGTCGCATTCCCAATTTTTTCCGCCCACGCGCGGTAGTATATGTCGCTCCGCCATTTCGACACTCTCACTACGATGGTAAGCAAGTGGTTATTCACAACAGGCTTTTTGAAATGCACGAAGTGTTTGCCTACAACCTGTATCCCGGCCCTTCCGCAAAGAAGGGGATTTATTCTGTTCTTCTAAACTTTGGCGAGCAAGAAGAATGGATAACTTTGCACGCCTCTACGGTTAAGATCACGACCCCTTACGAGCTGGAAGTTACCGTGATGCACGAAGGCGCAAGCGGATCGGGAAAGAGCGAAATGCTGGAAGAATTTCACCGTCAGCCCGACGGGCGGTTGCTGCTGGGCGAAAATACCGTGACCGGCGAAAAGCATCTGCTTACGCTTATGGACGCTTGCGAACTTAGCCCTGTTACGGATGACATGGCCATGTGCCATCCCGCGCTACAACGCGGCGGTAACAAACTTGTCGCGTGCGACGCCGAATATTCATGGTTTATGAGAGTGGACCACATTACCGCCTACGGTACCGAACCGGATTTGGAAAAGAAGACCATTCACCCCGACAAGCCTTTGATATTTCTTAACATGGACGGCGTGCCCGGCGCGAGCTGCCTGATATGGGAACCGATAATGGACTCGCCCGGCAAACCTTGCCCCAACCCGCGCGTTATTATGCCGCGCCGCAATTATCTTAAGGTGGTAAGCGGCGCGGTAGAAGTAGATGTGCGCAGCTTTGGCATTCGCACCCCACCCTCCACCAAAGAGAGTCCCAATTACGGCATAGTGGGTATTTTGCACGTGTTGCCGCCCGCGCTTGCGTGGTTGTGGCGGCTCGTATCTCCCCGCGGGCACGCTAACCCCTCCATTGTGGATAGTGATGGTATGCACTCCGAGGGGGTAGGTTCGTATTGGCCGTTTGCAACCGGCAAAATGGTGCAACAGGCCAACATTTTAATAGAGCAGATTTTACGCACGCTCTCCACGCGATATCTCCTCATCCCTAATCAATACATCGGCGCGTATAAAGTGGGCTTTGCCGGTCAATGGGCGGCACGGGAATATATTGCCCGGCGAGGCGGCGTTCGCTTTAAAGAAAAGTCGCTTATTCATTCGCGCTGCCCGTTGCTGGGCTATGCGTTAGATTCTATGAAGATAGACGGCACGTTAATACCCAAGGGGCTGTTGCAAGTGGAGCATCAACCGGAAGTCGGCACAGAAGGTTACGACGCGGGCGCGAAAATTTTAGTGCAATTTTTTAAAGATGAAGCGCGAAAATATCTCTCACGAGATCTAACGCAGCTGGGTCGGCGCATTATAGACGTACTTCTAAACGACGGGGGTTTGCAAGACTACTATGATTTGATACCCAAGCTATAAGCCGCGCTGGTTTTGGCTGCGATCAAGATTGCAAAAAACAAAGGGAGGAGCACGATACCAAAGAAAACGCCTTTGGTATCGGTATATAATGCGCGATCGACAACACCGAAAGCATCGTGTAAAGGATGCTTTGACATGGTGGGGCAGACTCGCCGCAGCGCTATTGTTTTTAGTTATGTTTTCGCGTATTAAAATATCGAACGAAGATACGCGGGAGGAAGGCAGCATATATATCGGGCAGGATTCGCTGTCGGTATTCGCGCCGCTCACACAAGCGCCGTCTTTAAACGGCGCTTCTGAAAACACGATTAAAAACAACGATTCTTTCGTCGGCCCGCACGACAACGAGACGCCTATCGAAGCTCCATTAGTCAATACCGTTAATTTGACTGCCGTGGGCGATCTCATGGTTCACCAATGGCAATTGGACAGCGCGTACAACGCGTCCTCCGCTACATATGATTTTCGACATGGCTTTGAATTGGTCACGCCCTATCTTACCGCCGCCGATTTTACCATTGGAAATCTTGAAACGACGTTTGCCGGGCGCGATATGGGCATTAGCGAGTATCCGCGCTTTAACACGCCCGACGAATTTGGCGAAGCTTTGCGTGACACTGGTTTTGATCTTTTATCTACAGCCAACAATCATACCAATGACAAGAACGCGGCGGGCATTTTTCGCACCCTCGACGTGCTGGACAGTTTGGACATAGGCCATACGGGAAGTTATCGCTCTAAAGAGGAGAGCGAACAACTAACCATAGTTAACGTAAATGGTATAGACATAGCGTTTTTATCATACACCTACGGGACTAATGGCATACCGCTGCAATATGATTGGAGCATGAACCTGCTTGAAGATGAAAAAATAGAGGCCGATATTCTCCAAGCGTGTTCAATTGCCGACTTTATAATCGTTATACCCCATATGGGCGATGAATATGTAGAGAATACAAGCGAGGCATATCGAGCGCGGGCGCGCGCGATGCTCAAGCTGGGCGCGGACATGGTGCTTGCCAGTCACCCCCACGTTGTGCAGCCATATGAATTTGTGACTGTAACCGACGATGACGGAAGCGAGCGCAACTGCTTTATTATCTACAGCCTGGGCAATTTCATATCATCACAGCGCACTCTTCCACGAGATCAGGGTATTATACTTAACGCTTCGATAGAACAGCATGGCGGTGACAAGCCGGTAATAAAAAGCGTGTCGTTTGTTCCAACGTGGGTTCGCTTTATAAATTCGAGCGGAGCCTATGACATTCAAACGCTCTCCATTTTTGACGCGCTAACCGGCGCTGTTGATGTGCAAGGTTTGCGAGAGCAGGATAAAACACGCATGCGCAACGCGCATACATACATAACCAATCATCTGTTGGGGTATCCTGTGGGCATTGAAGACATGCAAAACGAATATTTTGTATACCCATAGGACTTCACAAATACTTAGATGTCTCTCATCAAAAAAGAAGGAATTTTTATCGAAAAGGGAATCTCTATGGCGGTGATAAAGCGATTGCCGCGATACTATCGCTATCTGTGCGAGCTTAAAGAAAATGGCGTAAGCCGTACTTCAAGCATGGAGCTAAGCAAGAAGATGAGAGTAACCGCCAGCCAAATAAGGCAAGACCTTAATAATTTCGGTTGCTTTGGCCAACAAGGATATGGTTACGGCGTAGACATGCTTATTAATGAGATAAAGAAGATATTGGGGCTTGACAGAGACTATAACATTATTATCATAGGTGCGGGCAGACTGGGCACGGCATTGGCCGCCTATCCCAATTTTTACAGGCGCGGGTTTAATTTTGTCGCGCTGTTCGATATCGACACTGAGATAATAGGCGACAATGTTAAAGGGGTTCCCATTATCGACATGAACGAATTGGAGAATTTCGTAACAAACAACCCTGTAGACATAGCCGCCCTGTGTTTGCCGCACGAAAACGCGCAGGAGGTTTTTGAGCGCGTAAGCGCGCTGGGTATAAAAGGCGTATGGAATTTTTCGCATATGGATTTGCAAACCGCCGGTGAAATGAAAGTAGAAAATGTGCATTTAACAGACAGCCTTATGACGCTCTCTTACTTGCTAAACGTGTAACTGGTAGCCGCAACTGTTCAGACAATCTTGCGGCGCTCGCGTATCTGTCAGGAAAATAAGGCTAGAATAAAGCTAAAGCGCCAAAAGATGAAAGGGTGTCGTTTGTTGGAGGGTTGGGCGAACATTATTATATCTCCCGTGTTGGGCGCCGTCATAGGTTATTTTACTAATTGGTTGGCCATAAAGATGTTGTTTAGGCCACGTGAGGAAAAATACATTGGCAGGTGGCGCTTGCCGCTCACACCCGGCATTATACCAAAAGAACGCGCGCGCCTTACATCGAAGGTCGCCGAAACAGTAGGCGGCAAGCTGCTTACTTACGATGTTTTGCTCGCCGAACTTACCTCGAAAAAAACCACCGCAGCGGTCGAAAAGCTGTTGGATAGCCTGATAGATGGATTACGCGCCAAGGATCTTAAGATTAGCGACATAATATCCGAAAGCGCGCGCGACAGCATGTTTAGCTTTACGGATGAAAAAATACCCGACGCGGCCAAGATAGTCGAGCACATTCTCAACAACCCCGAAC
The DNA here is from genome assembly GCA_031263155.1 of Clostridiales bacterium. GTDB lineage: Bacteria > Bacillota > Clostridia > Lachnospirales > WQUN01 > JAISGK01. The sequence goes on from JAISGK010000089.1 coordinate 15,796, forward strand.
TTGATAGCAATTTGATTAGCGCCACAGGTCGCGTACTGCGTGAGAATTTCGGAATGGCCAGCTTTTTTTTAAACCCCGAAAAAATCTATCACAATATTAAGTTGGAGTTCCGCTTGTTTATTGGCAACACGAACAACCATAAACTCTTTTCCGCCAAGCTGCGCGAGAGCGCCGGCACTTTGTGGGACCTTCGCGTTAACCAGCTTTTGGATACTTTAAGCGAGGGGCAAACGCGTTCTATTAAAGAGAAGCTCATGCAGTTGGTGGCGCCCGCGCTGGCGCAAGCCGCTAACCTGATAGCCAGCAACATGGACATTCGCTCTATGGTTGAAGAAAAGATGAACGCGTTTAGCATCTTAGAGGCAGAGGAGATAATACTTTCGGTTGTAAAGCGCGAGCTTAATGTTATAACCGTTCTCGGCGGGGTGCTGGGGTTTATAATTGGGCTTGCGCCCGTGCTGTTTAATATGATTTGACTTGACTTGACTTGATTATTTGACACGACAAAGCGCCGCCATTATTTGCCTCGAATGATAATCTTTAAACAGGGAATACTCTAAAAGCCGGTTTTTGGCTTTTAGACTTTCCCTTTTATTATTTCGCCAGAATTTCAGGAGGTATATTATGCGCGCCAGAAAAAAACGCCGAAAAAAGATAATGGTAAATATTATGGTATGCGTGATTGCAATTTGCGCTGTGGCTGTAGGTGTCATTATCTTTGCGCGTGTCGCCAATCCTTTATTGAACCCTCCTTTAGTGAGTCCCCCCCTAAATACACCTACACCTACAGAGGATAAAAAGGCACAGCCGGATGAATTGCTGCAACAGTACACAGCCTACATAAACGAAGGCAGATATGAAGATATGTACGCCTTATTGGCAAAGCAGGCTCAAATCATTACGCCTATGGAAGATTTCGTTTCAAAGAATAAAGGCATATACGAAGGTATTGAGGTAAAAAATTTAGCTATAGAGATAACCGAGATAACCGAAACGACTGAAATGACTGAAATGACCGAAACGACCGAAACAAAAGAGCAAACAATTATAAGTTATGATACCTACATGGATACCTTGGCTGGCGAGGTTACGTTTTCCAACAAGGCGTATTTTACAATGACAGAAGAAAAAGAGTATCGCCTGATATGGTCATCACATTTGATTTTCCCCAATCTTAATTCGGATAACAAAGTAAAAATAAACACTCTAAAATCCGAAAGAGGGAGTATTCTAGACAGGAACGGCGAAATGCTTGCCGGCAAAGGCGTCGCTTCTTCCGTTGGCTTTGTGCCCGGCAAAATGAACGAGGACAGAGCCGCCGATATTGAAAAGGCCGCGAAACTTCTAGGCATCACCGCCGAGAGCATAAATAAAAAATTAGGCGCTTCCTATGTAAAAGACGATATGTTTATACCAATACGCACTATCCCCAAGGGGCTCGATGAATTGGAAGGGCTCCTTTTGGAGATAAACGGGATAAAGATTACCGATACCGCAGTCAGATATTACCCATTCGGCGAAAAAGCCTCACACCTGACCGGATATATACAAAACGTAACCGCAGAAGATCTGGAAAGGTTTAACGGGCAAGGTTACAATGCCGATAGCATGATAGGTAAAGCGGGCCTGGAGAAGGATTTTGAAGAACGCTTAAGAGGCCTTGACGGGTATGAGATCGTTATAGTGGATAAAGAGGGCCAAGCCAAAGAAACATTGGCAACGAAATATCCCCGCGATGGAGAAACAATCATGCTCACCGTCGACATATGGATACAAAACGACCTATACGATCAATTTTGCGAGGATAAAAGCGCGGCAGTGGCTATGAACCCAAAAACAGGGGAAATATTGGCTCTTGTTAGTACGCCGACATTTGACTCTAATGATTTTGTGCTTGGATTATCAGAAACGGAATGGGAGGCATTGAATGAAGATGAAAACAAACCGTTATACAACCGCTTTAAAGCGGCTCTATCCCCCGGCTCTGGCTTTAAGCCTATAATCGGAGCGATAGGATTAACCACCGGAAAGATAAATCCTGACGACGACTATGGGTACAGTGGGCGAAGCTGGCAAAAGGACGCAAGCTGGGGCGGTTATAAAGTCACGACATTAACTGAATACAATGGCGCTACCCTTGAGAACGCTCTGATATACTCCGATAACATATACTTTGCAAAAGCGGCGTTAAATATAGGCGGGGATACATTGGCCCAGCAATTACTCAACATAGGTTTTGACGAGGCTATTCCCTTTGAAATAAGTTTGTATTGGTCGAGCTTTTCAAATGACAACACTTTCAGCAATGAAATTCAGCTGGCTGATAGTGGTTACGGACAAGGGCAGATACTGATAAACCCAATTCATATAGCCTGCATATATTCCTCTTTTATGAATGATGGCAATATGATAAAACCATACCTGTTATACGAGGGAAATAACGCGCCTGAATACTGGAAAGAACAGATTTTCACAAAAGAGGCCGCCCATATTATAAAGGAGGATTTAATACAAGTTGTTGAGCGGTTAGCCGGAGGAGCTGCCAAGGTTGAAGGCTTGACGCTGGCCGGAAAAACGGGAACGGCTGAAATAAAAATGTCTAAAGATGATACGGACGGGACAGAACTTGGTTGGTTTAATGTTTTTACTGGTGATGAAGACATCGAGAAGCCCTTGCTAATCATTACAATGGTAGAGGATGTAAAAGACCGTGGCGGCAGCGGTTATTTAATACCAAAAATAAAGAAGATTTTTGAAGATAATTGGTAATTCGCTAATTTTTATTCCCTAATATTTTCCGGCTGGTATGTTAATACTAAAAGCACCTTGCCAGAAAGTGAGAGGGATTTTTTTGCGTAAAAGTATTGTAGGGGCGATAGCGGCATTGTGTGTCGTTATTAATTATATAAGTTTTGCGACGGCGACGGACAATGCCGTAACCGCGACCGGAGCGAATTTAGCGGAAGGGTACCCTTTGCTTAGCGTTAGCGCGCCCGTTCTTTCCAACGGCGTTTGCGCCTGGCAAATAGACTTTGCTCTTGGAGAGAACGCGGCGCAGTGGGACCGCGTGCAAATTGGTCAATTATACTCGCGCGCCATAAAAAGCGAGCCTATAAGCTGGCTATTGGAAGATGAAAACGGTACGGCATGGATAAATATGATAGACGTTTTAAAGCAAGAGAGCGAGAAACTTGCGCAAACTGATGAAAGCGGCATAACTGAATTTGACGAAGAAGCGCCGCGACTGCCGGTTCTCAAATCCACCTGGCTCGCGCCGGACACTTTCGGGTGGAGCATTGAGAACTTGGAATTATTGAAAAACAAGCGCTTTACGCTCAAACTCTCAGTGAAGGAAAATGCGGCGCATACGCCGGATTCCGGGTATGCGCTAAATGGAACCTATATAAATTGCTATAAAAATAATCTCCTGGCAAATTACAATATATCCCGCGCTGGCCTCGAACCGCCACATGATTCTTCGCAACGTGAGAGTATGGAAAAAAATAACGAGACTTCCCTTAGCGTCTTCGGTCGTATGGGCATAGTAAACCCGTTTGCCCACACGCTGATAGCCGATACAAATCGTATGATGGATAACGACGCCTCCGAAGGGCTGGAATATATTGGCGAGCCACTGTCTAGCGTAGTTGACGAGCCGACGGGAGAGACATCATCAATATTTTTTGACGGCGTGGTTTCCGACCCTGTTATCACAGAATCGCCCAGCGAAATAGATAGCGGCGCATATTCGACTGTGCCGAACTTGGCGATTGCCATGGCATCGCCCACCACGCCATATATGGCATTATCGCCAATGCCATATGCCATGCCACTCGCAGAGCTGTCTACAGCGCCGTCCGCCATGCCATCCACGGCGTTGTTCACCACTCCATCTGTTATACCACCCACAGCGACTCTAGCGCCAATGGCCGAAACAACAGCGTCCGCGATTTTGCCAACCCCAACGGCGATCACATACGCGATTAGCCCGTTCACGCGATTTCCCGCGAATATTACAGTCATATCTCCGACTCCCGCCGCGCCTGCCGGTATACCATATGCCGTTAACCCGGCAATGCCGACCTTTGACCCTGCTGACAATTATGCCTCCTCCCGCTACTGGGACGATGAATATGACTACGATCCATCGTTCGAATACAGACCTGATAAAGAGTACGGCAGGGAAGGATGGGGCGGCGGGATAATGAACGGTGGTTATGACGCGACGGGACTGGAAAGTTTGTACGTGGCGAACGAGCCTCAAATCGGATCTCAAAACGAACCTCAATGGGGGGAGTACGCGCAGCCTTCACAGGGATATGAAACCCCATGGACATACGACGACACAGCGCCGAATCGCTTTGCGGAATACCCTATATTCGGGTACGCGTCGGCCAATCCATGGGCGGCGGATGTCGGAATAACAGAAAGCGAACCTTCACGGGCAGATAACGACATGATAACAAATTACTCACTGACCGATTATCCTGTATTGGAAAGTGAGACCTCGGCCCCATGGATTACGGGGACTGAATCAGCGCAGGAATTTTCAGCCATTGAACGCGCCACTGAAATAATTAAACAGGATACGCCAAGCGCAAAACCCTCAGAGCAGCGTCGATCAAGCGCCAAAGTTTCTGAACAGCATCCATCCGATAGCCCTGGCGCAAGAAGAATGTCCGCCGCCGCGCGGGCTGACTCTCCGACACCTGTTCCTACTAAGTACGCCACGGCTACGCCAATCGCAAGCCCCGCGCCGCCCAGCGGGAGCGACAATGGAATGCCCAATGCCCAAGCGGAAGATTTTGCGCAATCCCCAACCGCCAGTTATAAAGTAACATACAACCGCGCGAAACGCCCGTCAATAAAAGACCGAGGCAAACCATCCAGCATTTGGATCGGGGTTGGCGCCACTTTTTTTGGCGGAGCGCTTGCCGCGCTGGTGTATATGTACAATATCCTTAAACATTCAAGATAAGGCGCTTTGCGGAGAAAAGCCCTGCGGGAGTGATTACCCGCAGGGCTTTATAATTCAGCCGGGGTTTGGCGCGAGGGACTCAATACCGCGCCGGATTATGTTTGACATTCCTTCTTGATTTCATACATTCGTGGATCCTTCTTGAAAAAAATATGCCGTCAGCCTTTCATAACTGTCTTGCGCTGACCGGCAAGTGCCCGTGAGATATCCCTTTTCTGCGCGGAATTCCCTTAAACCCCGGTAGTAGAACTGCTTGTGTTGATGGTCGATGATAAACGGCATAATCTCATTCTTCAAACATTCCTTGAACATGATCATACGCCCGACCCGCCCGTTGCCATCCTGAAAGGGGTGTATGGATTCGAAGCGGTAATGGAAGTCTATAATGTTATCAAAAGAGGCTGGAATCTTGCTTGAATACTCCGCGAGAAGTCTTCGCGTCTCTTGGGCTACTTTGCCGGGGGGCGTCGTAGCCGTGTCGCCAACCATATTGGGTTTCGCCTTGTAGTCGCCCACCCGGAACCAATTGATCCTCTCCTGCGAAGTACCTCGCTTAAGCAGACGGTGGAAGCCCTTGATCATATCCTCGCAAAGCTCCTTGCCCGCGTTCTCAAGCATATAGTCAAAGCAGGCAAAGTGGTTGACCGTTTCGATAATATCGTCCACATTGGCCGCTTCTCCAGGCTCTACGCCTATGGTGTTGGTTTCAAAGATATACCGCGTCTGTTCCTCTGACAATCTGCTGCCCTCAATGCGGTTGGAGTTGAAAGCCAGCTTGATCTGCGTCTGATGGTACAGACCGCCTTTTAAGCGCATTGCCCTTTCTTCTCGCAGCGCCGCAAGGATTTTGCCGCTTTTGTTTTTTTCAGCGGACACACGCGCTCACCTCCCGCGCTTTCCAATACAGCATAACATATTTAGGGACAATGCGCCACGATTTTATACGTATGACCTGTTACTGGCAAGCTGGAGAATGAATTGCCCTGTCACAGTAAAGCGAGAGCCCTGCTGGCAGTCCAGCCAAGGCTTTCCGTTTGGAGGGTCCAGAGCCTCTTGTACAAGCCGTTTTGCGACATAAGCTCCTCGTGCGTCCCCTGCTCCGATATGCGCCCCCTGTCGAGAACTATTATTTTGTCCGTTCCGGCGATGGCTCGCAAACGGTGCGCTATAACAAGCACGGTTTTGTTGGCGATCAGCGCGGAGATCGCTTCCTGTATAGACGCCTCGTTTTCCGGGTCAAGGCTTGCGGTCGCCTCGTCAAGCAACACAATGGGCGCGTCTTTCAACAGGGCGCGGGCAATGGAAAGTCGTTGGCGTTCCCCGCCGGAGAGCGTTTGACCGTTCTCGCCAAGCATCGTGTTGTAACCATCCGGCAGCCGATTGACAAAATCGTCACAGTGGGCCGCCTTCGCGGCGGCAAGCACCTGCCCGTCTGTCGCGTCCATGTTGCCAATGCGTATATTGCCCAGAATCGTATCGTTAAACAGCACCACATCCTGAAAAACGAAAGACATATAGCTCATCAGATGCTCGGGGTCAAGCGTTTTGACATCCACGCCCCCGATTGTTATCCTGCCCTGATCCACATCCCAAAAGCGCGCTATCAACCGTGACACCGTACTCTTTCCACTGCCTGACGGCCCGACAAGAGCCGTTAGACTGCCAGATGGAATCGTCAGCGACAGCTCGCTTACCGCCGCGTCCGCCCCCGCGCCGTAGGCGAAAGCGACATTTTCACACACGATGGTGAAATCCGTCAGCTTCTGTTCTTCATCGCCCGCCATGGGTTCTATCGTGAGCAGAGCGCGCATACGCCGCAGAGCGATTTGAAAATAGAATAGCTCTGGAAGCAGTGTCAGTACGGTGATGACGGGGGCGTATATCTTCACCACGATTAGCAAAAACGTCAGCAACGGCACAAAACCAAGCTGGCCGCCCGTTAGCAGCGTCGCGCCGACCAGAGCCGCAAGCCCTATGCCGCCCTGTAATACGGCTTGAGCGCCCGTTACGAATATGCCCGTACCGACCTCCATCGTCATGGCCAGCCGCATCATCTCGCGCAGCGACGATTCCAACGCTCCAAAGCGTTCGCCATCCATATTGCACGCCCTTATGACCTTTATGCCCTCTATGTATTCCTGCACGCGATCGGAGGCCGCCAATTTCGCCGCCGCCTGTTTTTTCGAAACAGCGCCGTAGATTTTGCGACTAAGCAGTATTATACCGAGCGCCAGTGGTACGGTGAAGAAAATCGCCAGCGCCATGCGCCAGTCGTATATCGCCAGCAAAACGCAGATCGTGGTTATCGATATAATATTTGCGATAAGCTCTGGTATGATATGGCTCATTACATGCTCGCTGGTAGCCACGTCGCCCATAACGTTTGTGGTAAGTTCAGACAGATCCTTGGAGTTGAAAACGCTCATCGGCAGACGGCGGATATGCTCCGCTACCGTTACGCGGGTTTGCTCGCACTGGGTATAGGATACTACATATGTCTTTTCATAATCGTTTCGCTGGCAAAGGTATACGATAAACGCCCCCAGAGCGGCCGCGCCGAACAGCAGCCACATCTTCGACCACGAGATATCCGCGCCCATCAGCGGTTTCAGAAGCTCCATGACAAACTGCATGAGCGCCCAAAACGGCAGTATCATAGAGAAATTCGTAAGGGTGCAGGCGAAAATAGCCTTTTTCAAATCCGCGTAACCGCTGTTGGTTAGCAGCAGCATTTTTTGCAGTTTACCCATTGTTTGCCCCCTTAATCTTGGATAAGCGCCAGCTTGACGCATGCGTGTAAACGCGCCACATATCGCCGTATCTCCCACCCTGTAGCAGCAGCCCGTCGTGAGCGCCGCGCTGGACAACGCGACCGCCGTCTATTACGATAATCTGATCCGCGCCGCGCACCGTGGATAATCTGTGCGCAATCATTATGACAGTCTTGCCCTTCATCAGCCGCTCAAAGGCTTTTTGGATCAGGTGTTCATTCTCCGGGTCAGAAAACGCTGTCGCCTCGTCAAGCACGACGATGGGCGAATCTTTCACTATAGCGCGGGCGATGGCAAGGCGCTGCCGCTCCCCGCCGGACAGGTGTATGCCCTTTGTGCCGATAACAGTCTGATAGCCGCGCGGCAGCTTTTCTATAAATTCAGCGCACTGCGCGTCCCGCGCCGCCTCGTATACGCGCTCGTCAGAAGCGGAGGGGTCTCCCATGCGTATATTGTCCATAACGCTCTGCTTGAATAGATACACATCCTGAAAAACGAAGCTGACATTGTCCATCAGCGCGTGTGGGTCAATCTCGCGCACATTGGTACCGCCTATCAGCACCGCGCCACCGCTCACGTCGAAGAAGCGCGGGATCAGGTGCGCTATTGTGGATTTGCCGCCGCCAGACGGCCCCACTATAGCCGTGACCTCCCCCTGTTTTGCAGTAAACGACACCCCGGAAAGCGCCTCAACCTCCTTATCCTTATCATAAGAAAATGTCACGTTGTCAAACGTTACGTCGCATCCGCCCATGGGCTTTGGATCGGGGTGTACGTAAAGCTCGGGCTCGGCGAGTATGGCGTCCATGGCATCCACATTACCCGTGAGCTGCATCATCGTTCCGCTGGCGTAAATGACTTTTATTATAACGCCACCCACCGCCTGCGCCAAAACCAGATAGAAAAGGGCGGTTGTGGCGAAGCCCGAAAAGGCCGCCGCGTTGTCCCGCGCGACGCCCGCGCCTATGAGTATGGCAAAAGGCATAACAAACAGGTATACGTTCTGAACGACGGTTATGGCGGCGGCGTAGCCGTTTTGCATTTGGAGTGTGTACTTAATGATCCATGCCGTATATTGTTTGATGGAGTCATACAGCCGCCTGAATGAGTACACCGTCTGACGGAACGCCTTGACTACCGATATGCCGCGTATATACTCCACGGTGGCGTTATTCATATCCTCCAGGGCCCTTTGGTAGCGATCCATATTCGCCTGGTAGCCCTCATTACCCACCATGCGGGCGTATATGAACAGCCCCACGGCAATGCCCGCCATCGTCACCAGCCCGAAGCGCCAGTCCACCGCGAGCAGCAGGGCACACAACAGGACGGGCGCGGATATAGCCGCCGCCAGATCGGGTAGTTGGTGGGCAATGAAGCCCTCGATCTTCTCTATGTTCTCATCGGTGATTTTGCGCAGCTTTCCACTTCCTACGAGTACATGGAATCCCAGCGGTACCCGCGCCAAATGTGAGGTGAACTCGACCTTTAACCTATACAGCGTGCCAAAGGCCGCCAGATGGGACAGCATCAGCGCCGCGAAATATACGAGTATATTACCCACCGCCCCCGCGAAGGCTATCCACCCCCAGCGGATAATGTATCCCGCGTCCGCGCCGGAGACGTCCGGCAGCGCCTCTATGACCTTGTGAATGATAAAGTAGATGGATATGTGCGGCACAAAGCTAAGTACAGCCGCCACTGTGGACAGTATGAGCGAGCCGATAACGAGCGGCTTTTTCATCATGGCCAGTTCAAATAGCCTTGCGAACCCCGTCTTGGGCGACGCCGGCTCTTTCTTGGATTTTTGCATTTTTATGCCCTCCCCACTTTCTTATTGATTAAACAATCCCCTTTTGGGCCGCTCTCCTGCTCCAGTCACGGGATTTTTCCCTCGCGGTGACAAAATTGCGATAGATGCCGTCCTTTCCCAAAAGCTCGTCATGGGTACCGCTCTCCGCTATTTTTTCACCCGCCACTACCAAGATTTCATCCGCGTGGCGTAACGTTAATTAGTTGCAACTAACTTATATCAGTATATCGAATATTTGTTTAAACGTCAACTCCATTTGGGCGGATTCACTCCAATTGGACGTGGAGTTTGATGGTTAGGATTCTCGCCGGGCGCAAAAAAATCCCCGCGACAATACCAAATACAATTTGGACCCGCAAAAAAAATCAGCCTTCCTGATTTTCAGAAAAACTGATTTAACAAGGTTTCTATGATACGCCCACAGGGACTCGAAGCCTGGATCCATTGATTTTCATTTCTACCCTGTACTCAATATTATTTGTTTTTAACGGGGGTTCCGCGTTATTTATTGTTGATTCAGTTGCCTTACTAACTCCAGCGGCAAGCCAGTATATTTTGCCGCCATTTCGGGTGCCATACCATCTTTAAGCATAGATTTGGCGATTTCGGCTTTCTCTTCCGCCTTGCCTTCCGCCTTAGCTTTCTTCATACCGCTGTTATAATCGATCCTGGCCATCTCGCGCAGATGATAGAGGCGTAACGCCTCTTTATCGTTGGCTAGGAAATTCATCCGCTCGTCTGCTTTTTGAATGGCCGCGTCCATGGCGGTTACCTCCTTCAGGGTGTTTTCGCCAGTATTCTGGTCTAAAAACGTGAGCCAGCGGTGAAGCGGATTGTTGCGCAGATCCTTTTCCAGCAGCTTGTTAAACTTCTTTATATCTATAAAGTGCATTTCCAGTGCGTCAGTCAACAGGAAGTCCTTGTAGGTATCCTCCCACAGATGAAAAGTCGTGTGAAAGTCATCTACCGCGACCACCGCAAAATTCACGATGTTAATCACGATAACTTTACGGAGTTGGTCGTAATCCTCACCCCTGCTCAGTTCGCCAGCGTATTCACGGCTCCAATAAAACAAACTCCGGTTGTTCATATTGCCGTAGTCACGGAGTTGCACCTCTATGTGGATGCGCGTCCCGTCCGACGTGTTGGCGACAACGTCCAGGATGCTGGTCTTATCGCCGATGACCTCGCCAGTGATCGTTCTGCTCTCGATAATCTCAATAGACGTGAGCGTATCGCGTCCGGTCTTTTTGAGTATTGCGTTCAGTAATGACAACAGCTGTTCCTCATCGCCCTTCTCACCGAAGGTCTTAAGGAAAACAAAATCATT
>JAISGK010000030.1 GCA_031263155.1 Clostridiales bacterium
AAGTTGGTAAAATGTGTTGAGGCGGGGCGTTTGACACATTCCGGCTGCAATGCCCAACCGTGGAGTTTTATTGTTGTGGAGAATCCCGAATTGGTCAGCGAGATAGCAAAATGCGGGCAGCAGTTAAAGCAAAACGCCTTTCTTCGAACGGCGAAAGCGTTTATTGTCATTTTGGAAGAACACGCGGTTTTAAGCCCTGTTATCAGTTGCTTTCTTGATAGCCAATATTATGCAAAAGGTGATTTGGGCGCGGCGGCGGCATACGTTTGTTTGGAAGCCGCTACGCAAGGGCTTGGCAGTTGCCATATTGGTGTTTACAATCGCGCAAAGATTTGCGAGTTGCTGAATATTCCCGCAGAAAAGCAATTTGGATCTGTAATTGCTTTGGGATACCCTGCCAGTGACGCGATTCGCTCTAAAAATCGCAAATCATTTGAAGATATTGTGAGATTCGTATAATTCTAAATTGATTGAAAGAGGTATATGCCATGCCAAGACCCAAAACAAAGCCGGACTTAATCAAGTCGGCAAACGAGCAGTTTGAAAAGATGTGGAACCTCGTTGATTCTATGCCGGACGATGAACAGAGTGCGACTTTCAATTTCGGCGCGGGCTACGGGAAAGAAGCGCACTGGGGACGCGACAAAAATCTGCGCGACGTATTTGTCCATCTTTACGAATGGCACAAGCTTTTGCTGAATTGGGCAAGTTCCAATCAAAGCGGTGAGGCGAAACCGTTTTTGCCCACGCCTTATAATTGGAAAACCTATGGCGATATGAATGTGGAGTTTTGGAAAAAACACCAATCCACAACGTATGAGGATTCAAAGGAAATGCTCCGTAACAGTCACGCAAAAGTCATGGACGAGTGGGCGATGAAAAAAATCAAGGCGCATAAAAAGACTTACGGAACCCAATAATGCACTACGCCGACCATAAAACAATTATTTCCCCGCAAAACGGAATGAATCTGTATCGCGGCTGCTCGCACGGTTGTATCTATTGCGACAGCCGCAGTTTGTGTTACACTAAAAAAATGACGAACGCGTAAAAAAATAAAGACAACTTGCACAAAATGGTGTATATTGGATTTGCGGAACCAATAGCCCAACATAGAGGTTGTTTTATGGGTATCAGTATACCAGCAAATAGACTAATAAGTAACTTTTTAAAGGCAATAATTTAACCTCATTAAATGTCTAATTGCGTATTATTGATTAGCCGCTGGTATGCGGCTTTGTTGATAATTTCAGCATAAGGGCCGTACTCAACCAACGCTCCGTTTTCCATTACCAGCACGCAATCATAACGCTCAAGGTTTTGGTTGAGATTGTGGGTAACTGTAATAACTGTCTTTTGCTCCAAAAGAAGAAGCCTTTGTTCGAAATATTCAGCTATGGCAGCGTCCATCGCGGCAAACGGCTCATCCAATAACAAAACATCGCAGTTAGAGTTTAGTACCCTAAGCATGTTGGCGATTTGTTTCTCCCCGCCGCTTAGGGTTTGGCAATTGGCAGTGCCGTCAATTGCATCTATTTTCTGGGGAGGGTCGGGTGGTAAAGCGGATTTATACGCGTTTGCGTCAAATGCTCCAAAGAGCGAAATGTTATCGTTAAAGTTTGCCGCATATGTATGCTCCTGCTGGTGTAGGCAATAAATAACGCTAGAGCAATCCGCCTTGGCTACATCGTATCCGTCAATTAGTATTGAACCGACATCTTGCTCCAATTCTCGCGAAACCAATTTCAGCAAGGTTGACTTGCCAGAACCGTTATGCCCAATCAAGGCATATTTTTTTTGTTTCATAAATTGATACGTGAAATTTCGCAACTGGAAGTCCCCGACAGAAACTTCTACCCCGTTAAAGTCTATCGCCGCGTTAAAAGTATTTATGGCAAGGCTATGCCGCGCAATAGGTGTGTCTAGCTCGTTAAATATCTTCTCTTTGGTTTTTTGGATAGAACGCAGGGTAGTAATGTCGTAAAGTATCTCTTGCATGGGAGATACGAAACTTTCTATGTACCCGATAGAGGCAACTGCAATACCTAAAGTTATGTATTTGTTTAGAAGAAGGTAGGCTATAAAAGCAAACCCCACAATATTTATGGATAAAGTGAACAAGCCGTTTACAGCCAGCGATTTTGATTTAAGCACACCATAATACAAACGTTTTGTTGTCGCTATATTTAAACCGGCATCATGGCGAGACATGAAATTATTGATGGTGCGTAGGTTTACGAGGGATTTCCCCTCAAGTAGATCTGTAATGCGATGCGTATAAGTCCCAATCTCATTCAAATAATCGGTTTGAGCGGCGCTCAATTTTTTTGAGGTAGAGCTGGTTATTCTAACAACGACGACGGAACAGACAAACAGTGCAAGCCCTATGCGCCAGTCCACAAAAACAAATAAAATAATGCCATAGACAAGGAACATTGAGAGCGAAACTATCAGCGCGACAATAGGGGCCAAATAATCCTTGTTAAATTCGGTTAAATCGTTTGCCTGTATAGATACATATTCAGGCACAGTTCTGTTTGCGAACATTTTATAACTGCGCAGAAAGAGGTTTTTTATTAAATCGCGTTTTAGGGACTTATCAAACTTCATGGTGTAAGACCATCCAATGAGCATACTCCCATAGCCCGCCCCTACGCTAATTAAAATGCTAACAACATACAAGCCGATTATTTGAAAAGCGGACCAGCTTAGCCTACCCTCAAACGTATCGACAAGGAGCTTATTCGCATAGGGCAAAAAAGCTAACGAGGCGCCGGCAAGCAACTGAAAAAAGGCATCCAGGCATAGACGCCATCCAATTTCAGATATGTATTTTTTCACGACATTACCTTTCGATATACATTTCCTTTCTTGCTTGTTTATGATCTATATCGACAAATATACGATATGGTTTGCCATTTTCATAGTCCCATTTTATTATTTTCTTTAATGCTACTTCTATTAACACTTCTGTTTCATTATGCGCATACGTTTCATAGGAGTTTTTAAAATGTTTTTTATACATTTCCATTATTTCATTATTCTGCTTATCATTTGTTCTTCCAAGAATATTAGCAATCCCTTCCATCTGAATATTATCAACACATAACGCTACATTATTATTTTCACAAATTTGTTTATATTTTATTAGATCGGTTCCTGTCTGAAAGAATATCTTATTTTCATAAACAATGCAGCTCATAAGCCTTACTGTAGGATGATTTTTAATGCTGGTTGCCAATGCCATTATTTTAGATTCTCCAATGTGGGTATATATTTTTTCCAGTTCAGTTTTATAAACTAATATCATACAAACATCCTCAAAGAAATGATTTATGTTTCATTAATAGACAAGTTTTTATTAATGTCAAGCTTTTTAAAAGATTTTCGTAAAAAAGTTGCCTAAAAATTGCGCACAGACACATCCGATTTTGCGATTTTGAACATCGAGTAGGAGTCTACTCAACTAATTATGGAATTTAAGAGAAGATCACTCCAGTCCACGTTCGTGGGCTGTTACAACTACGCGCTCTATAAAAGCCTCCTTATCCTCCGGCAGCATAAAGCCTTTCGCGATCATATCGTACGCGCTCGCTGTTACAAGCGCTCTGTAATTCTCCAGGTTGTCGTACAACTGCTTCAATAATTCCGGCGGGAAGGGGTTTACCTTTCCGAACATAGGATTAACAACACCGTCTTTGTTAACGCTAAAGCTGGTGTACTTGCCTGTGGGGAAATCTACCGCCGGGGTTCGTATGCCCCCTTTGGCGTTGCCAAACACATCTCTCACATTATCCGCGTAACCTCCCATCGGATCCGTCGAGCGCCCGAAAGCCATACGCGTTTCGATCTTTGGCGCATGCGGAGCGGGAATGCCATGTCGTGCCCATGCGTATAGATGATAGAAGGCCGCGTTGAAAATAACCTCGCAGGGGTAATCCAACGGATCGCCGTCCACGCCGCTGTAGCGGTTAAAAACACCAATAGGACTACAATAGCCCATCAGGTTATATTTCGTGTCATGGCTGCACGCGGGAATCTGGTATGTGCGAAATTTGAAATCCGGCTCGTCGAAATCGCCATACCAGAAAACACTCCTGTTCTCGCTTTCTGTATTGACGGCTATAACAGGCTCGGCGCCCCCCATTACCGAGCCCTGTGGCATACACCCATTGGACAGCTTAACGGGAGCTTCGCAAGCGTTAAGCGGCGCGCAGATTGCCCAGCTACCCGCAGAGAGGTATCCGTCAAAAAGCGGCGACGAAGGGTCGTAGAAATTTTTTAAATAACGGGCTATGTAAAAACCGGATTGTGACCACCCCGTAAGGAAAATATGTCGGTTAGGGTAATCCCTTATTGGATTTAGGCCGTTAGTGTCTCGCAGCAATTTTGCGCAGTCGGTAAGCATATCCCAAAACAGCCCGCTCTCAAACTGAGGCAAGAAACTTAATATACCCCAATCCTCTGAACCAGAGGGAGGCGTTCTGTCTGGCATGGGGTTGGCCCAGTTGATGGGCGCGTAACGCTTCGCGTCAAAGCTCAGCAGCGAATCCACAACATGCCCTTTGCTCGTTATACCAACGTAAATATCTCCCTGGCGGGTGAAAAACTGCCACGAGTTTACCCACATACGGTCTATATCCACGTTGGCGGTGGCGTTTAGAATCTCCAAAACTACGTTCCCGCTAAACCGGGTTATGTCTTTTGGGCGTCGCACCAACAACCGGGTAGTGTAGGGCGCGTCGCTGGATATTGTTTCTGGCTTGCCGGATTCGCTTTCGGCGTAAATATTTGCCGTTCCGCTCATAAAATATTCGTCTTCGGCGTAGCCTATTTCGTCGAAGCGGCAGATCTCCGCAGCGGCGGCAAAGGGTATTGAATCTGCGGATACCGGAACATACGTAAGTTGTTTAAACATAATATCCTCCTTAGCTTTATAGTTCGTCGCCTTCCAGCCTTGTTACAAGCACCGCGATACCTTCCTTGCCCGGAAGGTCTATACGGATATCCCCAGAGGCTTTTTGGCAAATAATCTCGCGGGTCATTTCCCATACATCAATGACCTCTAACCTGTAACGCCCGTTTTGGGGAAGCCGCATATCCATATACACCGGGCAGGAGCGTCTGAGATATTGAAGTCTGTAATCGGGGTGCCTGCCTATGGGCTTGGTAAGCTCGCCAATGATCTGCGCCCGTTCCTTCTCGCCCATATTTTCCATGATATTTTTTAGAAACGCGGCGTGCTCCGGGTTTGATGATGACGCGTTGGGATCGTTTATCAGCACGCTGGCATATGGCTCCATCACTCCGGGCAGCGTTTTTAAAACTTCGTACAAGAAGCGGATGCGCGAGGGGCTTTCGCCGTATAGCTTGCCGCCCTTTGACCACCACAGCACCTCGTCATCGCGGTGGAAGGTCTCGCCATGGGCACAATAGCAGCCAAAACAAAACGCGGTCCACATACGGTTTATCAACTCAAAGCCGGTAATGTTGCCCCAGTCGAAGGGGATGTTGCCCTCGTAGCCACATTCGTCTACGATCACCGGCAGGCGGTATTCTTCACGGGCATTGAAAGCCACAGACATATCATTCTTCTGGATAGATACATGCGTAAGCCAGGGGCGCTTGGGATATATACTCACCCAGTTATGCACGCTTATCAGATGGCCGTATGGGTCGAGCGCGGCTACAGCTTCGCCAAAGGCGTCCCAATCTTCTATTGTTTTGGTAAAACCCAGGTCGTACTCGTTCGCGAGGCTCCACCATATGTTCCTGTAAGCCGCCAGCCTGCGGATACAGTAATCCAGATAGGTCAAATTATCCTCACGGCTCATTTTGGAAAAGCCCCAGCGGTCATAAGGGTGGAAAAGGATCAAATCGGCCTCTATGCCCAGCGCGGCCAACGCGGCTATATTGCTCTCAAGGTTACGCCAAAAAGCCGCGACAGGCTTATGCACATCCCAGCCGCCACCCACTTTAGACTCGAACGGGAACCATAGGGGCTCGTTTTGGTTGTATGGCATACTCTTGGGGAACACGCACATGCGGATTTTATTAAAGGGCACTCCCTTTAGAGTTTCCAGCGTTTGGGCCATCAGCTCCGGCGGCTGGTGTATCCACGCGTAACAGGTGGTGCCCATGGGAATGTAACGCGTCCCGTCGGCATAAGCGAAATGACATCCGTTCGCGACAACCGGCCCATGGTTTACACCAGAACAGGGTACGCAATTGAAATCTCCCTCTAACGTATGGCCGTTACATTTGGCGGTATAATGCCATACGCCCTCGCTGCGAGGCATAAATCGTATGGCGGCTTCATCCTCGTTTTCGCAGAACCCGCGTATGGTATAGAATTCTTCTCCCCGCTTGAACACCGCGCAAGGCGGTTGGCCGCCTTTTACAGTGTCCAGCCTTATTTCGAAAACACCGTATCTTTCTACTTCTTGCATATCTATCTCCAATATCTAAAATTAAGCGGTCGCGTCAGGCGACCGCCTTTATGCAACAATCCTTCCTAGGGGCTGTTAACCCAACGCGTCCAATTCGTCCAGCACTGGCTGAACAAGCTGCATTTTTTCATTTACCCAGGCTTCCCAGTTGGCGCGGAGATCGCCCTCCTTTAAGATTAACTGAACATACTCGTCGGGGTAGGTAAACTCTACCTGGTTGCGGGCATTGGAGCTATGGAACGCCACATTCCAATCAATGGGTACCATGCTGCTCTCGTCGGCAAGGCTGTACTTTTCTATGTATTGCTCTTTCTGTTTGTCCCTGTACAGCTTGGGTATACTGGGATCCACCAGAGAGAAATCATCGCCGCGAGTGGCTAATGTTTGGAAGAACAAAATGGATGGGTATTTCGAGCTGGGGTCGGCAATGTCGCCCACCATAGCGAGACTGCCGTCCGCGCCGATGGTGTAGTCCTCCCCTTCAAAGCCCAAGTGACACAAATACTGTCCCTCATTTGTGGTGGAGTAATCGACTGCGTCCATTACCCTTTCAAACGCCTCATCGCTCAAATTAGGGCTGAATATTAGCGCGCCAAAATAGTTGGACACTTCTTGGGAATAGAACTTTCCATCCTTGCCCAAAATGAAGGTTGAAAGAAGCGCCTCGTCTGGGTTTAGGTCAGTATTCTCAGTCATTTCATTGGAGAACAGGCGGTAGTTGTTCGCCAAGCCACCGGCCCAGAACATGGCCGACGTACCGGCAATGGTCATCATGTCCTCATCCTCACCCTGGTTTAGCGTGTAAAACTCTGGATGGATAAGCCCTTCCTTGTAAGCGTCCTGGAACACCTTAAGAGCGTCATAGGTTTGTTCGTCCGCCGGACCCCATTTGTACCCGCCGCTTTCGCCTTTGTAGAATACGGCGGAGGGACGGCTGCGCTCATACTGAGAATACAAAAAGCCTTCCACGATCATAGTGGGGTAGGAGGTTATTGGATAGAAGTTGGCGCCGGCTCCTCCCGGATCCTGCTGCTTCATCGCCCGGGCAATCTCCAGCATCTCATCAATGGTATAGTTGCTCTTCGCCTCAAAACCGACGGCCTCAACCCAATCCTTTCGCATATATGTTTGGATATGGGAGCCTAAGACCTCGGCGGGCTTGTTATTAAAGTATATAGCCACCGGCATACAGTATGTGTCTCCCATTAGACTATCGAGTTCATTGCCTATGCCGGTCATGTCATAAAGCCGCGCGGCGTTGGGCCACTTGGTTTTCCAGTCTGGCGTGAATGAGCGCACCAAGCCTTGGTCAGCGTAATCGGCAAATTCTGTATGGTTATAGAGCCAGTTGGCCACATCGGGCATATCGCCAGAATTGATCCATATGCGCAGGTTCTCTACCCAACTGCCCCATGTGAGCGCCGTGATCTGGATGTCCAGGTTAAAATTGTCCAAAAAATACTGATAAACGGCGTCTTTGGAGTAATCCACACCCTCGTCGCCTTCTATAACTGCGGCCCAGCTTACAGTAATACGGTCAGAATAATCCTTGCCGCCGGTATTCGAACCCTCCGAGCCTTCATCAGTTTCCGCAGAGTTAGCGCTAACCGCCGCGCTCGCGCTTTCGGCAGGGGGGTGGCGCGTCGCTGGGCTTCGCGCCACCAGTGGAACATGCCGCCAGAGACAAAGACAACAGTACGGCTAGCAATCCGCAAAGAATACGTTTCATCTTAAAATCCTCCTTTTTTGTTAGGCTTTTATAGCGCCTATCATTATCCCTTTTACAAAATGACGCTGTAAGAAGGGGTAAACACACATGATGGGCAGCATGGTCATGATCACAGCCGCCATTTTTATGCCCATAACAAATTGGCTGCCAATGATGCCCGCAGAAGCTGCCGTAATATTACCGGCCACTTCGGAATTGATAACGATATTTCTCAGCACCAGCTGTAAAGGATACAGTTGGTTGTTGCGCAGAAAAACCATGGCGTTATACCATTCGTTCCAGCGGTCTACGCTGTAAAACAAAACAATGGTGGCCAGTATCGGCTTGGAAAGGGGCAGAACAATCCGGCCCAGTATCGTCCATTCCCCCGCGCCGTCCAACTTGGCCGATTCGACCAGCGACTCCGGTAAAATATCTATGTAATTCTTCACGATGATCATATAAAAAGTATTGACACCATAGGCCAGGATCACTGACCAGAGTTTATTTGTAAGCGAAAGGGAGCGCATTACCAGATACATGGGCACAATACCGCCCTGAAAAATCATGGTAAACAATACCATCACGAAAATCAGGCGTCTGCCCGGATATCCCTTCCGGCTTAACGCGTAGGCAAGGCAGAAGGTCAGAAACACATTAAGCGGCATACCGAGCGCCAGTATAAACAATGTGGAGCGGTAGCCAGACCATAGCCGTTGATCGTCAAAAAGCCGTTCGTAAGAGGCTAGCGTCAGGGATTTAGGTATAACGATAAAGCTTGAGCTTAGATAGTCTTTTTGCGAAGTAAACGAAATTATACCCGCGAACGAAAACATTTGCCAAGCATTAGGCCGCAATCTCCCCCTCCCCACAACGGGCATGTGAACAATTGTTCTCGGCCTTGACAAATGTATTTTTATTGATGGGGATGA
>JAISGK010000092.1 GCA_031263155.1 Clostridiales bacterium
TGTGCCGTCATTACGAGAACATTGAGATACCGCATTATGTGATTATGCCAAACCACGTACACATGATTATTTTGGTTTCCGACAACGAGGGCAACGAGACATCAAATGGGAACCGTGGAATGTCGAGGCTGGGAAACGGGACGTCGAGGACGCCGTCCCCTACGAATGCGATTATACCGGCTTATGCGGTTTTCAGGCATCGTTTAGGGCAAAAACTGGAGTTTTTGCGCAGTCTACAATGCGCGCCCGCACCCCACATAAATGCCCGATAACCGTCTCTGCTGCCCGATGCCCGCCCGCCATCCCTGATATCCATCCCGTCAAGGCCATATAAAAAAGGCCCCAAGAGGGCCGAGAGCACACGCGTAATATATGCGCCTACTGATTAAATACTTTTTTGCGTCTTGTTTTGTTCACCAGCTTTAACAGCTCTTTTTCTTTATCCTTTCGTTTGTATCCCGCAAGCGTCGCACAAGCGAACACCAATCCCGTGGCGCAAAGAGCGATAAGCGTTAGCGTAAAGTAAATCGGCTCAATTGCTATATCGCTTAACGATTGAACAAAGTTTCCCAATAATGTGGCGGCAAAATCGAAGCGAAAGCCGTCGGCGTACTCTGTCGGGCGGGGTTCGTACACCGTTTTTTTCGTTTCCGCCCATGCCTCGACTGCCCACTCCGCGTCAACCAGTGGCGCGTCTACAGATTGCGACGCGTACAAAGGGGCTTCGGCCAAGGGCAAACCTTGGTACGTAAGGCACAACACGCCCAATTTAGCACCTTTGTTAATCGGCGCGGTCAAATCGTCGTTTAGCCTTAAATCATAACCAACAGAATATTCCGATATGCTACCGGGGTACACCCCGCGAATGTCGTCTTGCGCGTACAAAGAAATTTCGGTAGTGTCGCCGGTATCTTCGTTTAGCAGAATAGTTGCTGTGGCGTAATAGTCGTTCGCGTCGAATATGCGCGTCTCTCGGTATTGAGCAAAACCATAGTTCAACAGCGCGGTAGTGTCATAATAAATGTAATTCTTTTCTGTGCGAAACACGACGCTTACAAGGTTAACGCCGTCTCTTTGGGCAAGTGAAACGAGGGTATGCATGGCGTCGGAGGTGTAGCCCGTCTTTCCTCCCACAATGTCCGCGTTGTAAAAATTGCTTTCGGGGTATATCATCTTATTGGAGTTATTGACCCTGCGAGGCTCTTCTTGCGTCTCTGTCGGGGGTATTTCGTAAGACACGGTGGAGATTAAACGCGAAAAAGTTTCGTTTTTAATCGCCTCACGCAATATAAGAGCCATATCATACGCCGTGGTATAGTGCTGATCGTCGTGGAGCCCGTTGGCGTTGGAAAAATGCGTGTTGTAAGCGCCGATCTCCGCCGCGCGCGCGTTCATCATATTAAAAAAGTTCTGTCGTGTGCCGCCCACATGCTCCGCCAGGGCGTTGGCAACCTCGTTGGCGGACGCGAGCATTAACCCTAGCAGCGCGTCTTCGACCAAAAGCGTATCGCCCGGGTTCATCGCGATGTGGCTAGAATCGTAGGGTATGTCGTTTATGGCCGCCTCAGAAAAAAGTACCCGCTCATCCAGCGCACAATTCTCCAGAGTTAAGAGACAAGTCATTACCTTTGTAACGCTGGCGGGATATTCTGCCTTATCTATATTTTTTTTAAAAAGAACCACGCCTGTATCCGCGTCCATCAAAATGGCGGCTTCGGCGTTAAGCTCCGGCTTGCCAATAGTTTCGGCATATATTGAACAGGTAAACATTGAGCAGAAAAAAGTGATTGAAACGACATACAGAATTATCTTATTCATATAACCACCCTTACAAACCATCTTTGAAAATTTCTGTTGAAGATTTTTACAATATTATATATTATTATAGGGAAAAGAACAAATAAATTTTATCGCTATGTTTCGCGGAAGATACGATAAATTCTCTACGAATTCTCTACAGTTCACTAAAAAGAATACCCATAATAAAAAAAAATAAACAGATTACCGCAGCACAGGTTGTTGGCTGTCAGTGTCGGCTGTCAGAATGAAGGGTGGGCCATTCATGAAAATTCCACGCGAGGCGATATACGCGGCGTTTATTATTTTGGTAACGGTCGTCGCGGGCTTGTTTTACGCGCATGACAAAGCGGAAAAAGACGCGGTGTATGCCGTCGCGGCAGTCGCGTCACCCCAGACTATGAATTCGGAGGAGGTAAGCTCAAATGAAGCAGGCTCGAACGTAAATGAAACGCCTCCTTCATCGCCAATTGTTACGACAAATGTTAAAGTGTATATAACAGGAGAGGTCGTTAACCCCGGAGTGTACGAAATAAACGCTAACGCCCGCGTTGACGACGTGCTGGCCTTGGCGGGCGGCGCTACCAGCGAGGCGGACCTTATAAGAATAAACCTTGCCGCCAAAATTGCCGACGGGCAAGAAATAATTGTTCCCAAACAAGGAGATACTCTTGACAATATTATTACAGACGGGCAAAATAATAGTACTGAAAACAATAGTGATGTTAACGGTAGCAGTGGGCTTGTTAATATTAATATCGCAAACGCCGAGCTTCTGAAAACCTTGCCGGGTGTTGGCGACGTGATAGCGCGACGCATTATAGAATATCGCGATACTCACGGTCAATTTACCCGTATAGAAGATATAATGAACGTAAGCCGGATAGGTCAAAAAACATTTGACAGTCTTAAAGATTTCGTAACAGTGAATTAACCGTCGCAAAACCCCCCAAAAAAAATGAAAACAGAATGGAGCTGATTGCGTGCCTCACCGAGTGCTGGTTGTAGACGATGAAAAATTGATTGTAAAAGGTATTAAGTATAGCCTGGAACAAGATGAGATGATAGTAGACGTGGCTTACGATGGTGAAGATGCGCTGAGCCTTGTTCGGCAAAATCAATACAACCTTGTGCTGTTGGACGTTATGCTGCCAAAACTTACCGGGCTTGAGGTATGCCAACAAATACGAGAATTTTCTCAGGTTCCTATTATTATGGTAACAGCAAAAGGTGAGGACATGGATAAGATAATGGGGCTTGAATTTGGAGCCGACGACTACATTACAAAACCCTTTAACGTGTTAGAGCTGAAAGCGCGCATTCGCGCCATTCTGCGCCGCAGCGCCAAAAAGGAAGATCAAGTGAAAGGCAGCCGCATAAGGGTGCGCGATCTGGAAATAGATCATGAAAGCAAGCGTGTATTCGTAGAAGGGCGAGAGGCCAACCTTACCGCAAAAGAATTTGACCTGTTAGAATTGTTTAGCCAAAACCCGGGTAAGGTGTACAGCCGCGAAGCGCTGTTGAATACGGTGTGGGGCTTCGACTTCCCCGGAGATGTGCGCACGGTGGATGTGCATGTGCGCCGGTTGAGGGAAAAAATAGAGAAAAACCCAAGCGACCCAAACTATATAAACACAAAATGGGGAGTGGGGTATTATTTCAACTAAGATTTCTGCCAAACGAGCAAGCGAGCAAACGGACAAATTTAATGGCGCTCCCACAATAAAGTACGCCTGGGTGCATAGTATACGCTGGAAATTGCTGCTCACGTACCTGCTGATAACATATGTACCGCTTATATTTTTTTTTAACACTATAATGACTACCATACAGAATCATTTTGAGGAAGACCGGGCAAAAAAATTGCAAAGTTCGGCAAATATGATTGCCGGGAGCGTGGCAAAAAGTAAGTATTTTGACAACCTGGCCGACGAATCCAGGCGTACCCTGCAAAATACCGACCTTGGCCTGCGAAGCGCGCAAGACGGCTATCGCGTCATGATTTTGGATAATTACTGCACGGTGCTTAACGATACGAATAACGAAGACGTTAACAAAACGCGCATTGTGCCAGAAGTTATTAAGGCGCTGCAATTTAAAAATGCCGTGTCGGTGCGCGATGATGCGCGCGCCATTTACGCGTCGGCCTCGATAGATAACGACGCGGGCGAGGCTGTAGGCGCTGTGCTGCTCATTAGTTCTCTGCAAGATATTTATGGTTTGGTATCCGACATTAATCAAAAGCTATTGATGTATACCACACTTACCGCAGTGATAATGGGCGTGCTGGTTGTGTTTGCCTCACAAATGCTGATAGACCCCCTCACTAGCATCCTGTCTGTGGTAACAAAAATGTCAGATGGGAATTTGGATGAGCGCGTGGAATTATTTGGGCACGACGAGTACGCCGTGCTGGGGCAGGCCTGTAATGTGATGGCGGCAAAACTTCAGCAAATGGATAAAACGCGGCATGAATTTGTGTCCAATGTGTCCCACGAGCTTAAAACCCCGCTCGCTTCTGTTAAAGTGCTTTCAGAATCTATCCTGTTGCAAAATGATGTGCAGCCCGAGGTATATCGCGAATTTTTGCAGGACATCAATTCAGAGGTAGATCGACTGGTGAGCGTGGTGAACGATTTATTGCAGCTGGTGAAACTTGATCAGGGCGAAATGGGTTTGCAGGTGCGTTCTGTAAGTCTAAACCGTTTGATAGGTGAAATTATTTTCCGTTTGCAACCCCTTGCCAGGCAGAAAGACTTAACCCTCAAATTTGATTACACGCGAGAGGTTACTGTCGAGTGTGATGAAGTGAAGTTTGCGTCGGCTATATCAAATTTGGTAGACAACGCGGTTAAATATACGCCCGCGAAAGGCGCGGTTGTCGTAACGCTGGAGGCCGACCATCAAAACGCCTTTATCAGCGTGGCTGACACGGGCATTGGAATAGCGGAAGAGGATCAAAGGCGAATCTTTGATCGGTTTTATCGCGTGGATAAGACGCGTGACCGCGAAACTGGCGGCACAGGCCTTGGGCTTGCGATTACATATTCTACCGTGAGAATGCATCGCGGGTCTATAAAGATTGCGAGCAAGGAGAACGAAGGCAGTATATTTACCGTGCGGGTTCCTATTCACTTTAAGGGGGACGAGGCGTGAATCGAAAAAGATTGCCCTTTATAATATGCGTCGGCATACTTTGCATAACGCTGGTCGTGTTGGCCGTGGCGTTTTTGGTAAAACCCGTGTCTAAAGACCCCAACTATACAACCCTGCAAATATTTTATAAAGACCCTGTAAGTAATACGGTAGAGGCAGAAGAGAGGACGGTCCCCAACGCCAAGGATTCTGTGATAGCCGCAGACGCGCTTAATATGTTTATTAGCAACCCCAAAAGCCAGCATTTGCAAAAGGCTATGCCCGACGATGTTACGATTGTTGGAACGCCCACGCTCGTAGAGGGCGCCGGCGCAAAAATATTCGAAATAGAGTTTTCGAGGGAATACTACAACATAGTCCCGCTGGACGAGGTGCTTTTGCGCGCTTCGCTGGTGTACACGATGACCGCGCTTGACTTTGTGGGTGGGGTGCGCATAAGGGCGGCGGGGCTGGAGCTAACCTATAGCAATGGCGTAGAGATGGGGGTGCTTGATCGCGGCAGCATAGACATTAACCCGGTGATTGAACAGAACGCCAAGGTATCGGTTAGGTTTAAACTCTTTTTCGCCAATGAAGAAGGTACGGGGCTGATGTATGAGTGGCGGCAGATAGTTGCGGATCCCACGAAGTCTACAGAATACTACATTGTGGATGAATTGTTGAAAGGGCCGCAAACGCCGGGACGCTACGCGACCATATCGCAGGATGTAAAAATAAATGAGATAAACACCGAAAATGGTATATGTTACGTTAACCTTAGCGCCGATTTTATGAACAAAAATCCGTCGAACAAGGCTACGGAGATGACGCAGGTTTACTCTATAGTAAATTCTTTGATAGACCTTTCGGATCAACGTATACGCACGGTACAATTTCTTATAGATTCCGAAACGGCCACTCAGCCCAAGGGGAGTGTAGATCTGAGCCGCCCGTTTGGGCGCGGCGACGATATAATAACGGCGGACGACGAAGAAAATCCATGAAACGACCGCTGGTATGGGGGGCCGCAAGCCTATGCGCGGGTATCGTTTGCGGTTACGAAACCGGCAAAGCAGGCGCTGGCTTTGCCAGTGGGGTTTTGGTTGGACTTTGCGCGGTCGTCATCCTCATCATCGTAAAATATTATAAATGGAAGCCCGCCGCTTTGTTATTGCTGTTTCTTGCGGCGGGTTTCTTTCGGGTGGCGGGTAGTTTATATAACGCGCCCAGGCCCGATGGGGATATCGAGTTTACAGGTGTGGTGCGGTCTATAGAGGCGACGGCAAACAGCAAAAAGGTGGTCGTGGCCGTTCGCGCCATAACAGACGGCGCTCATGCCGGCGCGCGGTACAATGTGTTGTGCTGGTTGAAGGATATCGAAGACGACGAGGGGAGAATACTCACGCCGGGAGATATAGCGATCTTTTACGGTGGTTTGCAGGAGTTGGACAGATCCCGTAACCCCGGGGCGTTTGACGAAAAGCTATACTATCGCGCCAGAAAGATAATGTATAAGTCGTTTCCTACCTTGCGCGCCGTGGCTTCTGACGATCGCGTGGCCGGTGTGGGCTTGTCGAGCCTCTTGTCGGATGTGAGCTCGCGTTTGGCGGATGTGTTTTACAGGATTTTGCCAAACGACGAAGCCGCTGTCATGTGCTCTATTGTTTTGGGCGACAAGACGGGACTTGATGAAAACGCGCGAGATTTATATCGCGAGGGCGGCATCTATCATCTTTTATGTGTATCGGGCCTGCATGTGTCTATCATAGCTATGAGCGTTAACGCCTTGCTCGGTCGGTTTCTTGACAAGCGCAAGGCGAGCCTTATTACCCTGGCCGCGCTGGTATTGTATTGTGTATTTACGGGCGGCGCTGTTTCCACCGCGCGAGCCACTATTATGGCTGGAGTGCTAATCGGAGGCAATCTGTTTTACCGAGAATCGGACTTGGCGTCGTCAACAGCGTGCGCGGCCATTATCCTTTTGTTGTACGAGCCGCTGTATCTGTATGACGCGGGCTTTTTGCTGTCGTTTGGCGCGGTGTTCGGCATAGCTGTGGCGCGGCATCCGTTTGAGATACTGTTGATACGTCTCAAATGCCCCAAGGCGATATTGTCAGGGGTATCCGCGTCTATGGCGGCCGCCGCCGGTACGTTTCCCGCGCAAAGCTATTTCTTTTATGTACTGGCCCCCTATTCAATTATTATAAATATTTTGGTGATTCCTACAGCCGCCATGCTGGTTTGCCTGGGCTTGGCCGCAGGGGCGATAGGTTTGTTTTGGATCGAGGCGGCAATATTTTTGGCGGGATCGCTGCATGGGTTGTTATTATTTTATAAAACCCTGTGCGGATTTTCCGCCTGGTTGCCTTACTCGCAAATTTTAACGGGCAGCTGCGGTTTGCCGGTCGCGTTTGCCTTTATCGGGCTTTGCTTTCTGTTCGCGCTGTACATGATAGCCCGTATAGATAAAATAAAACGCGCTCGATGGGCATTTATAGCGGGGCTGTTATGTTTTGCCACGTGCGTGGTCATTCGCGCCATACCCCCAACTTTGGAAATAACGATGCTGGATGTAGGACAGGGCGACGCCATTGTGATTCGGCAAGGCCATGATACATATCTTATAGACGGCGGCGGCCTGCGCGGAAGAAATTTGGGCGATAACACAGGCTCGCGTACCGTCGCGCCATATCTGGACTATTTGGGCATAAACAGACTTAGCGGCGTGTTTGTATCCCACCCTGATACAGATCATATTACGGGCGTTATCGAAATCGCTGGCCTTAAGACGATAGATAAAGCCTACTTCGCAAAGGCGATGGACCCCGATAATTTGTTGTTTCAGCAGTTTTTGTCTGTCGCTCGCGCGGAGATCGTTTATCTTGAGCAAGGGGATGTGGTGACGTCTTCATCGGGCAATGACGCGTACGATGGCTGCGCTTTTGACATTGTGTATCCGCCCGCCGACGCGCGCGCGGATGACCCGAACGATCTAAGCCTTGTTATCCAATTGCGTTATGAAAAGGCGAGGGTGCTCTTTACAGGCGACATATCAGGCGAAATAGAAAAGAATCTCGAATTCAAGGTTCCCACCGTGTTAAAACTCTCGCACCATGGGTCGCGCTTTGCGAGTGACATAGACTACCTCGCTAAATCTCAGGCGCCTTTCGCGCTTGTAAGCGCGGGGCGCGGTAATTCATACGGCCATCCCTCTTCCGAGGTGTTGTCAAGGCTTTACGATCTGAATATAAAGCTGTATAATACGCAAATAAGCGGTGCGGTTATGTTGAGTTATCGCAACTCCAACTTTACTGTCAGGGAGCAATGTTGGTCAATGACCCCATAGCTAAAGCTAGGGGCTTGCAAGGAGGCAATAGCTTCCATACAAACCCTCGTTGACTACCCTCAGTCCCATAGGGACTACGTTACCTGAGAATGTATAGGCACCCGCAGATGTATGTCCTGGTCTGCGGCACTGCGGCAAGTAATTAAAAGTTCTGATGGGTAGGAGCGGTGTTACTTGCGTTTGAAACCT
>JAISGK010000010.1 GCA_031263155.1 Clostridiales bacterium
GACCACTTTGTGTTGCTTCGCGCAAGAAAAGATAGTAAATACGCAACGCAAGCAGATATAATTGAAAGCTATCGCAAACAACAGTCATTATATCCATTTTTATCAAAACAAAATCTTCCTGTGCATACTGCTGCAAGGTGGTATGGAAACTAAATTACCGCCCGCTTTAGCGGGCGGTAATTTAGTTGTATGTTATGTATATTCCACCTCGACCGATAAATCCTTGCCCTTACCGTGAACCGTAAACGTCGTCACGATTTTGCCTTCATGTTGCAGAGCCAGTTCGACGTGCCGAAGCGCAATGCCGATATCAAACAAGAACAACCGCCCCGGCAGGAGTTTCCCGATGCCGCGCACATTTGCCTCAACCGTTACCTTGCCGTCCGCGAAGCTCAACTTCCACGGTTGAAAGTTCACTGCCGAGGGCGCCACCCTTACGGCGTGGGCAACCGTGTTGTCAGTATCGCTAATGTCGGAAATTTTCTTACGCTTGAAATCGTCCTCGCCTATGCGGGGCGGAACGGCTGTTCTACCGAAGCCCAGCAGAATTTTATAATCCGGCTCAGGCTCTTTCGGCGCGGCCATTCCGCACCAAACACTGCCATAGCCGACGCTCTGCAACCACAAATCAACGCATTGCAGGGTATAGCCGATATTCGCAAGCGCCGCGTCGTTGTCGTCGGCACACGCCAAAATCGCGTAGGGCGCAATTCCCCCTTTGAGTTTAGCGCTGTCAACAATTTCAAACTTCGCAAAATGCCCCGGCAGTTGTTTTACGCCGCCAACATAGTTTTGGATTTCAGCGAGTGACGCCGTATCAAGCGTCGCCTTGTCATACTGGCGGACGCTCCTGCGTGTGAAAATTGTTTCGTATAAGCTCATACGTCTTTCCCTCCTGAAAACTTGCTAGCAATACCGATTAACGCGTCGAACCAAAACGGCTCCATACGCTTTTTGACTTTGCCAAGCTCTGCGATGATTTTGATGTTCTGCGGACATTTTTTCTCGCACAGGCCACATTTTACGCAGTTTGAAACCGAGCCTCCATCCTTTGAGTGCATTACGTTTGTGCTTGTCATGTATTGGGTTATGCCTGTGACAAAGCCGTTTGCGTAAGAGGCGTTGTACGCCGAAAAACAGCCGGGAATGTTCACGCGGCGCGGGCATGGCATGCAGTAATTGCAGCCTGTGCAGGGGACTTTGTAGGCTTCCTCAAAAATATCCTTCACCTTTTCAATGACCGCCAATTCCTTGTCGGTCATTGAGCCAACCGTCGATTCCGCAGCGGCTTTTATGTTGTCCGCAAGCTGTTCAGGCGCGTTCATCCCCGACAGAACGACCGTAACCTCCGGCTGGTTCCACAGCCATTTCAATCCCCACGCGGCGGATGAACGGTCGGGGGTAGCTTCGCGCATAAGGCTTTGGCCACGCTTGGGTACACCGTTCGCTAATTTTCCTCCCAGCAGCGGTTCCATAATAATGACAGGCAATCCCTTTTCATTCGCCTTTTTGAGTCCCTTTAAACCCGCTTGATAGTTCTCATTCATATAATTGTACTGTATTTGACAGAACTCCCAAGCGTATGCGTCGAGGATTTTCACAAACTCCGCTTGCGCCCCATGGAAAGAAAATCCGATTTGCCTAATCTGCCCACTTGCTTTCTTTGCAGCAATCCATTTTTCAATGCCAAGGGCGACAACGCGTTCCCACGCCGTTAAATCTGAAATATTGTGAATAAGATAGTAGTCAATATAATCAGTGTGCAGGCGGGATAATTGCTCGTTAAAATAAAGGTCAAAATCCTCGTAGCTTTTGCATTTGCTGTGAGGAAGCTTTGTGGCGAGATAGATTTTACCGCGCAGGTTGTTTTTGCTAAGAATCTCGCCCAAGGTGTCCTCACTGCCGCCGTAAATATAGGCGGTATCGAAGTAGTTTACGCCCTGTTCGATAGCGTCGGCCACCAGTTTCTCACTTTTGGCTAAGTCTATGCTGATTCCGCGCGGGAAGCGCATACAACCAAAGCCCAGCACAGACAGTTTGTTACCCGATTTCAAATCGGTACGATATTGCATAAGTCAATCCCCCCCTGCCGCATTTGCCGCGTAATTCTTCGATGTTGATGTTGAGCGAGACGAACGTCCCACGCTCCGCCGCGTCGAAGGTGATAAGTTCGTTGGTTTAACCGTATAAATACTATAACCGATAACTGCGGCAATTTCAACAATGGAAAAGAAAATCGAGACGAAAGAAAACAGCCTACCCGAAGGCAAGCTGTTGCCCTTAATCCTGTTTGTGATCCGCCTGGCAAAGATAGCCCCCAGGGGCCATTGCAAAATCCCGCTTTTGCTGTACGGCTATTGCGCCAGCGCCTTGGTTCTTTCGTCAACAAGGGCTTTATATTTGTCTTTATCAAATTGCACAAGTTCTTTCCAGCCGAATCCCTCCAAATCTGTTTTCAGTGTTTCCCAAATACTGTCAAACTCGGCCTGATCCCTAGCAAAAATCATTTTCCACGACGCGTCGCACACCAACGGACCGCAACTCGTTCTGATAACAGAGATATCCGACGTATCTGGCACAAGGTTGACATTCACGAAGGGCACCACTCTTAACTGCCCCGCTTTTTCCAAGTACGCTACAGGATTTTCCTCTCCGTATCGCTCCACCCACTCGCGAGAAGTTGTACTTTTTCCTTTTTCAACGGTGGTGGTCCAACGACGCGGGTCGTATGACTCGCCGGTTTTGGGGTTAATCGCAACGGCGGAAGCCATCCATTGGTTTACTTGAAGCATACCGTCGGCATATAGACCGCCGCCATACTCATCCGGCACGGGCGAATTGTTCATAAGCGCGGACTCTCCCTCAACGGTTTGGTCATAGCCTCCGTCGGGGGCGTTAACATAGTTAAAGCCGTAAATACCGCCGTGAATGGTTTCAAGCCCATCAGGCGACGACATCCAATCGAGGAGTATGCGCACGCGTTCCTTTTTTTCAGTGTCGTCAGTACCACAGGCAAACGCCCTGCCACTTCCATAAAATGAGTCAGACGGCTGATAGATAGACATATCGTCTACGGGCGCCATAATGTAATTTTCTCCGCCTTCACCACGGGCAGAGGTGTTCCAAAAGCCCTGCTGCCAGTCGTTCCAAATAAGAAAGGCGCGTTTGGAGTTAAACTTTGAATTGACAGAATCCCAGTTTTGCGTGCCCGAATCGGGGTCTACCACGCCCGCGTTATTCGCGTCAAAATAAAACTGCAAAATCTTTTTATACGCACCGCTATCGTCGGTCAATTCAGTCATATTGCCTTCGGTGTCAAGCAGAATAGAGCCATTTACTTCCTGCCCGTACCATTTCGTAAGCTGATTGACGTTTTCGATAGAAGTTCCGTCCCAGTCTGGCCAAAGGGTTATACCGTAGCTTGGATCGCCCGCTTCATTTGTCGGGTGGTTGTCTTGCATTTGTTTTAGCGCGGCTATAAGGTCTGTCAGGTTTTTCAGTTGAGGCGCTCCTATCTCTCTGAAATAATCCCATGGCACCGTCGGCGCGACCCCCGGTACACCCGGCAATGTTGGAGAGAAAGACGTGGGGCTTGTGTTTGTCATTTCAGTTGGCCAGGCGTAATATTCTCCGGGAGAAACGCCCTCAAGGGATGAGTTATAGTAGTCCAACTGTTTTTTATACTCGTCAAAGGACTGAAATGTCTCCATCTCTTTGGTAAAGTCGTAGATCAACCCAGATTTTATGCACGATTGAATGTCGGCATTATCCAAAATAACAATGTCGCCCAAAAAACCCGCCGCCGAACGCGCCGCGAATATGTCGCCGCCCGCCGCCTGGGGCGCGATTATGCTTAGTGTGACGTTGAATTTGTCTTTTAGCATCTTGCCCGTCCAACCGGGCTGTTCGCCCTGAAAATTTGCCGGTTGCGAGTACACCTCTATAGTCATTGGAGAGGGTTCGGCGGTTGACGCGTCATTGCTTGCGCTTTCGCTTGAAATGTCGTTGCCCGCCGTTTGAACCTCGGTAGTCTGCGTGGGGGCATTTGTCGAATTTGTCGATGCGCCTCCCCCGCCGCAAGAGGATAACAGAGCGGACGCTATAAACGCCATCGCCAGCGTGGATAATAAACGTTTCTTAATATTCAACTAAATTTCCTCCCTAAAATTTTTTATCTTTATTGCGATACCTACCCTTTTACCGCGCCTATCATAACCCCTTTCACAAAGTAGCGTTGGAAGAAGGGGTATACAAGCAAAATTGGGAGCGCCACGATTATTGTTACGGTCATTCGTATTGATGTTTGCGTTTGAGCGCGCGCCAACATTGACGCCGCGCCTGATGTGGCGTTTACTATGGCCGACAGCGAATTTGATGATTGCAGGTACCTATACAAAATGAATTGCAATGTATACAAATTTTCCCGCGTCATCAACAATAATGTGTCCTGAAAAGAGTTCCACTGCGCGACTGCCGCGAATATGGCAATAGTAGACATTATAGGTTTAGAAAGAGGCAAAATTATCTTCCAAAATACCTTAAGAATACCCGCGCCGTCCACCTCCGCCGCCTCTCGCAGTTCTTGCGGCAGCGATTCTATGTACGTTTTGGTTAGTATTATATAAAACGGCGACACGATTGCCGGCAGTATATAGCCAAGAAAATTGTTTGTAAGGCGCAGGTTCATCATTGTCAGATACCAGGGAATAATACCCGCGTTAAAATACATCGTCACCACTACAAACCTGTACCAAAACCTCTTTTTCCATAGCGTTTTGCTTGTAAACATATACCCAAGAAACGCGGACACAATCACCGCGAGGGTTGTGCCGACAACGGTGCGGGCGACGGATATAAACGCCGCGTTAGCGATATCAGGAATTCTAAAGGCGTCTATATAGTTTTGAAAATGGATCCCTTTAGGGAGCCAGATAACCGCGCCCTTTTCGCTTAACTTATTGTCGCTTATGGTATTTATAAAAATATAGTAAAACGGATATACGCATATAAACGCAAACAACGCGTAAGCTATATAGGCCACTATGTCCATTACCCTGTCGCCTATGAAATAGACCTTTTTCACTTTTCTCACCTCCCCGCCTTAGCCCAATAGTCGCCATCAATCGCAAAATTAAATGATACTCTCACGCCGCACAATCTTGGAAAATCCGTTGGCGGCAAACAGCAAAGCCAAACTAACCAGGCTTTTCAACATGCTTAACGCCGTAGAGATTGAATATACGGGCGGTTTGCTCGTTGACAGATTGTATACGTACAAGTCCAACACCTGAATATACTCACGGTTCCATGAATTTTGGAACACGTAGTATTGCTCCATACCATTATTAAGCAGGTTGGAGATATTTAGCAGCAATAGTACAAAAAATGTTGGCAGCAACGACGGCAATGTTATATGCCAAATGCATTTTAATCGCGTCGCGCCGTCTATCCTCGCCGCCTCGTACATACCCTCGTCAATCCCGCTTATGGCCGCGATGTACATAATCGACGCCCAACCGAGATTTTTCCAGGTCAGCCACAGCCACATCTTAAACCACATATGGGAACTGTCTTTCATAAAGTCAATCGGACGGTCGATAAGCCCCATATTTTTTAGCACGGAGTTTATCATGCCGTTATTGCTCATTAGTAGAAACGCCACAGAGTAAACAAGCACCCAGCTTATAAAATTCGGCAGTGTCGCCGCCGTCTGAACAAATTTTTTAAAAGGACGTAATTTAATTTCGTTAAGAAACACCGCGAAAAACATAGGCAGCCACGAAAACGCCAACGCTATGCCGCTCATGGCAAAGGTGTTGCGCAGTACTGTCAAGGTTTGACTTATGTAAGATTTGCTCTGAAAAAGCATTTTGAACCATTTTACGCCAACAAACGAATCCCACGAAAATGGAAGCGGGGGCTGATAGTCGAAGAATGAGTAAATCCACCCGTATAACGGATAATAGGCAAACACCGCCACAAGCGCAATAAACGGCAAAATAAGTAAAAATTCTTTATAACCATGCATCTTCTTCGCTTTTCCCATATTCTCCCCCCTTTCAGCGTTTATCGATGCTCTTGACTGTATCGCCCTCAAGTATTTTAGGCACGGTCCAATTTATATATTTGGGTTTTTTATCCTCCAAAATGTCTATCAGCACATCAACGGACGTAGCGCCAAGATTTTCCACGTCGATAGATACCGTTGTTACCTTCTTCTCAAACCACTCGCGCAAATATATGCCGTCTATCCCCATAACGGAGATATCGCCAGGCACACGTACACCATTTTTTTCCACATGACGAATGAAACCATAGGCTAAATCGTCGTTAAAGCACAACAATGCGGTGGCGGGGTTTTTACCCTCCAAATATCGTCTGGCCGCCCTCTTACCAATGTTAAAAGACGAATAAGCAGCGAAATTATCATCAGACGGTTGCGTAATGAGCGGCGGCTCAAGAATGAGAACGTCATCTGTGTCTCCTATCTCCGCCCGCACAACAAGGGCATCCACATTGACCTTGGCACCGGCATAACTCGCTTCTTGTTCCATACGATTTTTCCACAATTTATAGCGAATTTTGCTATGCTTACCGTGCTCGGGCAAAATCAGCCCAATGCGCTGGTGCCCTCTGGCCATAAGATAATCTATCCCCATGTTAACTACCCTAGGGTTGTCGATAACGACGCTATGAACAGGACGCGCGTACACAAGGCTTGCGTCATTTGTGGTCACTACCATTGGCAATAGATAATTCGCGCCGACGGTACCGATATATTTTTCCGCCAAAACGTCTAAAGAAAATATAACTCCGTCAACTAAATGCCGTTTTATCTTGTCAAAATCACAATGAATGTCAAGGAATATGGAATAACCGCGCTTATACGCCGCCCGTGTCGCCCCGTTAAAAAACTGTATATTATATGGAGCGGTTATCTCGTTTTGATAAAGCAGAAGCTGGCGCGTCTTTTGGCTTTGCAGAGACACGGCGATGGGGTTGGGGTTATAGCCAAGCCTGTTAGCCACCGATAGTATGCGTTCTTTAACCTCTTTTTTGACATAGCCCGAATTGTTTACAGCACGGCTTACCGACGCCGCCGATACCTCCGCCGCCCTGGCGACATCCATTCTCGTAACCTTTTTATTCATATCTTCTTCATCGCATATTCTCAAACGGCAAACGCGGTGACATTCCCTTTTTCATTTCATCACTATTTCCGCCACAGAGCAGGGCGGCAATGTAAATTTAACGTCCCCACTTTCGATTTGGACGGGAAGCATCATAATCGCGACCGTATTGGGCGCGTCAAAAGTATTATGCGCGTGGGCTTTATTGGTTAAAACACGCCCTGACGCGGAACCGACGCTTGCCCCAAGTATAGTCGCACCCACGTCCACGACCTCTGTTAGTGATGCGTTGGAGATTGTCAAAGCCATTTCTCCCCCTTTGCGTGAAGCGCTGGCCGACAGTTGCGGCACCCCCGCCGTGAGCCTATTTTCAATATAATGACCAACGCACTGCGCGTCTTGATGGCGCTTGTATAAATCGTAAACGTGATAAGTGGGGGTGAGCGTCATCCTCTCGCCCTCCGTCAGTATAACCGACTGCAAAACGTTTACCGCCTGCGCGATATTTGCCATGCTGACGCGCGTGCAACGGGCGTTAAATATATCCAACGATACCGCCGCCACCAACGCGTCGCGCATTGTATTCTGCTGGTACAAAAATCCAGGGTTGGTGCCTTCTTCAACGTCGAACCAAGTTCCCCACTCGTCAACAACCAAATCCACCGTGTGGGAGTGGTCGTACCTGTCCATAACAGCAAGGTGAGCATCGATAATGTCCGCTATTCTACGCGCTTTTTCTATTGTCATATAGTATTTATCGCTGTCAAAGACTGTCGCGCTGCCTTTTTTATCCCATTCGCCCGGCACGGTATAGTAGTGGATAGATAACGCGTTCATATACGGCGCGCAATATTTCATAAGCGTTTCCGTCCAACTATAGTCTTCCGTGCCGGAACCGCAGGCGATTTTATACAATCTGTTGTCGCCATAATTGTGGCAATACGTCTGGTAACGGCGATATTCGTCCACGTAATACTCGGCCCTCATATTGCCGCCGCAACCCCAATTCTCGTTACCAACGCCAAAATATTTAAGCCTCCAGGGCTCCTCTCGCCCATTTTCCTTGCGCAGCTCGGCCATCGGTGAAAGCCCGCCGAAGGTTATATACTCGATCCATTCCGACATCTCCTGAACTGTACCGCTGCCGAGATTGCCCGCAATATACGGTTCGCATCCCAATTGCTCGCATAATTCCAAAAATTCGTGAGTCCCGAAGCTGTTATCCTCAACAACGCCGCCCCAATGGGTGTTTACCATCTTTTTGCGATTCTTGCCGATACCGTCTTTCCAATGGTATTCGTCCGCGAAACAACCGCCCGGCCAGCGCAGAACAGGAATTTTTATGCTGCGGAGCGCCGCCGCCACGTCATTGCGTATACCATTGGTATTAGGTATGGCCGAATTTTTGCCGACAAACAGACCGCCGTATATGCAACGGCCCAAATGCTCTGAAAAATGACCATAGATATTGCGGTTAATCGTCCCTATCACCGCGTTGGCGTCAATAATCAGTTTAGCCAAATTACCCTCCTTAAAATTGTCTCAAATTAGATTTGTGAAATTTCATATTTTATATACATTTCATATGACTTAATTTATCTTTGTAAATTATTGTTGTCAACAAGCAATAATATGGACGCGGGTACACATTGAGATATTATGGTCACTTTGACCATTGGCCAATTTGTTGACCGCAGCCATAAAATATAACGAAGCCGCACTTAGGCAACTTGACTATGGAGGCAGTTTGGCATCTTCCATTCATAGCTCAAATATTGTATAATTCAGTAAAAAGCAAGGCGCGAAGGTAGGTGAATGTAAATGATAGACTTGCCGCAATTGCAAAAAAGGATTTATCAGAATAAAATCAACAAAGGCTTTAATGTTTCTGATATCTATGAAGAATTTTGTCTCACCTATGGCGAGTTATCAGAGGCTTGCGAAGCGTTCATCAAAAAGAAGGACGATTTAGGTGAGGAATTGGCTGATGTGGCAATATATCTATTGGGGCTATCTGAGATTCTTGGGATTGATTTAGGGCAAGAGATAGTGAACAAAGTAGAAAAAAACGAAAAAAGGCTATATGTACGGAAAGATAGCGTACTCACAAGAATAGAGTAATATTTTATGCTGTTACTCTATAGAGTCGAAGCTACTACAAATAAAAAGATGTAGGAAAGGTCGCACCTATGGAATCTAAAAAGGAATTTTGTGATTTGTATAACGAGAACCGAACCTTATTAGGTAAAGTCCATTGCAGAGGCGACGCGCTTGCCCCCGGAGAATTTATCGTCGTTGCTGGCATTTGGGTATTCAATAGCCGTAACGAAATTCTGCTGACGAAGCGGCATCCTGATAAGAAAGTTGCCCCTAATCTTTGGGAAACCACAGGAGGTCACGCAATGGCGGGAGAAAGCAGTATAGCCGCCGCCATTAGAGAGCTTAAGGAGGAAATCGGCATTGTGGCCGATGAGAGCGAGGTTCATTACATTGGTTCTGTAAAAACTCCCCCATTTTTTGATGATGATTATTACATAAGAAGGGACATTTCTATTACAGATATCGTTTTGCAGGATGGCGAAACGGCTGATGCGAAATGGGTCACTTACTCGGAGTTTCTTAATATGCAAGGCACAGGTGAGCTTGCGCCTTACGTCATGAAATTTCTAGCGCCTATGAAAAGTGAGTTTGAGACGGCGCTAAAAAAAATTCTTCCCCCCACCAAACCTTGACATGCTATCAAGGCAAATAGCCCCATCATAAGGAGATGTTCAGACCGATGCGAAAAACAAACGAGAACAGCAGCGACTCCAGTAACCTTAAGAAATGTGAGGCCAGGTTGTATTTTGGCACATACACATCTTACAGCCAGAGCGCTGGCATTTATGTTTATGCAATAAGCGAAGAGGGTAAACTGCGCAAAATATCAACGTGCGGTGACTGCGAAAACCCGTCGTACCTTGCTATGGGAGCGGGTGTGTTATACTCGTCGGACGAAATAGACGGCAAAGGCCGGATAAGCTCGTATGCAATCGGCAATGATGGCTGCCTGACGCGCATTGGCTCATCGGAATTTACCGGGTCGGGATTGTGCCACATATCTATTTGGCCGAACGGCCAATGGATAAGCGGAGCGAATTACAATGAGGGCAGTTTCACCACATGTGAAATCATACCCGATCGCAGTGTCGGGAAAGTGTCTCATTCTTTTACAGGCGACGCCACAGGCGTTGATCCCCTGCGACAGCAAAAACAGCACGCACACTGTATCGTCGCAAGCCCCGATGGAAGAATCATGGCGGCGGCGGATCTTGGCGGTGAAAGACTTTACTTGTTCGACACTAACATCCATACAGGCGAGTTGAGCTTGCGGGCCAATCAACCATGGGTCGAGACCAAACCAGGCGAAGGCCCGCGACATTTTGTGTTTAGTGGAGACGGCATGTTTGGTTATCTGCTCACAGAAATGGGTAACTCAATTTATATCTATTCGATAGATAATAACGGATATTTTAAAGAAATTCAGATTGTGTCCACTCTGCCCAGTGGCAACAAGGTCAGATCGGCGGCGGCAGCCATAAAGATCTCGCCCGACGGTAGATACATCTATGCGTCTAATCGCGGGGCGGACAATATAGTTTGCTATGCGATAGCGAAAGACGGCGCGCTGTCAGAGCCTTCGTTTTACCCGGCTCATGGGCGCGCGCCTAGGGATTTTTGCCTTTCGCCCTGCGGGCGGTTCGCGGTAATCACCAATCAAGACAGCGGGGATGTGTTTGTCGTCAAGCGCGACATTGACAACGGCACGCTTGGCGAGGTGACAGACACAACAAAAATACCGCAGGTGTCGTGTGTCATTTGGGTTCTAAAAAATTTGACATAAACTTCACAATGCGGTATTATCATCGCAATTTTTAGATTGCCCGACAAAATTATTTATTCAATTATATTAGCTGTGCCGTCTGCGTGGTGGGGGCGCTTCTCCACCAAAAATTTTTTGCGGTTTATAAAAAATCCCGCGACAGCTCCAATTATACCTCCTATTATGTGCGAGGTTTGCGATATGTTGTCCACCGCATAAAAATTATCGTATAACTCGCGCCCGATGTATGCCACGGCCACCAGTATCAGCGTTATAGGCACGCGCCCGCTCTTAATGTTAACATATGAACTTAGCAGTATAAGCATAAAAACTATGCCGCTTGCGCCATACATAATATAGTTGGCCGGTGACAACGCCACAAACAGCAAGCCCGTTGCCAGCGCGGTGATAAACATGGTGATCAGCAAAGTCTTCGCGCCATACTTTTCTTCCAGCATGGGCCCTACGAGAAGAATGAGCAAAAAGTTGTTGAGGTAGTGCGAAAAACTTTCATGACCCAGTACGTGAGCCCAGATGCGCACATATGTAAGCGGGTCGTTAAGAGGCGAACGGTACACGCCAAATATCCACACGTTTGCCCTTCCGCTCAATGCCTTATCAAGCAGCAGTACCGCCAAAGAAACAAATGTGTATGTTAAGATCAAAGGAGAATTGTACTGAAATCGTTTAAAAAACCTCATCTAATCACCACCTATTATAATAATGACGATATGATTTTCACCGCCATAGACTTTTCGCTGAAACAGCTATTATTTTATATTGTTTTGGAGATGTTTGCAATAGCTGAATGGAACTCCGAAAAACCCGTAATAAAATCTCTAAACGTGCGTTCTCCAAATTTGGTATAGGCGCGTAGCAATCGGCGGGTATGATCTCATAGGTGTGCCCCTACGAAAGCGAAATCTTTTTTGTTAAAACGCGCGTTTAGAAATAACGTTTAGAGATAATATCCATTTAAAATAGCGAATATCTATGTTGTTATACAGATATACTGTAAAATATTGACGCATATTAGTTCATACTGATACAATTAGACACATAATGCATCTTTTTTTTGCGCGTATATAATTGTTTCCGTTTGCATATCTATTTAATTTATGTTATTATCTATGTATTCTTAGCTTCTACGAGGTTGATGAAACATATGACAAACAGATGGATATTCGGTACGTCGGCAAGACGCCGTTTGCGCCTTACAAGAAAAATAGCGATAACTCCGCCAGAGGGGCAGGCGCAATTATCCTCACAGGTTAGAGGGATAAGACAGACGAACAACCAAACATCGGAAAAGACAACAGCCGAACTGGCCCGCGCCGAAGCTGTGCGTTGTATTCGCGATGCTTATGAACATTACAACGGATTGTGCAACGCCAAAATACACAAGAAACTCAGTGACTGCGAATTGGGCCTGTCACGTGCAGCCGAACGTATTGGCGCGCTGGTGCGAGAACGCGCAGAGCTGGACGACGCAGAGCGCACACATAAAATGATGCTCAATAATTATGACGCGGAATACTCGCAATGCGACGCTAGGCTTGAGGAATTGTGGGATATGCGTGACTCGTACGCAAAAGAGGCGTCGTTGCT
This sequence comes from Clostridiales bacterium, assembly GCA_031263155.1. GTDB lineage: Bacteria > Bacillota > Clostridia > Lachnospirales > WQUN01 > JAISGK01. Next base: position 12,601 of record JAISGK010000010.1, read on the forward strand.
TTCGAGGGTTTTGCTTGACATTGGAGTGCTTGAAGCAGAGCGCGAGCAAAAAGGCGATTTAATGGGCAAAGCCGCCAAACGTCTTGCGAATGTCGAACACAGCGTAAGATTATTCGAAGACGAACAAAACGCTATTTATGAACGTATATTACGCAGCATTGCGCAAATGTCAGATTTGGCGCAAATAGCCGACATACCAGCGCATAATAAATTTACGGAGCATTGCCTTGCCGCCCAGGGAGCCTTCGATTTCTCTCCAATGTTAGAAAAGGTAAAATCTCACATCATCGCGTTGCAAACTGGTCTGATAACCCTGCAAAGCGCGGAGCGGCTGTTGCCCAGGCGCGACGAAGTAAAAGCGGAGCTTGCCGGGGTGGATAAACTGGCATACGAATCTGGGCAAGATTTGATAAACATGGAGGCTGCCGTCGTAACACAGCGCAATACATTAGCTGACGAATTAGATAACTGGGGCGAACGAAACAAACGATTGTTTGTTCATCCCGAAATAATTAATATCATAAAAAATTTTATAGACAATTATGACGCCTCGTCAAGCGATGGGTATTTTTACCCTGTAGAACAGGTTTTGCAGGCTATGGACGGCGCGGTGCAGCAAAAGATCGGCGCGGCGAAAGAGCGCGTAAACCGTTTGGTGGAGCAAAAGGCGCTCACGCAAAGCAAAATGCGCAAACTGCGTGAGTCAAATGACAGTTACTTTACACAGTTGACCGACGAGGCGTTAGAAAATCGCCGCCAACTGCATGAAGCGGGCATACCTTTCGCGCCGTTTTACCGCTACCTGTCTTTTAAAGAGAATGTAGATTCATCTGTGGCCAGCCGTATAGAAGAGGCGCTTACTCGCGCAGGGGTTCTTGGCGCGCTGGTGATACCCGATAAATATCGCGAGGCAGTGCTTTCTTCCAAAACAGCCTACGCGGATAAATATATATTTATTTTTGATAAATTACCCAAGCAAGATAAGGACTATGACCTTACACGCGTGCTGGAGTGCGACGGCAACATGCGCGATTTATTGGAAAACACGCTAAAGGCCGTCTACTATGGCGTAGAGCACCACACAAGCATAGACCCGTCGGGCGTGTTTCGCATGGGCGCGATAACAGGCACGATAAAGGGCGATAGCAACGTACAATACATAGGCGCGGCACAGCGCGAGCAATCAAAAGCCGCCGCTATTTTCGAACTACAAGAAGACATAAAGAGGTTTATTAAAGAACAAGCTGATGTAGAGGCGCAAATAGCCGCTTATCTTCTCGAGGCGCGGGAATTGCGCGACGAGTACGCGCGCATGCCCAAACTTGACAAACTTACAAAGGCGATTAACGCGTCTGGGCTTCTGCGCAATCGTATATTCATCATGAATGAGAAACGCGAGGCTTTGCGCCCCGAGTTGAGCGAGTTAAACGCGAAAATCGACGCGCCCGAGCTGAAAAATATTAACCGCGACAACATCAGCGACGCGATTGTGAAAGAAAGTGATGCCTTAACCAGCGCGCAGGAATATCTATGGTTGTTGCTTGGGGTCATTAACGAACATAACGTTCTTGTATATAGAAACGAGAAAAGGGATATGTACGCCTCTCACCTTGAAGATTGCCAAGATATCCTGTTGCGGCACAAAAATGATTACGACGCGATTAATAATCGCATTAACAATTTGATGACAGAGACAGATGCCATAAAGCAGACCCTGCGTGAAAACGGTTACGATGATCTGGTAGAAGAAATAGGCGCAAAAGCGTTGAGAATGAAAGAGATAATCGCCTCTCGTGACGTACTTGTTCATTCGATAGGCAAGTATGAGCAGCAACGCATCTTTATAGAAAGGGACGCCCAAAAGACGCGCGCGCGCAAGCTGGCGACCGAGCGAGACATGATAATGCTTACCCAGGCCTCTCAGGAGGATGACTTTTACGAGACTGCCATGCGGTCTCACATGCCACAAAGTATAGCCGAAGCCGAAAGATTTGTCCGAGCGCTCTTATTTGAGCGCGCCATAGAACTTTTCCCCTATAACATCACCGTCGACGAGCGCGATATACGCCTGTGCGAAACCGACAAGATGAAAAAATTGCGTCTGATTTGTCACTATGACGGCATGGAACTTACACCTGGCACACTGTACGATTTCTTAAAGTCATAACCGCCTTTTACGGGAAGCTCAAACGCTTTCCGTTTTTTCTTTCGGATCTTGAACTTGAAACCATGACAAATCTTGTATATAATATCGGAAAACGCAAAGGAGTCGCGCCATGCTGGAAAAGATAGATCATTTTGGCAGTATGGATCTACGAACCTACAAGCAGCAAATGAAAGAGCTTGAAAAAAAGTTTGTGGGACTGCAAGAGTCGATTAAAGACTATGAAATTCCCGTTGTACTGGCATTTGAAGGCTGGAGCGCTTCGGGCAAGGGTACCTTGATAAGCCGTGTGCTGTATCCGTTGGATCCGCGTTTTTTTAACGTGCACACAATGGGTAAGGTAACGGAGGATCAGTTTATGCGCCCATTTTTGTGGGCGTTTTGGATCAACACACCCGCCAAGGGGCGCATCAGTATCTTTGATAAAAGTTGGTGCAGAACGATTTTACCTGGCGCGAAACAACGTCAGCTTAAGCCGAAAGAGCGCGACGAGTTTTACTACGACGTTAAAGCGTTCGAAGAGCAGCTTATCAACAGTGGCGTCGTACTGCTTAAATTCTTTTTACACATAAGCAAAGACGAACAGCAGGCGCGGTTTAAAGCGCTCGAAAAGCACCCAGATATTGCTTGGCGCGTGGATGCTCACGATAGAGAACAAAACAAAAATTACAATGCCTACCTTAAACTTTTTAGCGAAATGCTAAACAAAACGAACTACAATAACAGCCGCTGGAATGTTGTTGAAGCTAATGACACCAAATTTGCGACTGTGCTCATATATAATATTGTGATAAAAAGTCTGGAAGAGGAGATTGCCCGGCGCGCTAAAGCAACGCCTGAGCAAGCGCCGACGCAACTATTTGCACGTAAGCCGGGGCTCTTGTCTAAGATAGACGTCTCTAAATCCATTGCGGATAAGGATTATAAATCACGGCTGGATGTACTGCAAAAAAAGATTGCCGTGCAAGGGTTTAAGATGTATACCAGGCGCAGGTCTGTAGTAATAGTGTATGAGGGTTGGGACGCGGCTGGCAAGGGCGGCAATATAAAGAGGCTTACAGAACACCTTGACCCTCGCGCCTATGAGGTCGTGCCAATAGGCAAACCTACAGAAGAAGAGTTAAGCCATCACTACCTGTGGAGGTTTTACACCCGTATGCCCAAAGACGGCCATATGTCGATCTTTGATCGCTCGTGGTATGGGCGCGTTATGGTAGAGCGTGTGGAGCGTTTAGCGGAGCCAGAGCAGTGGGCCAGGGCATTTGATGAGATAAACGATATGGAACGCCACCTTGTTAACCACGGCGTTATCATTTTCAAATTCTGGCTGCATATAGACCCCGCCGAACAGTTGGCGCGGTTTGAGGCGCGCCAGCGTGACCCGCTCAAAAGCTATAAAATAACCGATGAAGACTGGCGTAACCGTGAAAAGTGGGATCAGTATGAAGCCTCTGTGGACGACATGCTGGCACAAACAAATACGGACTTCGCGCCATGGACTATAATAGAATCTAATGATAAAAAATACGCGCGTATCAAAACGCTGGAGATTGTTACCGGAGGCCTGGATAAACTCCTTTAAAAGTTGAGCCGTTTTATAAATAGCGGATGATTTGTCGCGTTTGCGCTCTAATTATCCATTATCGAAATATTATAACAGCAGGCAAGTGGTCATACTTGTTAAATACTTTACTCGTAAATACTATTGTTAACGCCAATTATGGCGCCGCCAATTATGGCGCTTGTCAGCTATGGCGTTCGCCAGCTATGGCGTTACGATAGGCGTTGATAAATCTCAGGAGGCATTATATGGGCGCCCCTGGCGCAAAAGACGGCTCATCAAGAAAGCAAACCAGCGGCTTGGCTAACAATAATGTACACGTTGGGCATAGAGAGCGAGTAAGGCGCCGTTTTATGCTTGAGGGGTTAAGTAACTTTGCACCTCACGAGATATTGGAACTCGCGTTGTTTTACTGCATTCCTATGAAGGACGTTAACGAGCTCGCGCATGAAATGATCAACGCGTTTGGCGACCTGCCGCGCCTGGTAGAGGCCAGCCCGCAAGATATAATGTCGCGCTGCAAAGTAAATGAAAACACCGCTGTATTGGTGAGTTTTTTATCGCGCTTCGCGCAGCAATATTTTCAGTCGCGGTGGAGCAAACGCGTAGTACTGGACAATTTTAAAGACGCTGGCTCGTACCTCGTAAACATGTTTATGAACAAGCGGGTAGAGGCGTTTTGCCTCACTTGCCTAGACGCCTCGCGAAGGCTTAGCAGCACAGAAGTAATCAACGAGGGCACGATAGGCGAAGCGCCTGTATATTTACGCAACATCGCGCAGGCGGCACTGTTGCATAGCGCCTCGTGCGTTATACTGTCACACAACCACCCTGGCGGTTCTAGGCAACCTTCACGCGCGGACATAAGCGCGACAAGACAAATCATAGACGTGTTCAGTTACTTGGACATAATCGTGCTGGATCACATTATCGTATGTGACAACAACTTTTTTAGCTTTGCCGAGCATAATCTGTTAAATCTAAAGTATTTTTAATAATAAGGGAGGATTAGCGATGGGAGGAAGGAAACTTTACAAATCGCGCAGGAATGTTAAAGTCGATGGCGTGTGTGCTGGCATCGGACAATTTTTTGGTATAGACGCGACCATCATACGTCTGCTGTGGGTTGTCGCGCTGTTGTGTCTCGGAACCGGCGCTTTGGCATACCTTATATGTATGTTGATCATGCCGCGCGAACCCGATGTGGTAGACTACACCGGATCCGGTCACGGTCGTCCGCCCGGCACCAACTAAGCGGCGCAAGTGCGATTATTATCCAAGAGGTGCTATCAGTAGCACCTCTTAATTTCGGTAGTTGACTGTCTCTTTACAAGCAACGGCAGCGTCGTGAAACTCTGAACGCGCATACCCGGTTTTTTAATTTTACTTACGAGAAGTTTTCCCGCCTGTACACCCATATCGTAAACGTCTATGCTGACGGTGGTAAGCGCGGGGTTCATAAATAGCGCGAACGGATAATCGTCGAACGTCACGAGGCTTACGTCGTCGGGGACGCGGACGTTCTGCCATTGCAACGCACGCAAACATCCGTAGGCAAGATAGTTATTGGCGCATATTACCGCATGGGGGCGTTTGGCAAGCGCAAGAATTTCAAGCCCCGCCCGCTTGCCTTCGGCTATTGTGGATTCTCCTTTGTAAACGGCGCACAGATTGCTTTCGTTCGGCTGTGGGCGACTGCGTAATTCCGACTCAACCCCCGCAAGCCTGTCCTCCGAAATTTTATCTTCCTCAAGCCCGCCGACGAACGCGATTTCAGTATGACCGAGTTCCGCCAAATGCCGCGCAGCTATCTCTCCCGAAAGCCGGTTGTCGTTGTCTATCCAACAAACGCTGTTGGGAAAGGCGGGCTTGCCTATGATGATATGCGGGATTTCCTCGCGCCCCAGCATTGCCGCAAGCTCCTTTGTGACGACGGACGCATGAAAAAGAATCCCGTCCGCGCTCTTTGACGCCATAGTTTCTTTAGCGGCGTGGCAAATATTTTTGGCGTCGCAATGCTTGAGTGCCAGCGTGTAACCTTTTTCGCGCAGGGCGGATTCCGCGCCGCAGATTATCTCGAACATATGCGGATTCTCAAACGCCGCACCCTTCGGGAGCGCGGTCAAAAACACGGCGGAACGGCTCGCCTGTCTCGCGAACGTCTGCGCCCTCGCGTTGGCTTTGTAGCCGAGTTGTTCGGCGATTTGCTTAACGCGCCGCGTCTGTTCCTCCGAAATGGTATACGAGCCGTTCAGCGCCTTTGAAACGGTTCCGATTGAAACGCCCGCCTCCCGAGCGACGTCTTTTATCGTCGCCATGCTACTCCTCCGTGATAATAAAGTTATCGCCACGCCATATAACGCGCCCGCTCCACTCGTTCGCGCCGATTGCGACGGTTACGCTTTCGCCATTATAGATTCGCTTGAATACGAACGCTCTCCCCTCGGCAAGCAAAGTCTTAAAACCCCCAAGCCTAAGCGCGGCGCGTTCGCGACGGAGCGCGATAGCCCGTTTATAGAAGTCGCAAAGCTCTGTATCTCCGTCCCATATCATATGGTGGCGGTACTCGTCCTCCGCTACGCCGCTGATACCCTGTTCGTCGCCATAATACACGCTCGGTACGCCGACGAAACACATCTGGAACAGCACGGCCAGCTTCAGCCGCTCCTTATCGCCGCCGCAGAGTGAGAGAAAGCGGCTCACGTCGTGGCTGTCCAATAAATTCAACTGCGCATATGTAAGGTTCTTGCGGTAGCGCATAAGCATATTCGTCACGCGGGTATTGAAGCCCTCCGCGTCAAGGCGGCTGGTCGCGAAAAAGTCGCGGCAATGCTTGCGGAAATCGTAGTTCATGGACGAGTTGAACATCGACCCATCTAGCCAATGCATGGCGCTCTCCCACACCTCGCCGATAATAAGCGCCTCGGGGTTGACTTCCATAGCCGCCTTACGGAACGCCCGCCAAAAGCCGTCGTCCACGTCACTTGCCACATCAAGCCGCCAGCCATCAATTTTATATTCTTTCAGCCAATGGCGGCAGACTTTGCAGAAGTAGTCCCGCACCTCGGGGTTCGCAGTGTTCAGCTTCGGCATAAGCCGCTCGTAGGCGAAGCATTCATAGCTTGGAATTTCACAATTATCGGGGCGTAACACGGGGAGTTTAAGCCTATAAAACCAGTCCTTGTAAAGCGCGTTCTCTCCGTTGCGCACAACCCCATCAAAGGCGAAAAACCTCCAGCCGCAATGGTTGAACACTCCGTCAATGATAACACGGATACCTGCTCCATGCAACACCTCGACCATTTCGGCAAAATCATCGTCCGTGCCGAAGCAAGGGTCAACGTGATAGTAATCAAGCGTGTCGTATTTGTGATATTCTCCCGCCGCGAAAATCGGGTTGAGGTATACGCAGTTTATTCCAAGCTCTTTCAGATAATCGGCGTTTTCCGTCACGCCCTTAATCGTGCCGCCCAGCCTGCCCCGCGTTATCTCGCCTTTCCACTCCCGCTCCGTCGGCGTAAGGCTGATATGGCGTCGGCTCGTGGCGAAGCTGTCAGGAAAGATATTGTAAATAATCGCGTCTTTCGCCCAATCGGGAACGGTCGCTATGTCGGCGCGGTGGAGGTAGGGCAGTTGGTAATACTCTGAGCGTTCGGGAGTAAGTTCCTTATGGAAGAAATCGGCGTAATACAGTAGGGTTCCCGCGCCATCATTCAGTTCAAAATAATAACACATACGTCGATAAAGCGTATCAAACTCCGCTTCCCAATAATCGAATAACTCGTCGCTCGCGACGACGTGCATAGTCACCTCCGTAAAAATGACGGGGTTCACGCGGCAGGCGCGGTCGCCGTAATGCAAAACGCACGATGCCAAATCGCCCTTGGCGACTCGAAGCCGAAACACGACGCGCTCTTCCGAAACGCCGTGGGCGTATTCGGACATCGGTATATGCAAAACAGACTGTAGATTCATCCCTTGACACCCCCTGCGGTCAACCCCGAAGTCATATGTTTCTGCGTTAAAAAGAAAATCACCAGAACAGGCACTGAAACGATGATCGAAGCGGCGGCGAACACCGGCCAGCTTCCGCTCATTTCTGTCGCCTGCAACGAATATAGCCCTGCCGCGAGCGTGTAGTTGGAAGAGCCTGTCATAAACGTTATCGCGTATATATATTCGTTCCAAACGTATATCAATACCATAACGCCCGTGACGATAACGGCAGGCTTCGCAAGAGGAAGCAGTATCTGCGCCACGGTTTGCCATGCGTTTGCGCCGTCTATGTTCGCGGCCTCCTCAATCTCGGCTGGGACGGAATCGAAATACCCTTTGAGGTTCAACGCTCCAAACACCGCCATTGTGCCGATATAAACGACCACCAGCCCCAGCTTTGTGTTGATAAGCCCCATAGGCGATAAAAGCTTGTAAATCGCGAACATAGACAGAATCGCGGGGAACGAATACAGTAGCGTCATCGCGTTCAATATTTTTATGCGCCCCTTAAAGTGGAAACGCGACAGGCTGTAGGCGGCGGGTATCGCCGCGAAGAGCGAAATCACCACGCTTGAAACCGCCAATATCAGCGTGTTGCCAAACCACAGCAGCACGGGATGATCCATAATGACGGCGCGGTAGTTCGCCAGCGTAAATTGCTTCGGGATAAAGCTGAAATCCGAGCCGAGTATGCTGTTAGAGGCGTTCAACGACACCGAAAAGGCGTAGAGTATCGGCACGAGAACCGCGAAGCAGATTACAATAAACAGGGCGTTGAGCAGAATAAGCCCTATGCGCTCAATCGTTTTCCACACGTCTTTTGCCCCCTTTCGCGTTATAGATAAGCGTGAACGCGATTAACAATATAAATATGCACATTGAGATCGCGGACGAGTAGCCGTAGTTGCTCGTCACAAATGCGTTCTCATAGGCATAAGTCAGCACGGTATGTATGTTCGCGCCCGTTTTCGCCCCAACTTGCTGGGTAAGCAGATAAATCACGTCGAACTGCTTAAACGTTGTAAACAGCGTTATCACGACGGCGGGTGCGATAATCGGACGTATCGCGGGTATCGTTAGGCTTACGGAACGCCTGAACCAACCCGCGCCGTCCAATAATGCGCTCTCGTAATAGGCGCGGTCAACGCTCTGCATTGCGCCATCCATAATCATTATCATAAACGGCAGGGCAAGCCATAGATTGACGACAAGGCAAGCGGCGAACGCCACTGCGTCATTCGCCAGCCAGCGCACGGGGTCAAGCCCAATTTTGCCGAGCCATTGGTTTAACAAACCGAACTGGGAGTTGAACATACCGTTCTTCCACAACAATATAGACACGTACCCCGGCATCGCCCACGGGAACATTAGCACGGTTTTGTAAACGCGCCGGAATCGCAGTTTCTGAATGTTCAACAGGCTTGCCATAAAGAACGCTATCACAAGCTGGAACACCATATTGACCGCCGTCCATAGCACGGTCAGAGCCAGAGCCTGCAAAAAGCCACCGTCAAATACCGTTAGCGCTTTGGCGTAATTGTCCAAACCGATTATCTCAAAGTTAAACCAATGATACACGTTCATATTGGTCAGCGAGATATAAGCAGTATAGACAATCGGGAACACGACGATAAGCCCGATTATCACGAGCGACGGCGACAAGCACAGCCACGAGCGCAGGGTATTATGATACTTACGTTTGCCATTCTTCATATCCTCACCGCCGTCTTATTTCATAGATTTTATCAAATCTTCGGCCTGCTTCTGCGCCTTGTCCGCCGAAGCGCGGACATCGGCTTTCCGCATGTTGATGTCCACCAGCATATTGCTGGCAACGTTCCACATCACGTCCATTTCGGGGATATTTGGCATAGGCACGGCGTTTTCCGCTACCTCGCTCATCATCATAACCATATCGTCGGTCTTAACGCTCTCCAACTCATAACACGCCGTGAACGCGGGCGCACAGCCGCTGGCACTTGCCATAGCCGCTCCTATATCCGTATTGCACAGTTGATTCAAAACTTTCTTAATCGCGGTGTTCTTTTCGGGGTTACCCGCCGACACTTTTAAGACGTGCAGACCTTGAACGCCCGAATACGGCGCGATCGGCAGCCCCGTTTCGTTGATGACGGGCATTTTGGCCAAGCCCAAGTCGATACCTGCCTCGCGCGCGGTCGGCACGAGCCATGGGCCGCCAATAGTCGCCGCCGCCTTGCCCTCCTTGAATAGCGTGTTCACCGTCGCGTATTCGCTCTCGCCCGTCATAAGCCTCGCGAATTTCAAGTGATATTCAAGGGCAGCGACGGTCTTGTCTCCGTTTAACTGCGGAACGCCGTCGTTTGAGATAATTTCGCCGCCGAAGCCATGAATCCACCCCGCGCTATAATAGGCGGTGCTGTGCTGTTCCACAAAGCCGTACTGTCCGCCTCCCGTCACGTCCTTCATAAACGCCAACAAGCCCTCCGTCGTCGTGGGAACACTCGAATCGGGCATTAAGGCGCGGTTATACATAAACAGAAGCGTCTCAAAGTATATGGGCAGTTGATAAATTTCACCTTTATACATCGCCGCCTGAGTCGTCATGGGAAGAAACCCTCCGAGCGTTTCCGCGCTCACGAACTCCGTGATCGGTGTGAGTATGCCCATTTCGGCGTAAACTCCAAGTTTGTCATGCGCGAAGAAATACATATCCGGCGCGGCTTTCGGGTCGTTGCCCACCATTTTGAGCGCTTCCGTCAGCCCGTTTTTCTTTTCGAGCGTTACAATAATATCGGGCTTCAGCTTATCAAGCTCCGCTTGCAACGCCGCCACTACCGCATCCTCCTTATCGTGCCAAATCGTGAGTTTGACAGGTTCGCTTCCACCGTTGATGTTTGGCTGGCCGCCGTTCGCCGCATTTCCCGAACAGGCGGATAACGGCGTCGTTATCATCAGAGCGGCAACCACCGCCACGAATGTTCGTTTCATTGATAAACCTCCCTGTGAACATAATTCCCCGGCTATACTGCTATGCTTGACCATAAGTCCTTAAAGCCTTGAAAACACCGGGTTTTAGGATAACGCTTCATAACAGTGTGTTGTGTCAGAAACGCCGAATTTCCAAGGCTTTCGTAGCTTTGCAAAAAAAATTGAGTCAAGCATAGGTTATACTGCCGGGGGATTATGCCATACACCAGTCCTTGCCTTACTTCTTCTTTGACTTCCTCACAACAACCACCGCAACCGCCGCGCCTACAACCGCCGCCGCGATACCGACGATAACCCAAACCACAGAACTGACGCCGCTCACCGTAGTATCAACCGTGGGCGAGGGCGCGTCAGCCATGGGTTCTTCCTGCTTGGGCGTTTCCGTAGAAACGGGCACGGAGGCAACCGCCGATGCGTCTATCTCTTTGTAATCGACGACGTAATTCTCCGCGTCGGTTACGACAATCCACAAATCCTTGCCTACTTCAAGCCCTTTGCTGTCGACCGTCTGTACCGCGCCGTCGTTGGCGTTTACGATAATGGAGTTAATCCAACCCGGAGCTTGCAACGTATACCAATCGCCGTCTTTAACGAACGGCTCACCCGGCCACGCTGCAAACGCGTTCGTGCCGTCGGGGTCAAGCCACGCCCATAGGCACGGGTCAGCCCAGTCGTTGGGAACTTTGGCACGTACTGTAATGCCTGCAACGTTTAAATCTGGGTTCGAGTACGACACCTCGGCGGTTAAATCGTCGTTTACAACCACCCAAACCTCTTTCGGCTCAATCGTCAAATCGGCGGTCTGAATACTCTCCGCGCCGCCATTGACGATAATCGAGTTAATCCACGCGGGGGCCTTCGCCGTAAACCAACCGCCGTCGGTCGCTTTCATAGCTTCGCCCGGCCACGCGTCAAACGCGTTCATACCGTCGGGGGCGAGCCGCGCCCACAGATTCACCTTTTCCCACGCTTGCGGAACGCGGGCGTGAATAGCGATTTTCTCTACATACGCTGGCGCGTCTCCCATCGTCTGCTTATCGGCAGTGATCTCCACTTCTTCGGGAGATTTAACCGTTATCCAAAAATCCCCACCGGGCGATTTAATCTCGCCGCTCGTCTGCACCTCGCCGTCGTTGGCGTTTACGATGATGTTGCTCGCCCAAACGGGTAAGTAAATGTAATACCAGCCTACGTTTGCGGGGTCTTTCTCCAACTCTCCGCCCGGCCACGCATCAAACGCGCCTTTGCCGGCGTCATCCCACGCCCATACGCATGGGGTCTCCCAATCGGCGGGTACGCTTACATAAGCGACGGCCAACTCATCTTCCGGCGCGGCAAACACGACAGCAGCGGGAGCTGATACCGCCGCCAGAGTCAACAGCGCGATCAGAGCGCCAAAACTTTTTTTGAGCATTTCTTTCTCCCCCTAGGCTTTGTTTGCGTTACTGCCAGTAATACATCGGCGTATCTACGGTAGCGGAACTGCCGATCGCCGACGTAAAGACGCGGTTTGAGCCGCCTTCCCAAGTAACATTGCCGCTGGAGTCCTTTATAATAAACTTGAACTCAAACGTCGTTCCGGCGGGAACGCTCACGGGGAGGAACCATTCGGGATAATTCGGGTTCATCAACGCTTCAGTAGCGTTGTTCGTATCCCAACTGCCAAGCTCGGGTATGCTCCCGACGATATAAACATCCTGACCATACGAAGTCGTCTTGTTTAGGTGGAAGATGACTTGATTTTGGTCGCCCGAAAGCACCTTATAAACAAAACCGCTGCTCGTCCCCGAACCTTTCGTTACGGTTATCGTATTCTGACCCGCCGCAACCCCATATGGAACGCTTGTCACAATCAAGTTGCTGTCGTTGTAGCTGACGCTTGCAGAAACTGTCGTGCTGCCATTCGAGAAATTAACGGCAACGCTCCCGTCAAGCCCGTCACCGTAAATATACACGGTATTTCCGGCGCGACCGCTCGTGGAAACGACGTTTCCTATCTTCGGCGTCGCGGATAAATCCGCGTTATAAGACCAAACGCAGACCTCGCCGCCATTCAAGTTAAACCCGCTGATATAGCCGTATGATACCGAAATCCCGTCGCCGTAAAGCAACCCGCCCAACTCGTCGCTGTAATTGCCGTCAGGCAAGCCCGTAGGTAACCCAAGTATGCTATAATCAACATCAGGCTGACGGTTTACCGCCACCACCACAACGTCATCATAAAACGCACGTTCGTAAACAATCACATTGTCGTCTGCGTAACGCACCGTCGTGAGTCCGTAGGGAAGCGCGTCGTTCTCCTGCCGCAAGTCCGACAGAGCTTTAATAAGCTGATACGCCTTAGTTGCCGTGTCAAAGTCAGTAAACGTTTCCATAAACACACGCCCCGCCACATCGCTGCCGTCGCCGGGGTTTATATACTGTTCCGTTCCGTAGTATATATTCGGCGCTCCGCGGGACGTAAGCAACACGGCAAGAGCTGCGTCATACGGCTTTTCGTTCTGCTGAATATACCCGAAGCGCGTCACATCATGGTTATCAAGGAACGTAACCGTTTGGCTTTCGTACTCATAGTCGTTCTGTGTGTAACTCAGCATATTGGCAAAATCGCTCATTGACGTGCTGAAATTGCCGAACGCTGACGTAGCGGCGCGGTAAAACTCAAAATCAAGGTTATTCACGCCTGTCTGCTTGGGGAAGTAGACATACTCGTCATACTTCGGGTCTGGCCGACCGATAAAAAATTCGCCGAAGTGCATAGTGGCCGCCTGCGAGTCGATGGCGTCTTTAAGCCCTTTTACAAAGGCGGGGTTCATATGTAGCGTCGCATCATGTCTGAACCCGTTGACGCCCATACTGGCCCAGTAAAGAGCGGCCTTTTCCAAATACGCGACAACGTTCCCGTTCTCCTGCGAGAAATCCGCAAGCGAACCGAGGTCTTTGTGCCTGTATCCGAACCGAGAGGAATCGCCTCCACGGTCGCCGAGGTCGTGAAACCAGCCGTTCACATCGTTGTTTGGGTCGGCAAGCAGATTCTCAATCGAACCGTCTCCGTTGTAGTCATACGGCTCGCCGTTCACGTCAAGCGCGTAAGAACCGTTGGGCAGTTTGTCAGGCTCGTAGAGTTTTCCATCCTCAGGCGCATAGTTAAGCGTCGGGTTCTGCCATCGGCTCGTGTGATTTGTCACGAAGTCAATAACGAGCTTAATCCCTTCGGAATGGAGAGCGTCACGCAGTTCCTTAAACTCATTCAGCGTACCAAAATGTTCGTTGGTCGCGAAATAGTTGCGGACGTGATAACCGTGAAAACTCGTCCAGCGGTCAATACTGCCGTCGCTTTGATAATCGAGAATTTCCGTGTCGCGGTTCTCATAAGGCGCGGAAACCCAGACTGCGGTAATGCCCATTCCTTTCAAGTAAGGAATCTTCTCAATAATACCAGACCAGTCTCCGCCTTGATACAGCTTCAGATCGGTACCCGTGCCATCGAACAGCGTCGGGTCAAACCCGTTCGGCACGTTGTTCGTCGGGTCACCGTCGTAGAATCTATCAGTTATTATCTGATAGACTATATCGCGTGAGGTCAACGGTCCAAGGTCATCATAAGACGAAGCCGCTGACGCGGTGACTACCGGGCGGAAAATCAGCGCGGCAACGAACGACAAGACTACCGCCAAGCTCACGAGCCCCGATGTTACCATCTTCTGCTTGTTCATAATCGAACTCTCCTTTCAAAATTCTGTTTCTCCCAATTGCCCTACGATATGAATTATAAAAAAAGGGGATGAATAGCGTCAATAGAATTTTAAAGAAAATTTGCGAAAACGCTTTCCTTTGGCACAGGTTAGACCGATGTTATCATCAATACTCTCTACGATATATAAATGCCCGGTCATGTGAAGCGCGTCAGCGCAGTCGGCAATATAGTCAGCGGCGCCTGTCTTATAGAGAAAGTCAAAGGCTTCACGACCGCTTATTCCTTTTGCGTGCTTATATAATTCCACACATAACGCGAGAAACCACGTGAGATCCAGCGACCCGGCCTGCAATTTTCATTCTTTCGCACATTCTTGTGCATGGAAATTCTATAAATGCAAATACTGATCGCAGACACCGACCTATGGGTGGGCCATTATGAAAAAATAACACAAATCCAAATACGCAAGGAGATGTCTGTCTTATGCAAGCCAATGACGAGAAACTCAGCCAGCTTGAGAAGGCCACCGTCACTCACGCAAGCGGGCGCTTGACCACCAATCAAGGCCTGGGCGTATCCAACACCGACGACTCGCTCAAGGCTGGGAAACGTGGTAAAACATTGATGGAAGATTTCATGTTTCGCGAAAAGATTACCCATTTTGATCACGAGCGTATACCCGAACGTATCGTCCACGCGCGCGGATCGGGCGCGCATGGTTACTTTCAGGTATATAAAAGTCTGTCTAACATAACCAAGGCGCATTTTTTATCTGACCCGTCACTTAAGACACCCGTATTTGCCCGCTTTTCCACTGTCGCTGGCTTTAGGGGTTCCGCCGACACCGTAAGGGACATACGCGGTTTCGCGGTAAAATTTTATACCAAAGAGGGCAACTATGACATAGTGGGCAATAACATGCCTGTGTTCTTTCTTCAAGACGCGATAAAGTTTCCCGATTTGATTCATGCCGTTAAGCCCGAGCCGAACAATGAAATGCCTCAAGCCGCGTCCGCGCACGACACCTTTTGGGACTTCGTTACCAGCACGCCAGAAACTATGCACAACCTCATGTGGCTTATGAGCCCACGCGCGCTTCCGCAAAGCTATCGTATGATGGAAGGCTTTGGAATTCATACCTTCCGCTTTGTAAACGAGGCGGGTGAGTCAAAGTTTGTAAAATTTCATTGGAAGCCGCTACTGGGTTTACATTCGCTCGTGTGGGACGAGGCGCAAACCATAGCGGGCAAAGATGGAGATTTTAACCGCCGCGACCTGTGGGATAATATCGAAAATGGCAATTTTGCCGAATTTGAGTTCGGCATACAGGTTCTTGATCCGCAGGATGAATTTAAGTTTGACTTTGACATTTTAGACCCTACTAAATTGTGGCCGGAAGAAATGATACCCGTGCAACGCGTAGGTAAGCTCACGCTTAACAAAAACCCTGAAAACTTTTTTGCGGAAACAGAGCAGGTCGCGTTTTGCCCCGCCAACATCGTGCCGGGCATAGATTTTACCAACGACCCCCTGCTGCAAGGGCGATTGTTCTCTTACTTGGACACGCAGTTGTCTCGGCTGGGCGGTCCCAATTTCCATCAAATACCCATTAATCGTCCGCTGGTAGATGTGAACAACAACCAGCGCGACGGCATACACCGTATGACAATAGATAAAGGACAAACGGCATACTACCCCAATTCACTGAATAACAACGAGCCGCACGCGGCTGGAAAGCGCGAGAGTCATTTCGAACATTTTATGGAGAAGATAGACGGGCAAGTGATACGCGAGCGCAGTGAATCCTTCCGGGATCATTATTCACAGCCCGCAATGTTTTGGAACAGCATGTCTGACTATGAAAAGCAACACCTTATCGACGCGTTCGCGTTTGAGCTGGGAAAGTGCAAAACCAAAGAGATCCGCCAAAAAGCGGTAGATATGATCACAAATATTGACATGTCGTTGGCGTGCCAAGTGGCAAACAAATTAGGCATAACCCCCAACAAAGACAGCGAAGCAGCGCGAGCCGGGCAGACAAATTTCACCGTATCCGATAAATCGTTGCGCAATTTCGTATCGAGCGCGTTATCTGAGGCTAACACGCCAAAAAGCGCGAAAACAGCCAAAGTAGCCGTCGTTATAGAAGACGGGTACAACGCCTCGCACTTTGACGCGGTAACCCGCGCGATAACAGACGCTGGCGCTACATTCGATGTTGTGTCCAGCAAACTGGGCCGCATATCATCCGCCGACGGCAAATCGGCAGAAGCCAATCAAACGTTGGCCACCACGTCCAGCGTATTTTACAACGCGGTTTTTGTGCCATGCGGCAAAGAGATAGACAACATGGGTAAAAATCGCGACCTCATACACTTCCTTGGCGAAGCGTACAGGCACTATAAAACGATAGGACTCGCGGGAGAAGCGACCACGCTGGCTGACGCAGCGGGCTTTGATGACAAAACAGGCATAGTTATGATGGGCGAGCCAGTAGATACATTTAAGTTAACCTCCAGCTTTATCACATCACTGGCCGAAGGTAGGCACTACACCAGGCAAATCACAAATTCAATGGCATACGCAAAACTTAACACACTATAAACGCATATCACCAATTATTTTCATAGAGGCGCTCCCCTCCCCGCGCCCCTTAATATATCGCATTTATCATAACGGAGGTGAACATGATGTCATTACAACTGCACGGCAGGCTCATCGACGGTGAAAACGGACTTGCGTGCCGGGATGATTATATCACTTATTTCATGGTCATCAAAAAGGTCGAACAGCTGTTCCGCCCCATGGCGATGTAAAAACCGCGCCTCGTCTTCATGCAAAGGCAGCAACGTAAGACAATATACTAACTTATTGTCTCCCACATCTACCGTGATAAAAGCATCGCGTTCAGATTCGGCGGGCAGCATACGCGTCGCGCCAACCGCCCATCGGCTCATGCGCGTGTTAGCGGAAAAAGAATCGGATTGCCTGTATGTATAGCCTTCAGCGGCGCCATCCAAGGCGTCGCTGGAGGCTGTTTCACCTAAAGGAGCCAACGGCAGCAGCGTGCCGTAAAACAACCACGTATCCAGCGTGGCCGGGTATTCGGCAATGCTACGCAACCATTCTACGGGCCAATAGTTTTCTGGCTTGTGATCAATGTTCCAATAAAATGGCAGGTGCATCATTAGCTCACAGTATTCATAACCCTCCATACCTTCGGGTACCGTCATGGGTCTAACGCTCATGCCAACGGTAAAGAGCGTGTTGCAGGCATGCTCACGCGTGGCGGGTATAACATAAATGTCTATGCCGTCGGTATCGCCAACCAATTTATACTCAGCCTTGCCAAAATATTTTTCAAAATGTTCAATAATTTTTATCTGCTCCGACGCGCTGCCCCGCGATCTATAGCCACGCCCTATAAAAAGACTTTTCAATTTGTTTATAAATTTACCCAAGGGCTTATCCTCCTCTGTATTTATATAATTCAGATCCCATTTTGTCGATGCCATTTTTAAGCGCAATCGTTAAATAAATTGCAATATAATATTCAATAGTGTATACTGAAGAGGTGCATAAAGATACATAAATAGAATAGGGGGGGCTTCTATATTGAATCTAAAATTGAAGACGCGTTACCTTGCTGTGGTAGATTTTATCAAGAGTTTAACAAAAGTGCAAGACATGACTCAAGGTTCTATAATACAAAAACTGGTGACGTTTTGTGTGCCGCTGCTTATAGGCAATATCGTTCAGCAGTTGTACAATACGGTTGATCTCATAGTAGTTGGACGGTACATCGGAGACGATGCCCTGGCTGCTGTTGGTTTATCTACCAACATTTTTTTTATGTTGCTCATACTATTCGTGGGTGTGGCAACGGGCGCGGGTATTTTGGTCTCTCAATATTTTGGCGCCAAAGACAGGAGCAATCTTTCACACACTGTAGGCACAACCATAACGCTTATGCTCATATCGAGCATTGTCATAATGGCTATAGGTATAGTAATTACGGATCCGCTGCTTAGACTGTTGAACACGCCAGAGGAAATATTTGGCCTTGCCAGAGACTACCTGCTTGCCATTTTACTAGGCATATCGGGGGCTGTGTTTTACAACGGCTTAAGCGGTATATTACGCGGTATGGGCGATTCGCTTGTTCCCTTGCTGTTCTTGATCATCACCTGCTTGCTCAATGTTGGGCTCGATCTGCTGTTCGTCGCTGTGTTTCATTGGAGTGTAGCGGGTGCGGCGTGGGCTACGGTTATATCGCAAATCATATCCAGCATATTGTGTCTCATTCGCCTTGCGCGTATGAAAGATGTGCTGGACTTTAACAAACATATATTTATACCAAAAAAATCCCTGTGCGCCGCCATAGCGAAACTGGGACTCCCCGCCGCCGCCACACAGTTGTTATTCTCGTTCGCGAACCTGGTGGTTCAGCGTTTGGTAAATTCGTTTGGCACAGAGGTCATAGCCTGCACAATCGTAATCATGGGTGTTGACGGTTTTGCCATGATGCCCAATTTCACGTTCGGCATAGCTATGGCAACCTTTGTTGGGCAAAATGTAGGTGCGAAACGTTTTGATCGTGTGCACCAGGGCGTTAAAACAGGTACCATTATGGGTATTTCCGTTTCCGCCGTTCTCGTTTTTATGATGCTATTGTTCGGCGAACCTATTATCAGGGTGTTTACCTCAAGCGAAGCGATTATAAAATTGAGCTATGATATGCTTAAAGTGCTGGCTGTGGGCTATATTGCCATGTCAGTCACGCAAACGATCTCCGGCGCGATGAGAGGGGAAGGCAACACCATCACCCCCATGTGGATATCTTTTTTTACCACCGTTATATTAAGAATGCCGCTAGCCTACCTGCTGGCTTTTCTTACCCGATCGCCCGAATACCCCGCCGGCAGACCCGAGGTGATATACGTATCGTTGCTTATAGCGTGGGTAATAGGCGCGGGCACTATACTGCTGGTATTCAGACGCAACTCCCGCAGATCCGCGCTCAATCTGTCAGCGGATGGCGCCTCTGCCGCCAATGATGAGGCGGCTACTATACATTCTGACAACAAAAGCGGCGGTGACGAAACACAATCGGAAGTAAAACTAATTGAGAATGAAGCATGTGAAGCATGACATCCCCGTTCGCGCGCCCCTACAAAACCACACACCAACACCACATAACAGCAGTGCCACACAATGACATGATATCCCATAACCAAAAAGTCCTCTTGCCGTAGCAAAAGGACTTTTAATTATAATTTATCTCTATATGCCTCAATCTCCCTGGTATTGCCCAAAACAAAATGTCCGGGTTCCACTTCGACAATTTGCGGTCCCTCTTTGCTGTAGTCGTGCTGAGTGGGGTCGTATATCTCCGCCGCGCGATCACGCGCGCGCCGGGGATCAGGTATGGGCGCGGCCGCAAGCAGGTTGCGCGTGTAGGGGTGCAGCGGCTTTTCGAACAGCCGTTCAGCAGCGCATAACTCTACTAGCTGTCCCGCGTAGATAACGCCTATACGGTCGGCAATAAATTTTACAACCGATAAATCGTGCGCTATGAATAGGTAGGACAGTCCCCTCTCGTGCTTAAACTTGTTTAGAAGGTTAAGTACTTGAGCGCGTATGGATACATCCAGCGCCGATATGGGTTCGTCAGCTATGATAAACCTTGGCTCCATAACCAGAGCACGCGCTATGCCAATGCGCTGTCTTTGCCCGCCGCTAAACTCATGCGGAAACCGCGACGAAAACTCTGGCAGCAAGCCGACGTCCAGCAGCGAATTTTCCACCTTCAACTTAAGTTCTTCCTTGGTTTTACATAGCTTTGAATTTATAAGCCCTTCGCCAACGATGTAATCTACCTTGGCGCGCTCGTTAATGCTGGCCATGGGGTCCTGAAAGATCATTTGCACGCAGCGCACTACCTTGCGCTGCATCTCGCCCGATATTTTCCCGCTTATCACTTCTCCATCAAACAGCACACGCCCGCTGTCGATGGGGTTAAGACGAATGATCGAGCGCCCGATGGTAGTTTTGCCGCTTCCCGACTCCCCCACCAGCGCGAACGTTTCACCCTGATATATATCAAAACTTACATTACGAACAGCGCGCACGATCTTTTTGCCGTTACGAAAAGTAACCGACATATTTTCGACTTTAAGCAATGCCTTTTTCGCGTCGGGTTGCGGCGCTGATAACTGTGACACTGTTAGCTCCTTAACCATATTGGCTACCACACCCCCGCCCGCAATTTTTCTATCGCTTCAGGCGGCGAAACCTTTGGGGCCCTCGCGTCAAGCAGCCATGTTTTTGCTTTGTGCGTTTCGCTCACCTGAAAATATGGAGGGGCTTCGACAAAGTCTACTTCCATGGCGTAGCGGTTGCGTGGAGCGAACGCGTCGCCGACAA
Organism: Clostridiales bacterium; assembly: GCA_031263155.1. GTDB lineage: Bacteria > Bacillota > Clostridia > Lachnospirales > WQUN01 > JAISGK01. The sequence continues at coordinate 33,415 of JAISGK010000010.1, forward strand.
TCCTCTTGTACAGGTTTGGCGGAACGCCTTCTATGGTAAACAGATCCTTGCCTTTTTCGCCAAATTGCGGCAAGCTAGACAACAACGCCCATGTATAAGGGTGCTTTGGATCAAAAAAGACTTCTTCCGCCGTGCCCACTTCAACAAACTCACCCGCGTACATAATGGCTACGCGATCGGCAACCTCCGCCACCACGCCAAGATCGTGCGTGATATAAATAACCGTGAGGCCCAGCCGTCTTTGCAACACTTTTATCAGATCGATTATCTGCGCCTGTATGGTAACGTCCAGCGCGGTGGTTGGTTCGTCGCATATCAATATATCGGGTTGGCACGCTATAGCAATGGCTATAACCACGCGTTGGCGCATGCCCCCGCTAAATTGATGCGGATAGTTGGAGTATCTGTCTACCGCGTCGGGGATGCCAACGTCCATCAGCAGTTCGATAACCTTTTGCCTGGCCTGGACCTTGGGTACAACATTGTGCTGAACCATGCTCTCGCGTATCTGCTCTCCTATTGTTTTGAGCGGGTTAAGGCTTGTCATGGGGTCTTGAAACACCATAGCTATGCGCTTGCCCCTAATGGTTAGCCATTCCTTTTCCGTCTTCAGCTTCGTCAGGTCCTTGCCGTCAAAGATGATCTGCCCGCCGGTGATTTTTCCGTTATTGTCCAACATGCCGATAAAGGTTTTTGTAAGCACTGTTTTGCCGCTGCCGCTCTCTCCGGCAATAGCAAGCGTTTCGCCTTTAAAAAGATCCAATGATACCTTGCGAATGGGCTTAAGCGTTTTGCCGCGCAGCGTGAATTGCATCTCCAAATCGTTAACCTGTAAAATAGGTTCCATTGCGCCCGCCCTCCTTAGGTATGATTTTTTGGATCGCTTGCGTCAGACAAGGCGTTGCCAAATACGTAGAAAGATATGGTAATAAGCGCGACAACCAGCGTGGGAAAAATCAGCAGGTGAGGGCGGTAATTTATCTGGGTGCGGCCTTCGGATATGAGCACGCCCAGCGATGGGATCTCTGGAGGCAAGCCCACGCCAAGAAAGGTGAGCGTTACTTCCGCCCCTATAACGCTGACTATGAGTTGCGAGAGATATAGCATAACAACACTTAGCAAGTGAGGCAAAATATTTTTGGTTACAATTCGTGTAATAGGTGTGCCCAGCACGCGAGAGGCAAGGTTGTACTCCCTATCGCGAATAATAAACACCAGGTTGCGCGTATATTTCGCCATACCCAGCCAACCGACCAGAGACATCGAAACGAATATGGTCAGAAAGCTCGGTTGCATAATATACATCACAAGAACATAGATAATCATTCGCGGAATATTCATAACCGCGTTATAAAGCTCCAGCATAAATTTATCCAGCCAGCGTACATAGCCCCACACCGCGCCAAGAATAAAGCCTATGGATATTTCGAACACAGAAACCTCAATGGCAAGTAGCATACTTATGCGCGCGCCATACCAAACGCGCGCCCAGCAGTCTCTGCCCACGCTATCTGTCCCAAACCAGTGCAGAGCGGTCGGCGGCATCTTCCACTTGCTCATATCAGCTAAGTAATGTATCCACTCGTAAGGTCTGTAACCGTTACCAATGGCGATTTCGCCAGCGGCGTTAGGAAAAAACTGCTCCAATATGGCAAAAAGCGTTACAAATACCGCAATGATTAGCCCCGCCACGCCTACTTTGGATTTTAGAAAAGTGCGAATAGTAGAACCCCAGTAGGAATAATTGGAGTATTCTATAATTTCCGTAACATCTTTCTCATAAGGGCGCAAAACAAATAGGTGATCTAGATTCAGGTGATCCAGATTTGCCGCCGGCTTGTTATCCAATGTCCGCACCCCCGGTCTCCGCTGCTTCCACACGTTGATTCGTTTTGTTGGGAGAAAGACGTATGCGGGGATCTACCAGCGCAGCCAGCATATCTCCCAAAAATACACTAAGCACACCCAGTATTACATACACAAATACGATTGCCTGCACCACGTTGTTGTCGTGCCGTGTAATACCCACAAGGAAAAATCTGCCCATTCCCGGTATGCCAAAGGCAGTCTCAACCAACAAAGAGCCGCTTATGGTCAATATAAACGACCCCGGCAGGCCGTATGCCATTGGCGTGAACGCGTTGCGCAATATGTGTCCAAAAAATACCTTATTGCTGGGCAAACCCTTCGCGTAGGCCAACTTTACATAGTCAGAATTGATCTCATCAACAGTATAGCGGCGCAGCCATAGCGCCTCGCCGGCGAAACTTGCCAATACTATGATAATAATGGGCGTAAACCACGACTCTATCTGCCCCGATTTCATAATCATAGGCCAACCGGTGAGATCCGTTATGCCCAATTGCAGTAGCAGTATAATAATTATGGCGGGTATGGCCGCGACCAACGCGCCATATACAATTATGAATTTATCAAAAACCCTGTCTTTAAAGCGCGCCGCCAACAGGCCGCACACCCAGCCTATGGCAAGGGTTATAAACGTAGAGATAACCCCCAGGGTTATCGAGTACGGCGCTTTTTCAGATATAATTTTTGTAACCGGGACTTTTGGCTGTATCTCTAGCGAAATGCCGAGGTCTAACTCTGTGAACACCCGTTTGTAGTAGTTAAGCAACTGTTTAAGCGGGTGTATCATGGTTCCGTCCAACTCCATAACGCCCACTTGGTTAAGGCGAACGGTGCGAGAGGCCTCATTCATTTTCTCGTATGTACCCGGTTGAAAATACCCCGACAAAGGCATGAGCCTAAGCAGCAAAAAAACTATGGAAATAACGGCGAAGATTGTTACGATAGAACGTAACAATCTCGCCACGATATACTTTGCCATTGTTTTTAGTTTGCGGCTATTGCGGCGTCGCGTTCCGCAATACCGGCTTCACGCTGTTCAGCGCTAATGGGTTCTGTTCCATAGTATTGATCGGTATATTTGTCAGGGCCGGTGCCATACATACCCTCCGTTTGGTCATATGGGTTTTGCAGCTTGCTTATGGCATAGTTGCCGCCCGTGTAGTTAAATGGGAAGAACACGCCGCGCTCATACATAAGACCTTCCGCTGCGGCGAACTTCTCATAACGCTCTTCTATGCTGTAGGTAGTGTCGGCTTCGTTATACAGCTTTTCAAACTCTGTGTACACATCGCCGTATTCTTCCCAGCCACGCGCCACATCATTATCTTTAAGCCATGTGCCAAGGTAGTTGTTGGGATCCGCGTAGTCCGCGCTCCAGCCCTGCATACCCAAGTCATACTCGCCGCCTTCGACAAAATCGTAGTACACATCAGAGGTGTACAGGGCGGTCTCAATAACGATGCTATCGGTTCCCAACGCTGTTTCAAGCCCTTGCTTTACAACGGCGTTGCGGGCCTTCGAAATCTCAGAGGTTGTGCCCATAATACGAATTGTGAGCGGCCAACTAACAGCGTCACCCAGTTCCGTTTTGGCGGTCGCGAGCAATTCTTTGGCCTTTGCCGGATCGTAGCTGTTGCGGTTGGCTTCTCTCAACTGCGTGAGGTTGCCAAAATCTGTGTAATCTTTTCCTTCTGCGGTTACGCACAAACCTGGAGGCATATAGCTACCGGAATTCATCGCGTCGACAGCCTCTTCGGCGGGGTTGGTAAGTTGCAGATAGGGGGTTTTGTTAAACGCCGCCCATATAGCCTTGCGGAAGTTTTCATTCTTGGCCGCCGCTTCTACCTGCGGGTTGTTGGAGTTCATGTTAAAGAACCAGTACCATGAGGCGGAGGACGTTTTGGTCATATATAGCTGCTCTGATAAGACCGGATCATTTACATATTGATCAAGATAAGTGGTGGTTACGGGCGCTGCGGAAACTTCGCCGCGCAAATAAAGCTCGGCGGGCGTAATTTCATCGCCGGCATAGAAAAATCTCAGATATGGAATGTGGATGCGATCGGCCTGATAATAGTTTGGATTCTTTGTAAGTGTTTTTTCTACATCTACAGTCCAATCTGTAAGGGTAAACGCGCCACAATATAAAATACTCTCTTTTGTTGGCAAGCCAAAACTGTCTTCGCCAATCTCGTTATAAAAGTCTTCGTTAAGCGGCAAATAAACGCCGTATGTGCAAACGCTGTCAAAAAACACAGTGGGGTTAGTCATTGTGTATTCAAGGGTAAAATCATCAACAGCCCTAATGCCTACTGTGGAGAAATCAGCGTAGGTTTCGCGCTTTTCTTTGTAGTCTACATCGCCTATGCGCGGAATAAGGGCCGCTTCATATTCAGCCGCGCCCTTGATGTATGGCGTGACCATCCAGGTGTTGACAGAAGCGTGATATGGATCCAGCACATACTTAAGGCCAGTGACAAAGTCATGCGCTGTAACGACCTTGCCCGTGTCCTCCTGATCCCATGTAACCCATTTTACGTCATTGCGCAGGTGAAAGGTCCATACGGTCGCGTCGTCATTAACCTCCCAGCTTTCCGCTATGGCGGGTTGAAGGATACCGTAGCGGTCTGTCTGCAACAGGTTGTCTAAAAACTGACAGTAACCGTCCTCCGCGTCAACAGCTTTGTTGGTAACAAGATAGTTAAGCATGCTAAGATCTTCGGATTGGGTGTAGGTGTATGGCTCGCCCATTTCGCCGGGCGCGGGATGCCAAACACCACTCGCGCTATCGCTCTGTGCTGGGGTTTCACTGATCGCCTCTCCAGCCGAAGCGGTAGCTTCCGCAGACGCGGTTTGGCTGTCTGTGGGCGTTTGTGTGGATCCGCCGCCGCCACAAGCGGTGGCAAGCATGGCAAATGCCAACACGAGAGCCAACAAATTCTTGGCTTTCACAATAAATTCCTCCTCAATTTTGATATGCCCTGTATGAGTAAACCCGCGTTTACAAATGCGTCTATCTCACAAGCCGTTCAAGAACGCCACGATAAGATCCGCGGGGAGGGACATCTGATTATACAAAAAAAGCTGCTGTGTAGAACAGACAGCGTCTCTGCTGCATGTTTATAGTCTGACCTGAATGAAACTTTATTATATATGTAACGTTTTACAGGCGCGGTTAGAGCCCGCAACCATCCTTGCGCCTTTGCAAGTTATATTTCATCTATGTTACGATTTTATCACAGCATGCATAAATACGCAATGGTTATTTTTTTACAAAATACACTCAAACCCATCAATTTTCGGAATTTTTTCCGAAAATTGCGAGGTCATCCCCAGGTTTATTAGTAGAATGTGTAGAATTTACAGAATGTGCCGTAAAGCCCCGCGCTTTAGAGCTGGGTATATAAGGCACGGTTTTGAATGTGCGCCTTATGGCGCTGGTTTTTTATTGCGCGCTTGTAGCGCCGCATCCTAAGATCAGGTTGCATTAGAAATAATCATATGGTATAATATGCCTATGCAATATAAATCGAATAACAATGTTGTGTACTCATGCAAGTTTCATGTTGTTTGGTGTCCTAAATATCGGCGAAAAGTGTTAACTGGTTCTATCTCCGAGCGGTTAAAGGAGTTGATCATACAAAAATGTTCGGAAATAGAAGCTGATATAATTGAATTGGAAATCATGCAAGACCACGTACATTTGCTGATGGAAGTAGATCCTCAATACGGCATTAATCGCGCCGTTCGTTCAATCAAAGGATACACATCATTCACTTTGCGGAAGGAATTTAAAGAACTGACAACACGGTTGCCGACACTATGGACAAACAGCTACTTCGTTTCAACTGTAGGCGGCGCTCCACTGGCGGCTATTAAGCAATACATAGAAAA